>JBIKVM010000043.1:0-17845 GCA_044356825.1 Limisphaerales bacterium
CGTGCGTTCGAGAAAGCCGTAGGGCGGCATCACCGATTCAGGCACCACCGACTTGGCGTTGCGGAAATGGTCCTGGTGCCATTCGTCCGAATAGCGCCCGCCGACGCGCGCGAGATCGGGCCCCGTGCGCTTCGATCCCCACTGGAAGGGGTGGTCGTACATCGACTCGGCCGCGAGGCTGTAATGGCCGTAGCGCTCGACCTCGTCCCGCATGGGGCGGATCATCTGGCTGTGGCAGACATAGCAGCCCTCGCGCAGATAGATGTCGCGGCCCGCGAGTTCGAGCGGGCTGTAGGGCCGCACGCCTTCGACCTTCTCGATCGTGTTCTCGAGATAGAAGAGCGGCACGATCTGCACGAGCCCGCCGATGGTGACGACCAGAAAGCTGAGCACCAGGAGGAGCGTCGCGTGCGTCTCGATCTTCTTGTGATGGTCAAGGATCGCCATGGTCCGTCCTCCTCATTCCGCCGGGATCGCCGCGGGGGCGGTCGATTTCTGGCCGACCGAGGTGACGGTCATCCAGAGGTTGTAGCACATGATGACGGCCCCGATGAGGAACAGCGTCCCGCCCAGCGCGCGCACGACATACATCGGGAACTTGGCCGAGACGGTGTCGGCGAAGGCGTTGACGAGGAAGCCGTTCGCATCGACCTCGCGCCACATGAGGCCTTCCATGATGCCCGTGACCCACATCGAGGCCGCGTAGAGCACGATCCCGATCGTCGCGAGCCAGAAGTGCCAATCGACCAGCCGCAGCGAATAGAGGCCGGAGCGGTTCCACAGCCGCGGCACGAGGAAGTAGAGCGCGCCGAAGGTGATCATCCCGTTCCAGCCGAGCGCGCCGGAATGGACGTGCCCGATCGTCCAGTCGGTGTAGTGCGAGAGCGAGTTGACCGCCTTGATCGACATCATCGGCCCCTCGAAGGTCGACATGCCGTAAAAGCCGATCGAGACGACCATCATGCGGATGATCGGGTCGGTGCGCAGCTTGTCCCAGGCCCCCGAGAGGGTCATGAGGCCGTTGATCATGCCCCCCCAGGAGGGCATCCACAGCATGATCGAGAAGATCATCCCGAGGGTCGAGGCCCAGTCGGGCAGCGCGGTGTAGTGCAGGTGGTGCGGGCCCGCCCAGATATAGAGGAAGATGAGCGCCCAGAAATGGATGATCGAGAGCTTGTAGCTGTAGACCGGCCGCTCGGCCTGCTTGGGCACGAAGTAATACATCATCCCGAGGAAACCCGCCGTCAGGAAGAAGCCGACGGCGTTGTGGCCATACCACCACTGCACCATCGCATCCTGCACGCCCGAGAACAGCTGCACCGACTTCGACCCGAAGACCGAGACGGGCACCGAGAGGTTGTTGACGACATGCAGCATCGCCACCGTCACGATGAACGACAGCAAAAACCAGTTCGCGACGTAGATGTGCGGCTCGCGCCGACGGATGATGGTGCCGAGGAAGACCGCGAGATAGGCCAGCCACACGATGGTCAGCCACCAGTCCACATACCACTCGGGCTCGGCGTATTCCTTGGATTGCGTGGCGCCCAGCACATAGCCCGTCGCGGCGAGCACGATGACCAGCTGATAGCCCCAGAAGACGAACCACGCGAGGTTGCCCCCCCAGAGCCGCGCCGCCGAGGTGCGCTGCACGATGTAGAACGACGACGCGATGAGCGCGTTGCCCCCGAAGGCGAAGATCACCGCCGAGGTATGCAAGGGCCGCAGCCGCCCGAAGTTCAGATAGGGCTGCGCCCATTCGAAGTTGAGCGCGGGAAAGGCCAACTGGAAGGCGATGACGACGCCAACGAGAAAGCCGACCACCCCCCAGAAGGCCGTCGCGATCACGCCCGCGCGGATCACCCCGTCCATGTATTCGTTGGCCGGCGCCGCTCGGCCCGGCTCCTCCATCTGGCGCAAAGTCCACAGGAAAGTGGCGCCCGCCGCAAGCATGATGGTGAGCGCGTTGACCATATAGGCCGCATCGCGCGCATGGTTCGCGGCGATGGCCGCAAGCACCGCCACCGCGCCGAGCGCGAGGAGTTTGAAATACTCGAACATCCGGGGTCCCTCGTTCGTCGTTCCCGTTGCGGGTTCGAGGCCCGCCGTGACGCGAACCCCTTCCTTGGGCCCTTTTGGCCCCTGACCGAGGGGGAAGGCCTTGATCCACGTCAAGTTCGCCGCAGCGCAGCAGGGCGGCGACTTGATCCGCGTCAAGGCGGCACGACGCAGAACGCGCAACGCTCGCCCGATCGCATTTCACCTGAACGGAGTTTACCCAGATGTCCTACAAGACCCTGCTGACCGTCGTGACACCCGCACCCGACGCCGACCCGCGCCCCGGTGCCGCCCGCCTTGCCGCGCTCCGGGCTGCGATCGGGATGGCGCGCGCCGAGGATGCCCATCTCGACGTGATCGCACTGGGCGTCGATCGCACGCAGGTTGGCTATGCCTATCCCGCCACGACCCCGATCCTTTATCGCGAGATGATCGAGCGCGCGCAGAGCGATGCCGTCGCCGTCGCCGATACCGTGCGGGGTGTGCTCGCGGCCGAGGACATCCGCTGGGCCGTGCACACCGAGGTGGGCCAAGTCGGAGCCATCGCGGGGATCGTGGCGCGTCATGCACGCTTTGCCGATCTTGCGCTGCTCGGAGCGCCGACGGGCGATGCTGCCCAACCCGAGGCCGAGGCGGTCGTCGAGGCCGTGCTCTTCGAAGGCGAATGCCCCGCGATCATCCTTCCCGCGGGCCAGGACACGGCACCGGGAACCGACCGCATCGTGATCGGGTGGAACCAGTCTGCCGAGGCCCTCGCCGCCGTCCGCAGGGCCCTGCCGCTGTTGCAGCGGGCCCGCGATGTCGCGATCGCGATCATCGATCCGCCGAGTCAGGGGGCGGACGCACCCGATCCCGGCGTCCTGCTCTCGCAGATGCTCGCACGCCACGGGGTGCCCTGCGAAATCGCGATCCTCCCGCGCACCCTGCCGCGGGTGGGCGAGGTGCTCACGCGCTATGCGCAGGATCGGGACGCCGACATGCTCGTGATGGGCGCCTATGGTCATTCGCGCTTCCGCGAGTCGATCTTCGGCGGTGCGACGCGCAGCCTCTTGCGCAAGCCGCCGGTTCCGATTTTCATGACACACTGACAGCGCCGCCGGGGGCGGCTGCAGGCGCGGGCCGACAGATCGGCCCGCGCGTTTGGGGGTAGGTGTGGCGCTCGGCTTTCGTCAGGGAGAGATCCTTGCCATCGTACGCGCCGAAGGGCGCGTCGTGGTCGAGGATCTCGCGCGGCGTTTCGATGTGACACTCCAGACCATCCGGCGCGACCTGACCGAACTGGCCGAAGCCGGGCACCTCGACCGGGTTCATGGCGGTGCGGTCGCGCGCACGGGCGTGGCCAACATCGGCTACGCGGCGCGGCGGCGGATGAACGAACCCGCGAAATCGGCGATCGCGCGCGCCTGCGCGGCCGCCATTCCGGAGAACGCGGCCCTCATCCTCAACATCGGGACGACGACCGAGGCCGTGGCGCGCGAGCTGCTCGGCCACCGCAACCTGACGGTCGTGACCAACAACCTCAACATCGCCAACATCCTTGCCGCAAACGAGGGCTGCGAGGTGATGGTCTCGGGCGGCGCGCTCCGGCGCAGCGACGGGGGCCTGACGGGCGGCCTCGCCAAGGGCTTCGTCGAGCAGTTCAAGGTAGACATCGCCGTGATCGGCGCCTCGGCCATCGACGCCGACGGGGATCTGCTCGATTTCGATCTGGCCGAGGTCGATGTCTCTCGCGCGATCATCCGGCGGGCACGGCGCACCTTCGTGGTGGCGGACGCAAGCAAGCTGATCCGCAGCGCGCCCGTGCGCATCGCCTCGTTGGCCGATGTCGATGCGCTCTTCACCGATGCGCCCCTGCCCGCAGCCCTCGCGGCGCGCTGCCGCGACTGGGGCACCGAGGTGCATGTCGT
Organism: Limisphaerales bacterium; assembly: GCA_044356825.1. Lineage (GTDB taxonomy): Bacteria > Pseudomonadota > Alphaproteobacteria > Rhodobacterales > Rhodobacteraceae > JAUREX01. The sequence goes on from JBIKVM010000043.1 coordinate 3,966, forward strand.
CGAAAGCCCCACCTGAGGAGCGATCGGCCGCCTATTGCACGACGAATTCGGCGTGCAGAGCGCCGGCCGCGTTGATGCTCTTGAGGATGTCGATCATGTCGCGCGGACTGACACCGAGCGCGTTGAGGCCCGCGACGATCTCCGAGAGGTTCGTGCCCCCCCTGACTTCTGCCAGCCCGACCCCCGGTTCCTCTTCGATCCCGGCGTCGGAGCGCGGCAACACGATGGCCTCACCGGGGGAAAAGGGGTTGGGCTGGACGACGACTGGTTCCTCCTCGACCCGCAGGGTGAGGTTGCCCTGCGCCACGGCGACGCGGCTGATGCGCACATCCGCACCCATCACGATCGTGCCCGAGCGCTGGTCGACGACAACGCGCGCCCGCATCTGCGGCTCGATCGAGAGGTTCTCGATCCGCCCGATCAGATGGGCGGGTGATCGGGCGCCGGTCGCGGCGACATCGATTGCAACAGTTCCCGAATCGAGCATCAGGGCCGCCGTGCCACCCAGCTCGGCATTGACGGCCTCCTCGATCAGGACTGCGGTCGAGAAATCGGGGCTGCGCAGCGCAAGGCGGAGCGTACCGAGCGTGCGGAAGTCGAAATCGATCTCCCGCTCGACACTTGCGCCCGCAGGGATCGTGCCCGAGGTCGGCACGCCCTGCACGACCTCGGCCGCCTCGCCCTGCGCGGCGACGCCGCCCGCGATGATCGGCCCCTGCGCCACGGCATAGATCTGTCCGTCCGCGCCCGAAAGCGGCGTCATGATCAGCGTTCCGCCAAGAAGGCTCTTGGCATCGCCGATGGCCGAGACCGTGACATCGATCCGCCCCCCCGCCCTTGCGAATGCGGGCAGGGTCGCCGTCACCATCACGGCCGCGACGTTGCGCGGCCGGAAATCCTCGCCCGTGACGTTGACGCCGAGCCTCTCGAGCAGGCTCGACATGATCTCTTCGGTGAAGGGAGCGTTGCGCAGGCCGTCACCGGTGCCGTTGAGGCCGACGACAAGCCCATACCCCACGAGGTCGTTGCCCCGCACCCCGTCAAACTGCACGAGATCCTTGACGCGGACGGGCGCTGCGACGGCGATATGGGGCAACAGCAGGGCACCGAGAAGCAAGAAAAGGCGAAACATCAGAACTGGTTCACGAAGCTGAGGCGCGACAGGCGCGCGGTGATGGCATAGAGTGCCTGAAGCTGCGTCTCGGTCTCGGTGAGGGCTGAGGCGGCGACGAGGGGATCGACCTCGAGCATGGACAAGCGCGCGGCTTGCAGCGCATCGCCCTCGGCCGAATTGCGCTGCATGATGAGGTCGAGGCGCATGCGCGCCGCGCCGATCTCGGCGGCGACGGCGACGCGTCCGCGCGCGCCTTCGATCAGTGCCCGCCCCCCTTCGGCGACAAGACCCGCCCGAAGGACCGGGTTGCCGGAGCCCACCCCGGCATCGACGAGCGCCCCGAGGGCCACCGCCCGAAGCGTCTCGACCAGGGCGGGATCGGCTGCGGTCAGCGGCGTTGCCATGACCTCGCCCTCGGCGACCGGGACGCCGCCCTCGCTCGACGGGCCGCCGAGATAGCCGTACGTGCCGAAGCCATCGGGATCGGCGAACCACGCATCGACCGCGTCCACGATGTCCCGAAGCCCCACCGCACCCGACGCGGCGATCGCGCCCTTCATCGCATCGAGCATCGAGTCGGCATCGGCAAGCGCCGGCCCGTCGCTCGCCCAGCCCGCCAGCAGCGTGCGATCGCCGAGCCGCAGGTTGAGGGTGCTGATCATCGTCTCCAGCACACCGCGCGATTCGGTCGCGACGACGGTGACCTGCGCATCGCTGCCAAGCTCTCCGGCCCCGATCATCGACGCGCCGCTGCGCTCGGCCACGGTCGTGATCGTGTCGAGGGCGGTTTCGATCGCACTGAGCCTGCTGCGTAGGATGTCGCCGTTGCGCGTCCAGGACGTGATCCGCGTGATCGCACCCTCGACATCGGCAAGCGGCCACATGTTGCCGCCGCGATGGCGCACCGGATCGGCGACCGTGCGCGTCGTCACCTCTTCGGCGTGGCGAGCCAAGAGGCGCTTCAGCGCCGCAGTCTGGCGCACGCGCAGACCGCTCGATGCGAGATCGCCAAGACCGAGTGAATCCATCGTCAGATCTCCATCAGGCGTTGCAGCATGCCATCCACCGCCTGCACGACGCGGGCATTGGCGCCGTAGTGCTGCTCGACGAGCAGCAGCATCTGCAACTCGCGGTCCGTGTCGATGCCACCCTCGCGTTCGAGCTGGCGCAGATGGACTTGCTGGGCGCGCGTGAAATCGGCCCGCCCCTCGGCATCGAGACGCGCCATGCCGGCGACCGAGAGCATCTCGGCCGCGTGCCCGCCAAGCGACAGATGCGCCGCCCCCGGTGCCGCACCTGGCTCGGGCCGGCGCTCGACCAGAGCCTCGCGCATGGCCAGAAGGATGTGAGGCGCGCCCGGCTCACCCGGAGAGGTGGCCCCGATCCCGGCGCGCCAGCGCCAGACCATATCTCCCCCCACTTCGGTCGAAACGCCGATCCGCCCCGCTATGCCCTGAGTTGCCGCGGGATCGAAGGGGTTTGCAGTGGTGTCGACGAAGGCGCCATCGTCACCTGGCGCAAGCGTGGGGTCGATCGCCGGATCCGAGAAGCGCTCGATCAGCCCGCGCGCGAGAGCATCGAGGCGGCCCTGCGCGGCCTCGCCAACGGCATCGCGCACCGCAAAGGCGGCCTCGAGCCGCCCGCCGCGCAGAAGGCCGTTGGGCTCTTGCGTCGAAACCTCCCAACCGTTGATCTTGATCCCGCCGAGTTGCCCGCCATCCCGGGTCACGGATGCGTCGATGTCCGCTGCGGGGTCGAAGGTGATGACCGAGGCGCGCCCGTCCAGCAGCACCGCCCCGCCCGTGGAATAGAGCGCGACCTCACCCTGTTCGCGCGCGATCTCGCGCAGCGGAACGATCTCGGCGATCTGGTCGATCATCGTCTGACGCTGATCCTCGAGCGCGGCCGTGTCGCGCCCGTGCGCAAGGGCGGTGCGAATCTGGGCGTTGCTGCGTTCAATGCGCGCGAGCGTCTCGTTCAGAAGCGATACGTCGCGCGCGATCGTCGTCTCGGCGCCAAGGCGCCCCTCCTGCACCGCGGCGGTCGCGGCACGCAGACCTTCGACGAGGTCACGCGCGCGCGCCGCGACGGAGCCGAGCGCCGCCGCGCTGTCGGGGGTGGCGGCGGCCTCGGTCAGGGCCGTCTCGAAGGCCGTGATGCGCCCGCCGATGCTGCCCGGATCGCCCGGCAGGCCGATGGCCTGCTCGAACCGAAGATCGAAGGTCGCGCGCACCTCCGCCCCCGCGGCGGAGGCATCACTCACGCGCCGCTCGGCCAAGAGCCCCTGATCGACCTGCCGGCGCACGCCATAGCCTCCCGAACCCGGCGTTGCCGTGGGCACGAGTTCGCGCCGGACATAACCTTCGGTCCGGGCGTTCGCGACGTTGCCCGCGATCACCTCGGCAGAGCGAGACGCGATGCCGAGGCCCGAGGCGGCACGATAGATGGCGCTATTGAGGCTCATTCAGGTCTTCCTGTCGCGGGTCAGCGCTTGAGGTTGTTGGTCTCCTGTAGAAGTTCGTCGGCCGTCTGGACGACCTTCACGCCCGAGGAATAGGCGCGCTGCGTGCGGATGAGGTCGGTCAACTCGAGCCCGAGTTCAGCAGTCGAAAGCTCGCGCGAAAAGCCTGCGATCGACCCGGTCGGGCCCGTTCCGGCATCCCAGAGCTGGAAGTTCCCGGCCGCGAAGGAGAACTGATAGGTCTGATCGCTGTTGGCCACGAGCGCGTTGGCGTTCGGCACATCGATGAGCGGGACCTGGTAGATGAGCCGCGCGAAGCCTTCGCTCGAGACCGAATAGAGCATGCCGGAATTGTCGATTTCGACCCCGACCATGTTGCCCACCGGAGAGCCATTGCGTCGCACTGACACCGGCACGAAACTGTCCGAGAGTTGCACAAGGCCCGACGAACTTCCGACAGGCCCGAGATCAAGCGAGATGGCGCCGCCCCCCACCGCAAGCGGAACCTGCCCTGTCACGGGATCGTAGGCCGGCGATGCGCCGATTGGGGTGACCGAAGCAAGCGTGCCGCCGTTTTGTTGCGTGGCATTGAAGACGACCGTGTAGCTCGCGATCGTGGCGCCGCCCGAGGCGCTGTCGGAGATCTCGAGCGTCCATGTGTTTGAGGCGCCCGTCGCCGGAACGTCGGGCGTGAAAGTCATGGTCAGCACCTCGGCCGTGCCGACATTGCCATAATAGGTCACCGTCATGTCGAGCGGATCGCCCGGGGCACCGGCGATCGTCGCGGTGGCGGGCAGGTTGACGCCGAGATCGACCTCGGTCGTGGGGTTGGCGACGAACTGGTTCATGTCCACGCGCACGGGCACGAGATCATCGACGACCTCGCGCCGGAAACTGGGCATGCTGCCGTCGGGAAGGGCGGGCCAGCCGAGCAGGACCTGCCCTGTCGCCGTGCGCAAGATGCCGTCCTTGTCGGGTGCGAAGGATCCCGAGGTCATCAGGCGGACCGATCCGAACTCTCCGGCCCCGGTCACTTCGTCGACCGTGCTCACAGGCAGGAATCCGCGCCCGATCACGGCGATGTCGGTCGCGTTCGTCGACCCCTCGATCGGGCCCGGCCGGGTGATTGCACGCGTTGCGATCGCCCGCACGCTGCCCGCGGAATAGGCCGAGCCCCCGGCGGCCGGGGCGACGAGCGTCTTGAAGTCGACGTCCACACGCTTGTAGCCGTTGGTCGAGGCGTTGGCGATGTTGTCGGCGATGGCGCCAAGCTTGGTGCCGTTGACGACCAGCGCCGCGATCCCTGCGTTGAGCGAGGAGGAAATCGTCATCCGTTCTGCCTTTCCAATTCTGACTGCACGATCGGGCCGAAACATGACCCGTTGGACTTAACGCGCGCCTAACGCCCTCAGGATCGCTTGCGCAAAAGCACGATCTCCACGCGGTTGTTGCGCACGGCCATCGGGTCGGCGACGGCTGGGCGGCGGTCGGCAAAGCCACTCAGCCGTTCGATGCGCGCCGCGGGCAATGCCGTAGCGCCGAAAGCGTCGCGGATTGCGTCCGCGCGGTCGGCCGATAGTTGCCAGGCGGGGTTGTCGATCATCGTGATCGGATAAGCCTTCACATGAGCATTGATGGCCACCTGATTGGCAACGATAGAAAATACCTCTCCAACCATGCCGATGAGGTCACGCAGGATCGGCTCCGGCAGGGCGGAATCAGCCGCAAACAGCGGTGCGCCCTCAAGATCGAAGAGTTCGACCACCAACCCCTCCTCCGTGATCCGGGTCGAGACATGGCGCATGAGTTGCTCAAGCTTCATGCTGTCACCGGTGAAGGCGCGCAGTTTCTCGGCGACCTCTTCGAGCCTGCGCTGCTCGCCGGCCGCATCGCCCGACGTCGCGCCCCCCGGCAGCGCGCCGGTCAGTGCGGGGTCGGCTTCGGGGGCAAGGGCGCCCTCGCCGCTCTGGGCCATGACGTCCTCGGCCATGACGTTGTCACCCTGCAACGAGCCGTCACCACCGCCCGAGATCCGTACGAGCGGGATCGTCGTCTTGAAATAGTCCGCGATGCCCTTGCGCTGGTTCTCGGTCGTGGCGTTCAGAAGCCACATGAGCAGGAAGAAGGCCATCATGGCCGTCACGAAGTCGGCGTAGGCGACCTTCCAGGCGCCACCGTGATGGCCACCGCCGGCGACCACCTTCTTGCGCTTGATGATGATGGATGCGGCCCTGCGTGGATCAGCCATCTCGCCCCCCCCGTGCCTGTTTCCCTTGCGGGTCGGGGGCGGCAGAAGTTGGGCGGGGTTGGGGCAGGAGTTGGGCGCGTCGTCGCAACCGGTGTTGCATGAGGGCGCCATGATGTTAACTTCATGCAAAATATCGGCTTTCTTAATGGCCGAATCATATGGGACATAGACGGGCAATGGAAGTCGCAGCAAAGGCCCCGCACGCGCGCTCGCGCACGGGCAAGGTTGAGAGCCTGCGCGATGACCTTTTGCGCATGATCGCAACCGGGATGCTGCGCCCCGGAGATCGCATCAACGAAGTGCACCTCTCGCGCGCGCTCGGCGTATCGCGCGGCCCCCTGCGCGAGGCGGCGCGCGCCCTCGAGGCACACGGCTTCGTCGAGGCGCGCCTCAATCAGGGTTTTCACGTCACACCCTTCGGCACGGGCGACTTGCTCGATGTCTACGAGGCGAAGCCCTGGCTCGACCGGGCGATGATCGGTGATCTTGCGACCAACGCAAAGCGCGCGCGTCTTGAGGATCTGCTGCGCAGGATCGAGCGCATCGATGTCTCCGACCGGCTGTCCTTCGCCGAGGGGCTCTTTGCCTTCCGCTCCGCCATCGTGCGCACATTGCGCAACCGCACGATCGCCGAGCAGGCGCTCGTGCTCTTTCGCCGACACTACGTCATGACCGCGATCCTGAGCGAAGCGGGCAGGACGGATCGCATTGCCGAAACGCGCGCCACCATTGCCAATGCGTGGCGCGAACTCGCGCGTGGCAATGCCGACGAAGCCATCTCGCTGTCAGATCTTGAGACCACGGCGGCGCGGCGCGCGATCGTGGCCCGCATCGGTTCCGCGTCCATTCCAGCGGACTAGCTGCCTTCGCGCCGGCCTGTCGCGCATCGATAGAGGTGCCAGCTTGCGTGGCCAAAGAGGGGCAGCACGATGAAAAGACCGAGAAAGGCAGGCAACATCGCCGCAAAAAGGCACGCGGCGATGAAGGCACCCCAGCCCAGCATCACCCCGGAGCTCGCACGCACGCAGGCGAGGCTCGCGAGCATCGCGGTCACGAAATCGACCTCGCGGTCGAGCAGCATGGGCAGGCTCAGGACCGACAGCGCATAGAGCACCGTCGCGAAACCCGCACCCACCGCCGTGCCGAGCACGATCATCCCGATCCCGTTCGGCGTCAGCCAAACCGTCAGCGACGAGGTCGGATTGGTCATCACCTGAAGCCCCATGAAGAGGGCGAAGATCATGTGCGCGACGAAGTTCCAGAACAGGAAGAAGACGACGATCACCGCCGCCATGGTCGGGATCTGGCGGTTGCGCTCGGCCGCGATGACGCCGAGGACGGCCCGCCAGCGCGGCGCCTCGCCCCGCTCGAGGCGGCGGCTGACCTCGTAGAAGCCGACCGCGACGAAGGGGCCGAGCAGCGGAAAGCCGAGCGTCAGCGGGATCGTCCACCAGATCTGGCCCGCCGTCGTCAGCACCCAGACGAGGAAGACCCCCCCCGCGACATAGACCCCCGCGAAGAACAGCCCGAAGGCCGGCGCGCGGCGAAAATCGCGCCAGCCGGCGGTCAGGGCGGCCGAGAGATCCGCGCGCGAGAGGGGACGAAAGACCGGGGCGTCTGGCGACATGGCACGGCCGACAGTTTAGACGTCTTCAGGCTAGCCGCCCGACCCGCCGCTTGGCAAGCGTCGCGGCGCTCAGCCCTCGCCGCGCGCCTCGGCCCGGCTCTTGCCGGCCACATCCTGCGCCAGCGTCGCCGCCATGAACGCATCGAGGTCGCCGTCGAGCACCCCTTGCGTGTCCGAGGTCTCGACCCCCGTGCGCAGGTCCTTCACCATCTGGTAGGGTTGCAGCACATAGGAACGGATCTGGTTGCCCCAGCCCGCGTCGCCCTTGGCCTCGTGCTGGGCGGTGATCGCCTCGGTCCGCTTGCGCAATTCGAGTTCGTAAAGCCGCGAGCGCAACGCCGCCATCGCGTTGGCGCGGTTCTGGTGCTGCGATTTCTCGGAGCTCGTGACCACGATCCCGGTCGGCAGGTGGGTGATGCGCACGGCCGAGTCGGTCGTGTTCACATGCTGCCCGCCCGCGCCCGAAGAGCGGTAGGTGTCGATGCGGATCTCGTTGTCGGGGATCACGATCTCGATGTTGTCATCAACCACCGGATAGACCCAGACCGAAGAGAAGGAGGTATGCCGCCGCGCGGCCGAATCATAGGGCGAGATCCGGACGAGCCGGTGGACGCCCGACTCGGACTTGAGCCAGCCATAGGCGTTGCGCCCGCTGATGCGATAGGCGACCGAGCGATAGCCCGCCTCCTCGCCCGAGGTCTGCGAGACGAGCTCGACCGCGTAGCCGTGCCCCTCGGCCCAGCGGACATACATCCGCGCGAGCATCGCCGCCCAGTCGCAGCTTTCGGTGCCGCCCGCGCCCGCGTTGATCTCGAGGAAGGTGTCGTTGCCGTCGGCCTCGCCATCAAGCAGCGCCTCGAGCTCGCGCGCGGCCGCATCCTCGGCCAGCGCGCGCAGCGCGGCCTCGGCCTCGGCGACGATCTGCGCGTCGCCCTCGGCCTCGCCAAGCTCGATCAGTTCCAGATTGTCGCGCAGGCCCGCCGCGATCCGGTCATGCGTGCCGATCGCGTCGATCAGCGCCTGCCGCTCGCGCATCATCTTCTGCGCCCGCGCCGGATCGTTCCAGAAATCGGGCGCCTCGATCATGGCGTCGAATTCCTCGCGCCGGTGGGCGGCCGTGGGATAATCCATGCGCTGCGCAAGCAGCTTCAGCGACTTGCGGATCGCTTCGGCAATGCCTTGGGTTTCGGCGCGCATGGTCGGCCTCTCGGGGGGGTGCGGGACCGCGCGGTCATACCGGCTCGGGCCGGCATGGGCAAGCGGGCCGCCGCCTCAGAGCGGACGGTCGGCAAATCCCGGGGCGAGCCGCACCGCGCCCACCTCGAACCCCCGCCAGTTGCGCATGGGACCGCCGAGCCGGCGCAGAGCGGCCGGGTGGGCGGGGTCGAGCACGCCCGCCCGGATCAGGAGCCCCGCCATCGCCGCCTCGGCCGCGCGCGTCGCGCCATCGGCGATCTTGAGCGCGATGCCGAGGCCGCGCTCGGGCAGGATCGCGACAAAGACGCCCTCGGCCCCGGTCTTGACCGCCGCGCGGCCCGAGGTCGCGCGCATGAATTCGGTGCAGGCGCGCCCCTCGCCCGCGACCAGATCGGGATGCGCGCGCATGGCGCGCGTCAGCCGGACCATCGCCTGCGCCCGCGCCCCTGCCCGCCCCTCGGCCCCGGCAAAGGCCGCCATCGCACGCGCGAGCGCGCGCGTCGTCGTCGGAAAGTTCGGCGCCGAGCAGCCGTCGATCGCGTGTCCGGGCAGCGAGAGGTCGGTCACCTCGTCGAAGGCCGCGCGCGCGGCGCGCTGCACGGGGTGGTCGATCTCGACATATTCGGGGCCGGCGCGCAGATGCCGCGCCAGCGTCAGAAAGCCCGTGTGCTTGCCCGAGCAGTTGTTGTGGATCTGGCAGGGCCGGGCCGCGCCGAGGATGAGCGAATCGCGCTCGGCATAATCTGATGGCTCCTGCGCGCCGCAGCGCAGATCCGCCTCGGTCCGGCCGATGTTGGCAAGCCAGGCCGAGACGGCATCGACATGGAGCCGCGCACCCTGATGGCTCGCGCAGGCAAGCGCGAGGCGCGCGTCATCGAGACCCGCCGCCGCGCCGCTCTCGACCAGCGGCAGCGCCTGCAGCATCTTGCACGAGGATCGCGGATAGATCGGCGCATCCGGCGCGCCCCATTCGGCGATGACCGCGCCGCCCGCATCCATCACCACCGCGTGGCCGGCGTGGCGGCTTTCGACCATATCGCCGCGCCAGACCTCGACCAGATCGCATGCACCCGACATCGGCGCTCTCTCCCTCACCTCTGCGCGATTTTCCGCCGCCGGGGCTTTGCCGCGCCCGAGGTTTCGCGTTAGATGAACCTAGTGCGCCCGGGTCGTGGCCGCCAGTGCGCTGAACTGGCAGGTCCAACGGGCGTCTTAGCGGCGAATCAGGGGCGGAGGCACGAGGACATGCGCGCGACTTTGGGGTTTGTGGCGGCGGGGCTGGTTTTGGGTCTGGTCGGGACGGCGGGTGCCCAGGCTCTGGGCGAGGCCAAGCCCGATGCGACCTTCAATGCCTGGGATGTCTTCGTGCAGGCGAGCCCAAGGCAATGCTTCGCCGTTTCGCGCGCAACCTCTGTAAAAGCTCGCCGCGACGGCAAGGATCAGGAGGTGCGGCGCGGCGAGCCGCCCTCGGCCGACTTCCGCGGGATCCTTTATGTGAGCTTCTATCCCGAAACCGACCCCGCACAGCGTGGCGTCGTTTCCTATAACGCCGGCTATGCACTCGGGCCCGAACGAGCGCCGGTCGCGCGCGTGGGCGACCGCAACTTCGATCTGGCACCGGGCGATGCCGCGACGGGCATGGACGAATGGGCCTGGGCGATCGACCCCAAGCAGGACGAGGAACTGGTGCGCGCCATGAAGGCTGGATCCGAGGCTGTGCTGACGGCCCGCTCCTCGCGCGGCACGGAGGTGAGCGATACCTTCTCGCTCAAAGGCTTCACCGCCGCAGTTGATGAGGCCGACAAGCGCTGCCGCTAGGGCGCGTCGCCCAGATAAGCCCGCAGCGCGCCGCGGGCCTCGCCGAAGAAGTGCGCCGTCGGCACGGGCGGCAGCGCAACTCCGCCATCGACGAAAACGCACATCCCGGCGAATCGTTTGGCGTCGCCCGGATCATGGGTGACAAGCAGCACGAGCGCGCCCGTCTCGGTCGCGATCCGATCGACCAGCGCCAGCATGTCGGCCTTCAGCGCCGGTCCGAAGGCCGCGAAGGGCTCATCGAGCAAAAGGATGGGGCGCGGCCGCAGCAGCGTGCGCGCAAGCGCCACGCGCGCCGCCTCGCCCCCTGACAGCGTTCCGGGCCGCCGTCCCCCGGCCCCCGGCAGGCCCACACGAGCCAGCGCCTGCGCGATCCGGGATCGGTCCTCGGGGCCGAGCCGCAGCGCGGGCGAGATCCCGAGCCCGAGATTTTCCCCCACATCGAGGTGCGGAAAAAGGTTCTGGTCCTGAAAGAGGATGCTGACCGGCCGGGCGCCGGGCTCCAGCGGCCCAAGATCGCGCCCCTCCCACAGGATGCGGCCCCGCGCGGGCGCGACGAAGCCCGCGATCGCCCCGAGCAGCGTCGATTTCCCCGCCCCCGAGGGGCCGATCAGCGCCACACGCGCCCCCGCCGGCACCGACCAGTCGGCCCGGAGCGTGAAATCGCCCGCCTCGATCACGAGCCCGTCAAGGTTGAGCATCGCCCCCCCTTCCCCAGCGGTCGCAGAGCGCGAAGCCCGCAAAGGCCATGACCACGAGCAGCAGGGCCGCCCCCGCCGCCTCATCCATCCGGAACGCCCCCATCAGGCGCATGACCTGCAAGGGCAGCGTCGGCGCCTCGGTCGCAAACAGCGCGATCACGCCGAGATCGCCCATCGCGAAGGCAACCGCCACCCCCGCCCCGAAGCCCAGCGGCCGGCGCAGGCGCGGCAGAAGGACCAGCCGCAAGAACCCCGCGGCCGAAAGGCCGAGCGCCGCGGCAAGGCGGCCCTCCGTCGCCGCGATCTCGCGCGCGGGCGGGATGAGGAGCCGCAGCACGAAGGGCAGCGCCAGCACCCCGTTCAGCACCGCCGTGACGCCCAGCGCCACCCGGTCGGGGGCGATGACCGGAAAGAGCAGGAGGAAGAGCCCCGCCCCGAGCACGAGCGGCGAGGCGACGACGGGCAGCATCGCGGCAACCTCGGCCGCGCGCCCCCCCGCGCCCCCGCGCAGGATCGGGCCGAGCAGCGCGACGGCACCCGCGACCGCGACCGCCGCCGAGACGGGCGCGATCAGGGCCGAGCGGAGCGCCGCCTGCCAGACCGGGGCGGGCAGCGTCGCGATCTCGGGCAGGCCGCGCGCCACCACCGCCGCGATCGGCGCAGAGATGAGCGCGGCCGCGGCGAGCAGGACGAGCGCATCGGCCGCGCGTGCCACCGGGCCCGCCGCCCCCGGAACGGCCTCGATCCGCCGCCCGGCACCGGGGCCGAAGCCGCTCGGTGCCGCCATCGCCCCCGCCGCAACCACCGCCGCCGCGCAGAGCCCCGCCTGCACGAGCGCGAGCAGCGCCGCCCGCCCGAGGTCGAAATCGAACCGCACCGCCTGATAGATCGCAAGCTCGACCGTCGTGGCCCGCGGTCCGCCCCCGAGAATCAACGCCACCGCGAACGACCCGAGGCAGACCAGAAAGATCGCAAGCAGCGCGCCCGGCAGCACGGCGCGCAGCATCGGCCGCTCGATGTGGCGCGCGACGTCGCGGGCGGAAAAGCCGAGGCTCGCGGCAAGGCGCAGCCGCTCGGCCGGGATCGCCTGCCAGCCGTGCAGGATCATCCGCACCGCAAGCGGGAGGTTGAGGAACACATGCGCGAGCACGACGCCGCCCAGCCCGTAGACATCGACCGCGGGCAGCCCCAGCGCACCCAGCGCGGCGTTGACCGCCCCGCGCTGCCCGAAGATCGCGACCAGCCCGAGGACCGCCACGATCACCGGCAGAAGGAAGGGCGCGCCGAGGGCCGTGACGAAGGCCGCGCGCCCGGCAAAGCGTCGGCGCGCCAGCGCGCGCGCCACCGGCACCGCGAGCGCGAGCGACAGCAGGGCCGACAGCGCCGCCTGCGAGAGGGTGAAGCGGATGGCGGCGATGTCGGCCGGGCCAAGGCCGCCGCCCCCCTGCCCCGCGCCCCCCTGCCCCGCGCGCGCCAGCACGGCAAGCGTGCCGAGGCAGAGCGCGGCGAGCCCCCCCGCCGCGACCGCCCCCGGCCAGGCCGGAGGGCTCAGCGCGAGAGCGCGCCGCGCCACCGCTCGACCGCCGGACCGCGCAACGCCTCGGCCTCTCCCGGTTCGAGATAGAGCGACCGCTCGGGCCGGTGGAGCGTCGCGAAGCCCTCGGGCAGGCCGGCGGCCGGGGTGACGGCCGGATACATCCAGTTCGTCTCGGGGATGACCGATTGCGCGGCGTCCGAGACGAGATAGGCGAGGAACGCGCGCGCCAGATCGGGGGCGTCCGACCCGGCCAGCATCGCCGCGACCTCGACCTGAAGGTAGTGCCCCTCGGCGAAGGGCGCGGCGGCCTTGCTGTCGTCGCCCTCGGCGATGAGGTGATAGGCGGGCGAGGTCGTGTAGCTCAGCACCATGTCGGCCTCGCCCTCGAGGAACAGCCCATAGGCCTCGGACCAACCGGGCGTCACCGTCACGATGTTGTCGGCAAGGCCCGCCCAGATCTCGGCGGCGCGCGGCCCATAGGCGGCCTCGACCCACATCACGAGGCCGAGGCCGGGCGTGGATGAGCGCGGATCCTGCACGATGATGCGCAGATCCGACGCCGCGAGGGCCTCGAAATCCGCGGGCGGATCGGCCAGCCGCGTGCGGTCGTGGACAAAGGCGAACCACCCCCAGTCAAACGGCAGGAAATCGGGATCGGACCAGACGACGGGCAGATCGAGATCGGCCTCGACCCCGTGCGGGGCGAAAAGGTCGCTTCCGCGTGCCGCCGCCACGAGGTTCGAATCGAGGCCAACGATCACATCGGCGGCGCCCCGCCCGCCCTCGAGCCGCGCGCGCGCCAGCAGCGCCGCGCCGTCGCCCGCGCCGATGATCTCGAGCTTGCAGGCACAGACGGCCTCGAACCCGGCCGTGATCGCGGGCCCCGGGCCCCATTCGGACACGAAGCTGTCATAGGCCAGCACCGTCAGCACGGGCACGTCGGCCCGGGCTGTCAGAGGAGCAATCGCAAGAGTTGCCGCCAGAAGATATCGCATCGTCGCCTCCGTTTCGTGGTCTTCGCTGCGGAGGGGGCAGGCGCTGCGGCACCTTCGACCTTCCCTCCGCCGGTCCTAACCGGTTCAGGTTCAACGGGTCCGCTTGCGCGTCTCAGCCCAGAAGGGCGCCCCGAGGTGAGCTTTAGAATAGCGCCCCCCCGCGCGACCGCAAGAGCCCTTGCGGT
>JBIKVM010000204.1:0-5242 GCA_044356825.1 Limisphaerales bacterium
CAGTCGCAAGATCCCGGGATGAAAGCGCGCGAGCGCCCGCGCGCGCGTCGCGGCAAGCTCGGCAAGCGCGGGCGAGGGGTCGATGTTCCGCCAGCTCAGGATCATGTCGATCTCGGGCGGGGTCTTGGGATCCTTGGCCATCTCTGCTCCGTCGGCTGTGGGGTGGGGGTCGGGTGGCCATGGTGCACCGGCAGCGGCGCGCGCGGTGTGATGGCGACCACGGGGCGGGGCAGGGCGCGTCCAGCGCATGACCGCGGTCAATGCGGGCGGCGGCGCGGAGCGGCAGGGTCAGCCGCATCATCGCAACGGAGTTCGACATGGCACCCACCGGAATCACGACCCTCGACCATGCGCCGCAGGTGGCGGCAGAGTGGCTCAACGATCTAGGGGCCGCGCTCGGCTGGGCAGAACGGGGACGGGTCTGGATGCTCCTGCGCGAGACCCTGCACGCGCTGCGCGACTTCCTCACGGTCGATGAGGCCGCCGATCTGGCCGCGCAACTGCCGGTGCTGATCCGCGGGGTCTATTACGAGGGCTGGGATCCGTCGGGGACACCCGCCCGGCCCCGCGGCAAGGCCGAATTCGTGGGGCGCATCGCCGCGCACTTCACGGCCGAGCCGCTCGAGGATGCCGAGGGCGCGATCGCGGCGGTCTTCGACCTGCTGCGCCGGCGGCTGTCCGAGGGCGAAGTTCACCAGGTCGCCAAGGCGCTGCGCCAGCCGTTGCGCGATCTGTGGTTCTGACGGCGACGCGACGACGCGGGGGGGGGTGATGCCCCCCGCCCGCTGCCCGATCAGCGCGCGAAGCCCGGTGCCTTGTCCGCCATCGCCCGCACTAGCGCTGCTGGCAGGTCGGGTTCGGGCAGGTTCAGCAGGTTCAGCGCCTCTTCGTGGACGACGCGCGCGCCGATCGACTCGGGCAAGACATCGCGCAGAAGGCCGAGCATCTCGGGGTCGGCGAGAATCACGAGGCGACCGATGCCCCCGTCTTGCGCGATCTCTTCGAGGCGCGCGGCGACGGTCCGGGCGAAGGCACGCTCGGAGTCGCGTTCGGGGTCGCTGCCATAGACCATCGCCGAGCGCTGCCCCCGGCTGCCCGAGGAAAAGCTCCGCCCCGGCCGGTCGGCCATCAGCGCCCGCAGCGGCAACACAGGGTGGGCGAGCCGCTCATCCCCGCCGTGGGCGTGGCCGTCGCGATCGACATCGCGCAGGATCCGTGCCGCGCCGGCATTGAGCAACAGAATGCATGTCGGGCCCGCCATCTCAGGACAACCGGTTGATGTGGGCGGCCGGGATGAAGTCCGAATCGGTCAGCCGGTTCAGGCTGATGCCGGTAATCGGCTCACCCGCGATGCGGTCGAGCGCCTCGCGGTCGACGACCTCGACCCGGCGCGGCGCGTCGATGCGCAGCACCTCGCGGTCGGCAAGCTGGCGGAAGGCGCGGCAGACGCTCTCGCGCGTCGTCCCGAGATAGAGCGCGATGTCCTGGCGCGAGATGGGAAGCTTGAGCATGTCGCGCCCATCTGCGGCCGGCTGGGCCGTCGAGGCGAGAAGCCGCACATAGGTCGCGAGCCGCTCGAGCACCGTCTTGCGCTGGAGGTCGAGAAACCACGTCCGCGCGACGTCGAGATCGCTCAGCGCCTTTTCGAAGAACCGCTGCTGGATCGCGGGGTGGGCGGCGAGGAGCCGCTCGAACTCGGCACGATTGGCGCAGCGCAGCCGCGACAGGCGGGCTGCCTCGACGGTAAAGCCCGAGGGCATGAAGAGGCGCCCGAAGAACCCGCCCGGATAGACGAAATTCACAGCCTTTTCAGTGCCATCGGCAAAGGTCTTGACAGTGCGTAGCACGCCCGAGAGGACAAAGCCCACGGTCTGCTCGTCGGAATTCTCCGAGATCACGACCTGATTGGGCGTCACGATCCGGTCGACCGAAATCTGGCGCAGATCGCGCAGAAAGGCGGTCTCGACGGGGTGGGCGGTTGCGCGTGGAGCCGGCATGGGGTGGTTGGCCGCCGTCCGGGCGGTTGTCTGTATCTGCGGTTGCATCGTGGAATCCTCGGTCTTCGATGGGGGCGGGTCGGTCCCGTCTGGGTCAGGTTTTCCCCCTTGGCCCCCGCGTTTCCAGAATCGGAAACTACGCGCCGCTGGCTGCGGTCCCTACTAGTGCGGTGGGGCCCCCGGGGCACTGCCGCTGCGGAATGCCGCGGCCGCTTCGCCCGCTTCCGTAACCGTAGCAGGCGCAAGCACGCGCCAGACCAGATCGGTCAGGCTGCGCGCCCCGTATGCGCGCATGATGGCGGCGCGGTGGCTCTCGACTGTGCGCTGGCTGATCCCGAGCCGATGCGCGATCACCTTGCTCGGGTGGCCCTCGAGCACGGCCTCGAGGACAGCCCGCTGCCGATCGGTCAGCGGCAGGTCGGATCGCAGCCGCGCCGCGACGGGCCGCTCGGCCCCGCCGTCAAGCCTGCGGCCGTCGCGCGGGGCAAAGCCCGCACCGTCCCTGCCGGCGGATTGCCGGTCTGCCGCGCATTTTTCGGCGATGCACCCGCGGACCCGGGCAACGATTTCGGCTGCCGTCGCGGGCTTCACGATCACGTCGCACGCACCCGCCCGGATCGCAGCGACGACTCCCTCGATCCGGGTCTGGCCTGTCAGCAGAAGGACGGGCACGGTATTCTCGCCCTCGGTGAGGATGCCGAGCGCCTCCGCCCCGTCGTGGTCGGCGCTCATGCAATCGATCACCACCGCATCGCAGGCCGCGCGGTCCGGATCGGCAAGGAAGGCTTCTCCCCCGTCATGGCCGACCACCCCGCAGCCCGCCGCCGCGAGGTCGGCGCCGAGCAGGGTGCGAAAGGCCGCATCCTCGGCGATGATCGCGATGACGGGCGCTGCGGTGATCCGCAGCGAATCGGCCTCGGGCGGGTCCGCGGTGGCGAGCGTCCGCGCGGCGCCCGCCGATGCCTCGGCGAGGGGCGGATCGTCATCATCGTGCAAGATCTCCTGCACGAGGGCTGCGATGGTGCGGGCCGGTGCGGGCCGCGTCAGCGTCACTACCTTGCGCCCTGCCGCGAGGGGGGCGACCCCTTCGGCCGCGCCCGGCCGGCCGAACAGGACAGGCACGCCCTGCCCTGTCGCGCGCGGGCGCAACCCGTCGAGAAAGGCCGCCAGCGTCGTCGCCGCATCGGGCGGCAGGGCCGACATCACCAGATCGACTGGGCCGACATCCGTGCGCATCAGCCGGCGTGCAGATTCGAGGCCATCGGCCCCGATCGCCTCGCATCCCTGCGTGCGCAGGAGCTTCTTGAACCCCTTGCGCAACGGGGCATCGGGCTCGATCACCAGCACCCGAGCCCCGACGATGCGTGCCGCCGCGCCTTGCGCGGAGGGCGTGGCTCCGGCCTCAGCCGCGGCCATCCCGGCCGTCGCGTCCACCGCGGGGGATTCGTCCAGCGCCGCGGCATCGGCGCGCGGGGCCTCGATCCAGCGCATCGACCCGTCGGGATCGACGTGCGCCGCAAGCCCCAGCGATGCGCCAAGCCGGCGCACGATCCATGCCGCGCTCTGGCCACCGCCGCCCTGTGCCACGGCAGCCGGATCGGCACCCGCATCCGCCTGTGCCGCGACAACGATGCGCACCCGCGCGCCCTGCGGGCGGCAGCCGACCACGATCCGCCCGCCCGGATGCAGCTCGAGCGCGCCCTGCACCAGATGGCGCAGCAGATGGCCAAGCAGCACCGGGTCGCCGACGATCCGCGCGCGCGTCGGCATGAGGCGGAGAGCGATGCCGCGCAACTCTGCCTGCCCCCTGAGTTCTGCGCAGACCGCCCCCAGCACCGCCTGCGCCGATACCGCCACAGGGTCGGGCCTGAGCACCCCGGCATCAATGCGCTGCACCGCGAGGATCGACTCGACCGAGCGGGCGAGCATCCCGAGCACCTCCTCGGCGCCATCGCGCAGCCGCGCACGATCCGCGGCGGCGCTCTCGCCCACCATGAGGTCGAGCGAGATCAGCGCGGTCTGGATCGCCACGGCAAGGTCGTTGCCGTACAGGCCGAAGACGCGCCGCACCTCGGTTTCGGCCTCGCGGGCGCGCCGCTCGGCAAGTGCCAGCGCCCCAGCCACGCGGCGCCGTTCGGACACGTCGCGATGCGTCAGGATCAGGCCGGCGCAGCTTCCGTCGGGCTCGACCAGCGGATCGATCCGGCGCGAGAACCAATGCCCCGACACCGCGCGCACGTCGCGCGCCACCGGCAGCCCCGAGCGGCGCGCCTCGTCGAGGTCCTCGGCCAGCTTGGGATCGACGATGCGGCCCGCGAAATGGGCGAGCGGCCGCCCGATGTCGCGCGCCATCAGATCGAAGTGTTGCGTCGCCGCCGGGG
Organism: Limisphaerales bacterium; assembly: GCA_044356825.1. Lineage (GTDB taxonomy): Bacteria > Pseudomonadota > Alphaproteobacteria > Rhodobacterales > Rhodobacteraceae > JAUREX01. The sequence continues at coordinate 4,379 of JBIKVM010000204.1, forward strand.
TGAACATGCTGATCGTGCAATCGGGGCCGAGCATGACGAGCGACTGGTCGAGACCGCGCAGGATGCGGCGCAGATCGGTCGCGGTTCCGGGCATTTCCGCGTCGTGGCTGCGCGCTTCGGGGTGGGCGACACGGCCAGGCTGGCAGCGCCCGAGCGAGGCCAGGAGCGCCGCCACCGCCTGCCGCGCACCCTCGGGGCCGCCTGTCACCCGCGCCACGATCCCGCCCCGCCGGTCGAGCCGCTCGGTGGCCTCATCCCAGGCGACTCCGCCCAGCACGAAGGCCCCGGCGCAGGGGCCGAACTGCTCTGCAAGCGACTCGAGCAGCTCAGCAAGCGACTCGAGCAGCTCATTGGCCTGCCGGGCCGCCCCTGTCGTGGTGCCCGGGCCGATCTCGTTTCTCGTGATTCGCGCGCCGGTGGCTGTCGATGCCAGATAGACCGTCCGCGGCCTGAGCGGCACGGGGCCCGCCCCGGGCTGCGACCAGTCGAGCGGGACGACCGCGAAGTCCGATCGCCGCCAGCGCACCCCCGCCGTGATCAGGTCGCGCAGCGTCGGGTCGTCGGCGAGCACAATGAAGGATACCCCGCGCGAGCGCGGGCAGAGGTCAAGCAGCATCAGGAAGGGTTCCAGCCGCGCGGCCGGATCGGGCTGAAGGTCTGCGACAAGCACGGCGATGACCGCAGAGGGGTCCACGGCGGGGGCCTGTGCTCCGGCGTCGGTCATGGCATCACCGTAATGGGAAGAAACAATGTAGGCCGGCTATAAGAAAATTTTTTGTAACGCAAGGCGAATGGTAAACGTATGATTGAAATTTATATCATAAGACTAAATTATGCTCTTAAGAGAACTCGTCGTCATCAGCT
>JBIKVM010000205.1:0-5227 GCA_044356825.1 Limisphaerales bacterium
AACCACCCGATCTCTCGGGCGACCCACACCCCTCAGTCCCGCAACCCTCAGGCCACTTCCCCAGAACCTCTCAGCCCCGAAGCCCAGCCTCCCTACAAAACACTCCAATCATCCGCAAGCGAGAAATGCACCGAAACATCACATCACCGAGAAAAAATCGCAGGCACGCCGTGGCACCCGGACGGGCTTGTGTCGCGTCTAAGGTGCGCTAAAGTGTCATTTGGATAGAAACATGTCGGAGTTGGAGCGCCATGGACGAACCCTCCGCTGCCCCGAGGCTTCTGCCTGCCAGAGGTCCCGCCTCGTCGATCTTGTTGATAGACGAACATCTTCTGGTCGCAGAGACGCTCGGGAACGTTCTTGCGAGTGAGTCGGACATGGCTGTCGATGCGGCCTGCTCTCTCACAGAGGCAATCGAATTGATCTCGGCCCGCGGCCGCTACACCCTCGTTCTCGTTGATGCCGGACTGCCGGGGATGGACGGGCTCGAGGGGCTCGAACGTCTGCTGCAGGCCAATGGGCGCCATGTCGCGCTGCTTGCGCCGCGCGGCATCTTCCGCCCGCTGGTCGAGCGCGCGATCGATGCAGGTGCCTGTGGGGTCGTGCCAAAGACGCTCAACGTGCGTTCCTTCGTCAATGCGGTGCGCTTCCTCTGCTCGGGCGAGGTCTATGTGCCCCCCGACATCGTGCGCGTCGCCCGTGGCGGTTCCGCGACCGCGGGCCGGCTGAAGCCGGTCGAGCAGAACGTCCTCACCTTCGTCTGCGCGGGCATGCAGAACAAGGAAATCGGGCGCGAGCTCAACCTCAACGAGGCCACGGTCAAGATGCACGTGAAATCGGTCTGCGCCAAGCTCGGCGCCAAGAACCGCACCCATGCCGCCATGATTGCCCGGCGCGACGGCCTTGCCTGAAGCGTCACGCGTCTAAAGGACGTCGCGCGTTACATCGTGGCGGTGGATCCAGTCGTAGCGGCGCGCGATCAGCTTCGGCACCACCCGATTCGCGACACCAATCGCCCCATGCACGATGCCGCGCCAAGGATCACGCAGGTGGTAGATTCCAGCGGCACGGGTCGATTCGCCGACGATTCGTGCGCAGCGTGGCGCACGCAGCCGCTCATAGGCGGCAATCGCCTCGGCCAGCGTGTCGTGACGGGCGAGCATTGCCGCCAGCACCCAGCCATCCTCGAGCGCCATGTTGGCACCTTGAGCCAGGAAGGGCAGCGTCGGATGGGCCGAATCGCCCAAAAGCACAGCACCCCGCCCCGGAGCCGATGGCGCGATCCAGCCCCAGTTGCGCGCAACCGGATGGCGAAAGAGCCCCCAGAGCCAGGGATCCTCGATCTGTCGCAGCCAGCCCTGCACGCGCGGCCCGAAATCGGCGAAGGCCGCGCGGAGGGCGAGGGCATCTTCGCGATGCGACCAGCTTTCCTCAACCCAGCGGGTCCGCGTCTCGACGGCTACGACGTTGCGCAGGCTCCCGCCGCGCAGCGGATAGCTCACGACATGGCGACCGCGCCCGGTGTGGACCTCGGCAACCGGCTCGGCATCCGATTCGCACCGGATCATCGCCCGCCAGGCAATCGCCCCGGTGAAGAAGGGGCGCGAGGGGCCCTCGATAGCCACACGCAGGCGCGAGTTGATGCCGTCTGCACCGACCAGCAGCCTCACCCGACGCGCGCGCCCGCCTGCAACCAGTTCGGCGCCCGTATCGGACAGCCGAACCTCCTCGACCCGGCGCCCGAGATGAACCCGCACTCCGGCGGCGCGTGCTGCTTCGGCCAGCATGGCGATGAGGTCCGCGCGATGGAGGAACCAGCCCTCCATTCCGGGGCCGCGCGCGGCGAGGTCTATCCGGGCAAGCCGCACACCGTCATCGCCATCGCACAGATCGACCGCCCGCGCGAGCATGCCCCGAACCGCGAGCTCAGCGCCAAGCCCGAGCGCCTCGAGGACGCGCGCACCGTTCGCGCTGATCTGGATGCCTGCGCCGACGTCGCCCAGTTCGGCCGCCTGCTCGATGATCTCGACCGTAGCCCCGCGCCGCGCCATCGCCAATGCGGCTGCGAGCCCGCCGATACCGGCCCCGAGGACCGTGATCTCCTCGCCGATCAGCATCCACTTCCCTGTCCGCGCAGTGCGCTTCAGTCGTCGCGGTGGACCTTTTCGCGCCGTTCGTGACGCTCCTGCGCCTCAAGCGTCATGGTCGCGATCGGGCGTGCATCAAGCCGCTTGAGCGAGATGGGTTCACCCGTCATCTCGCAATAGCCATACTCGCCATTCTCGATCCGGCGCAGCGCCGCGTCGATCTTGGCCACGAGTTTGCGCTGCCGGTCGCGGGTGCGTAATTCCAGCGCACGGTCGGTCTCTTCGCTGGCGCGGTCCGCAAGGTCGGGCACCGCGCGCGCGCTGTCTTGGAGACCCTCGATCGTCTCGGCGCTCTGCTCGAGCAACTCCTGCTTCCAGACGATCAGCTTGCGGCGAAAGTATTCAAGCTGGCGTTCGTTCATGAACGGCTCGTCTTCGGCAGGACGGTAGTCCTCTGACAGAAAGACCTCGGCCTTCATGGGCGCATCCTTTCGCGGACCGGTTCTCGGCGATTCCCCCCCGCCGCCGGTGGCTAACCCACCTTTTGGTGGCGCTCTTAGCCTATGGGCGTACGCTTGTCACGCGCGCATTGCCGCACCCTCAGACGTCGAAGCTGACGCCCTGGGCAAGCGGCAGGGCGGCCGAATAGTTCACCGTGTTGGTCGCGCGCCGCATGTAGCCCTTCCAGGCGTCCGAGCCCGATTCCCGGCCCCCGCCCGTCTCCTTCTCGCCGCCGAAGGCCCCGCCGATCTCGGCCCCCGAGGGTCCGATGTTGACGTTCGCGATCCCGCAATCCGAGCCCGACGCCGACATGAAGCCTTCGGCCTCGCGCAGGTCGCGGGTGAAGATGCACGACGAAAGCCCTTGCGGCACGTCGTTCTGCATCGCGACGGCCTGGGCGAAATCGCGGTATCCCATGACATAGAGGATGGGCGCGAAGGTCTCCTGCCGGACGATGGCGCTCTGGCCGGGCATCTCGACGATGGCGGGGGCGGCATAGGCGCCCCCCTGCCCCGTCCCGACCGCCGCGCCGCCGTGGACGATGCCGCCCTCAGCGCGCGCCTGCGCGAGCGCTGCCTGCATCGCGTCAAGCGCGCCCTGATCGATCAGCGGTCCGACAAGCACGCCGGGGCTGCGCGGATCGCCCACCCGCAGGCTGCCATAGGCGCGCCGCAACCGGGCGAGCAGATCCGCGCGGACATCCTCGTGCACGATCAGCCGGCGCAGCGTGGTGCAGCGCTGCCCCGCCGTGCCGACGGCCGAAAAGACGATCGCCCGCACCGCCATGTCGAGGTCGGCCGTAGGCGCCACGATCATCGCGTTGTTGCCGCCGAGTTCGAGGATCGAGCGCCCGAAGCGCGCCGCGACGACGGGCGCCACCGCGCGGCCCATCCGGGTCGAGCCCGTGGCCGAGACGACCGGCACCCGCCCGTCGGCCGCGAGCGCCGCGCCGATCTCGCCCGCCCCGGGCAGCAGTTGCACGAGGCCCTCGGGCGCATCGCCGAAGCGCGCAAGCGCCCGTGCCAGAATCCCCATCGTCGCCAGCGCCGCGAGATTGGCCTTTTCCGACGGCTTCCAGATCACCGGATTGCCGCAGACGAGCGCGAGTGCGGCGTTCCACGACCACACCGCGACCGGAAAGTTGAAGGCGGTGATGACGGCGACAGGCCCGATCGGGTGCCATGTCTCCATCATCCGGTGGCCGGGCCGTTCGGAGGCGATGGTGAGCCCGTGCAACTGCCGCGAGAGGCCCACGGCAAAGTCGCAGATGTCGATCATCTCCTGCACTTCGCCGAGCCCTTCCGAGACGATCTTGCCCGCCTCGAGCGTCACCACCGCGCCGAGCGCCGCCTTGGCCGCGCGCAGCTCCTCGCCCAGAAGCCGCACGAGTTCGCCCCGCCGCGGCGCCGGCACCTCGCGCCAGACGCGGAACGCCGCCGCGGCGCGCGCGACCGCCGCGCCCGCCTCCGGCACCGTTGCGGCGCGCACATGGCCGAGCACCGCCCCGTCGATCGCGGATCTGGCCGGCAGGCCGGGACCGGCGATGTCGGCGGGGCTGATGCCGCAGGCGGCGAGCACCTCGGCGTGGGGGGCATGGGTCATGATGGCTCCGCAGTTGTCAGAAGAACGCCTGAAGCCCCGTGATCGCGCGCCCGAGGATAAGCGCGTGGACGTCATGCGTGCCCTCATAGGTGTTCACCGTCTCGAGGTTCACCATGTGGCGCATCACCCGGTAATCTTCCTGGATGCCGTTGCCGCCGTGCATGTCGCGCGCCGCGCGCGCGATCTCGAGCGCCTTGCCGCAGTTGTTGCGCTTGACGATCGAGATCATCTCGGGCGCGGCGTTGGCCTCGTCGAGAAGCCGCCCCACCCGCAGCGAGGCCTGGAGGCCGAGCGCGATGTCCGTCATCATGTTGGCGAGCTTCAGCTGGAAGATCTGCGTGTTCGCCAGCGGCCGGCCGAACTGGCGCCGGTCGAGCCCGTATTGCCGCGCGGCATGAAAGCACGCCTCCGCCGCCCCCATCACGCCCCAGGAAATGCCGTAGCGCGCGCGATTGAGGCAGCCGAAGGGGCCCTTCAGCCCCTCGACATTGGGCAACAGCGCGTCCTCGCCGACCTCGACCCCATCCATCACGATCTCGCCCGTGATCGAGGCCCGCAGGCTCAGCTTGCCGCCGATCTTGGGCGCCGAGAGGCCCTTCATCCCCTTCTCGAGCACGAAGCCCCGGATCTTGCCGCCATGCGCGTCCGACTTCGCCCAGACGATGAAGACATCCGCGATGGGCGCGTTCGAGATCCACATCTTGGACCCCGTCAACCGATAGCCGCCGGCCGTCTTCTCGGCCCGCGTCTTCATCCCCGACGGGTCGGAGCCCGCATCGGGCTCGGTCAGGCCAAAGCAGCCGATCAGCTTGCCCTGCGCGAGCCCCGGCAGATACTTGCGCCGCTGCTCTTCCGAGCCATAGGCGTGGATGGGATACATCACGAGCGAGGACTGCACCGACATCATCGACCGATAGCCCGAGTCGACCCGCTCGACCTCGCGCGCGATCAGCCCGTAGGCGACATAGCCCGCCCCGAGCCCGCCGTATTCCTCGGGGATGGTCACGCCGAGCAGGCCCATCTCGCCCATCTCGGCG
>JBIKVM010000206.1:0-5224 GCA_044356825.1 Limisphaerales bacterium
GCCGTCTTTTTCCATGTTTGGGATGTGGCATGTTAAACGCGACATGTCAAGATGTCGTGTAACGCACCGCGTTGACCCCCTGCGCGCGTCAAAGCCAGCACCGCCATCAGTCGGTCATCTCCGTCGCGAGGCCGCTCGCGGCCAGTTCCGCCTCGACGAGGATGTAGATGTCATCGGGCGGGGTGCTGAGCGAATGCTGCATGATCGCGGCATCGACGCCCATCGCGATCAGATGGCGCATCGTGGCGCCGTGCCCCTTCTGGATGTCCTCAACCGCGAGGATGACCGGCATGAGCCTCGGGGTTTCGAAGAAATGCTGGTGCAGACCCACCGCCCCTCTGCGCGAAACCCGCCGCTCGACGCCGCCTGCGAGCATGTAGGGGCAGGAGGAGAGGCAACTGGCGCCAGGAAGGATCAGGGTCGTGGCGTCGCGGCCGCGCAAGATCTGGCCGATCTCGATCGCCTCGTATACGAGGCCGCCGCCGCTGTGCAGCGCGATGGGCGGAAGTTCGGCGGGGAAGTCGCGCAGTCGGGTGCGCAGGCGCCGCGCGTCGCCCTCCTCGATGGTGCCGCTGACAAGCAGGATGCGTCCGAGATCGGGGTGGGTCGTCTCGACGAAGGCAAGGCGCTCGGATGTGTCATCGGGCAACGGGATCAGCGAGGGCGCGTCGCGCAGGACCGTGCGAGGCCGGGCCGCATCATAGGTGCGCCGCTGATCGCCCGGGGTCACCGGTTCGGGCAAAACCGCGGGCGTCGGTGCGCGCTGGGGGATCTGACGCGCCTCAAGCTCGCCAAGAAGCAGGAAGCCGGCAAGTGCGGCCTGCCCGATCAGGATGGCGGTGATCCCGCGCTGGATTGAGAACCCCATCGCCATCCCGCTCAGTCCACCGTCGGGACCGGGCTCGCGCCGGGCGCGCTGTGCTCATGACCCTGGCGACGGCGGATCTCGGCATCCGCCGCCGCCATCGAAAATTCGACATCGCGCATGGCGTTCATCGCGGCCTTGAGGTCGGCGAGCGTCAGGGTCTCCTCGATCCCGAGACCATCGCGCCCCTTTCGGATCGCGGCCTGCGCGATCGCGAGCACGAAGACGAGGACACCGGGCAAGAGGTCGATCGCGATGGCGCCCGCCCAGGAGGGCACGAAGTTCCCGGCGTAGCGGATCACCGCATCAGCGCTCGAGATCGGATTGTAGGCGGTCTCGATCGGTGGCTCCATCTCGAGTACCTCGCCTGCCGCGCGCCGCAGCGTCCGGCTCCGCTGATCGAGGGCATTCAGGACCGAGGCAATGGTCGAGGATTGCGCGTCGCGCACTGTCGTGTTCCTGCCGTCAAGTTCGGGCAGCACCACCGAGGCCGGCAGATCCTCGGCAGCGCGCGCGACGAGCGGGGCGACCGAGTACTGGTTGAGGCTCGTGATCGTTCCGGCGAGGCGCACGCTCTCCTCGGCGAAAGCGACCGAGCGCTGATCGATCCGCCCAGGTGCCACCGTCAGCGCGCGCATGCGCACGAGGGTGGCATTGCCCTGCTCGAAGGCAGTCTCGATCAGCGGCTGCTGCCCGGCGATCTGGTCCTCGAGGTTGCGCAATTCCTCCGTCTTCTGGGTGAGGACGCGAAACACCGCCCCCTCGCCCGGCGTCCCCGACAACTCGCCCGCGCGTTCCTGCTGGGCGAGGGCCTCGAAGGCCTCCCTCGCTCGGCGCACCTCGCGCCCGAGCGCTTGCCCCGAAAGGGCGATGTCATGGGCGCGCTCGAGCGCGCTCTGATAATCCCTGACCGCATGCTCAAGGTGCTGCTCGACCGCTGCCGACCCGGCAAGGGCGGCAGCATTGAGCCAGCTCGACATCGCGATGATCGCGAGCGATCCGATCATCGTCGAGACCGTCAGCCCCACGAGACCGCTCGCGGACCGCATCGCTGGCAGTAGTCGGAGCATGTAGCTCCAGAAGACGAAGATCCCGGCGGAGACGGCGATCGAGTAGGCGACCGCAGCAAAGAAGCTCATCGCGCCGGTGTCCTCGAGGATCGAGGAGACGCCGAGGTAGGTATAGATGCCCGAGGCGATGGCGAGGATCCCGAGTGCCGCGGGCGTGAAGCTCTCGAGCCAGGCGAGGTGCCCCTCGAGTTCCTTCGCGGTGCGCAGCCCCTTGGCCTCCTCGGCCGAGATGCGCTTCTCCGCCCGCCCCGCCTGACCGACCTGTCCGTCCATGCCGCCCCCCAATCGCGCGCCGAAGTCACGGTTCGACCAGTGCCGCGTGATGCGCGGACGAATCGGTCGCCTCGATGCGCGGCATCGCTTCAGGATTTGTTTACCATTGGGAGGCGTCAGAACCTGTCATGCCCTCGCGCGATCTTGCACGACAGGCCATCATGTCGTGAACTCTACACCTTGGCCGGCAGCAAACCACAAAGGCGTATCCGAGTTGCCTCGTGATTGGTTTGAGGGGGACCGTCGTCGAACGACAGGCTCGACAGGGCGTGCTCGGGCGCGTATAAGTAGGGAAGCATCAAGAGAGGACTTTGTCCTCGCCAACCTGCCGGACCCGGCAAGGTGGTCGCCCGCGAGGGGATGTGGCCGGACCGGCAACTGTGGGGTTGGCACCATCCGCAGGCGATCATTCCCGGGCCCCATGAGGGAGACCGAGATGGAACGTCGCGACTTTCTGGCCGCCGCAACCGCGCTGGGCGCGATCGCCTGTGCGCCGCCGGCTGCGGCCTTCGCGCCCGTGCCGCTTCGGGCGGAGCCGCGCAGGCGCCTCATCTTTCCCCGGCCCGACCGGAACGGCGGGTGGCTCTTGCACAGCGACGGGCCCGAGGCGCCCCCGGCCACGGTGAGGCGCGCGGTGATCGAGCGGGTCTTCGGCGCGGGCACCTTCGACACCCTCCGTCTGCCCGACCACTGGGCGATGATCGAGGCGGGGTGGTTCGGGGGCGAGGACCTCCACCACCCCATCCCGGTCGCCGACGAGGTCCATGACCTCTGGCGGGCCTTCCACCACCCGGTGTGCGAGGCCCATGACCTGATCGCCGACCTCTTCGGCGCAAGGACCCCGGGCCACCTCGGCTGCCCGGAGATGATCGCGCGGGGCCTCGAGATGGCCGAGCATCCCTGCACCCCCCGCTTCGCCACCGCCCGCATCCGGTCGGACGAGCGCCTCCGCGACCTTGCCGCCGAGGTTGCGCGCCGGACCGACCGCCTCGCCATCGTGCTGCCCGAAGAGGTGCGCTGGCGGATGGATGTGCGCGGCGCGGCGCCCGACCCTGCGGCGGAAAAGTTCAATCGCACTTCCCGCACGACCCCCTTCAAAGGTGCCAGAAAGGTCTGACCCGCCCAAGGGTTCGGCAGTTGATGATCAGATTGTGCGCCGGGGCATCCTGCCCGAAGCACTAAAGAGACGAGGACCGGACATGACACCGACCATCACCCTTGCCCCCGGGATCGACCGGATCGCCGCGGGCAGCCTCTATCCCCACCAGTCCGACGGCGTGGCCTTCCTGCTCTCCAAGCGCCGCGCCATCCTTGCCGACGACATGGGCCTCGGCAAGACGCGGCAGGCCATCGTCGCGATGGAGGCGGGCGTGCCCGAGGGGCCGATCCTTGTCGTCTGCCCCGCCTCGCTCAAGCTCAACTGGCGGCGCGAAATCCGCATGCTCGATCCCGACGCCGCGATCGAGGTCGTGGGCGCGGGCGACGCCCCGCCCGTGGCGCCGCGCTGGGTGATCGTGAACTACGACCTGCTCGGCCGCCATGCCGAACGGCTCCATGCCGTCGGCTGGTCGGGCGTCATCCTCGACGAGGCGCATTTCATCAAGAACGCCTCGCAGCGCACCAACCACTGCCTGAAACTGCTCGGGGTGCAGGACGGGGCACATGCGCCCCTGATCGGGCCCGACCTCGTCTTCCTGCTCACCGGGACGCCGATGACGAACCGGCCCAAGGACCTCTTCAACCTTCTGCGCTGCGTCGGCCACCCGGCGGCGCGCTCCTTCCTGAGCTTCGCCAAGCGCTATTGCGATGCCTATCGCAACGACTACGGCTGGGTCACGACCGGGGCCTCGAACCTCGAGGAGTTGAACCTGCTCATGAAGGAGGTCTCGATCCGCCGGCGCAAGGAAGAGGTGCTCGACCTCCCGCCCAAGATCAGGAGCTTCGTGCCCGTCGACATCTCGGGCAGCAAGGCCGCCTTCGGGGCGGTCGAGGGGTTCCTCGAGTGGTTCGCGGCCAGCGATCCCGCGCGGCCCAACGATACCGAGTTCCTCGCGCGGCTGACCAAGGTGCGGGTGGCCCTGCACAAGGCCAAGCAGAAGGCGGTCGAGGAGCGCATCCGCGACGTGGTCGCGGGTGGCGAGAAGGTCGTGGTCTTCACCTGCTTTGCCGAAGGCATCGCCCGCCACAAGGCGGCCTTGGGCGAGAGCGCGGTGACGATCACGGGCTCGGACACGGCCGAGGAACGCATGCGCGCGGTCGACCGCTTCCAGTCAGAGGCGGGCGTCCGGGTGGCGCTGTGCAACATCATCGCGGGCGGGGTCGGCATCACGCTGACGGCGGGGACGCATGTGATCTTTCAGGACCTCGACTGGGTGCCGGCGAACCACGCGCAGGCCGAGGACCGCTGCTATCGCCTCGGTCAGCGCCACCGCGTCACGGTCGAATACATGATCGCGGCCGGCACGCTCGACGGCTTCGTGTCGGAGTTGCTCGCGGCCAAGATGGCGCTGATCGCGGCGGTGGAGGCCGACCGCCTCCCCTCGGGGAGCCTGCTGGCCGAGATCGAGGCGCGCCTGCGCAGCCTCGGCCCCGCGCTGCTGCAAGAGGCCCGCGCCGCGCAGGCCACGGGCGACGCCGCCGCGCGCATCGCGGCACTCGCCGCCACCGGCCGCCGCCCCCCGGGGCCGCGCGAGGACGCCGGCAAGACCCCCCTCGCCGAAACCGGCCAGTGGGAGTTCACGAGCACCCGCGACCCCGCCGCCCGCTACCGCGTCACCTTCGGCCGCGCCGGCCACCTCGAATGCACCTGCCAAGGCTTCGCCTACCGCGGCAACTGCAAGCACGTGCAGGAGGTGAGACAATGCACCACGTATAACGCAAGTGCTTTTGGGAGATCTGCTCTAATGTCGATAAAGAAGGGAACGTCTGAAAAACCTGCGCGTTTTGACGTGATCTGATAGGATTTCCGGGACGTGACGAGGAGCCCTGCCGATGCCGAAACAGCCCGCCATTCCCG
>JBIKVM010000253.1:0-3696 GCA_044356825.1 Limisphaerales bacterium
GATCTCGCCCTTCACGCCATAGTCGTCGAGGACGTTCTCGAGCATGCGCGCGTTCTCCTCGAGCGCCTCGGTCGAGAGGGTCGCGCGCACGATGGTCTTGGGCGCGGTGAGCAGGCTCAGCGCCGGTGCCTCATAGGCGGCCGCGGCATCATCGAAGCGCAGGCTGGGCTGGGCCTCGGCATCTGCGCGGCGCGATGCCGCCCGGCGTGATGCGGGCAGCACGACCCGGCGCGCCTCGGATGCTGGGGCAGGCCGGATGTCGGCTCCGGCTGCGTCGTCCTCGGGATCATCCTCGGCCTCGGCATCGGCGACCGTGCCGAACAGCGGCGCCTCGATCCGCGCGCGGGGCGCGGAACTGAGCGGCGGATCGGCGCGGCGCTGCCGGGCGATGGCGTCCGATATGCGGGCACTGATGCGCTCGGGCGTCGGGGCTGTGATGTCGGGATCGGGCAGGTCGGGCACGACCAGTTCGGGGATGGGCTCGGCCCCGCGTCGCCCCCCGAGCGTCGGCATCAGGCCGCGCAGACCGCGCAAGGCGGAGCGGACCGCTATCGGAGGCGCGGCCCGCAGGACCTCGGCTGCGGCGGGTGCGCCTTTGGCAGTTTCGAGTGTGGGCTCGGGCCGCGCCGCCCGTGCCGCAGCAAGGCGGACCCGCCCCGCCTCGGCACCGGCCACGACCCCGCGGGCCGAGGCGCTGATCCCCAGCCCCGCCAACCGCACCGCCGCATCATAGGCGACGATCCCGCCGATCCAGAGAAAGCGGCCGATGCCGCGCATCTCGGCCCGACTGAAGCCCAGAACGAAGAACGCCATCGCGACCAGGCCGATCCCCGTCCCGAGCGACAGCACCCTGAGTGCGAGTCCGGCACCGACCGGCAGCACACCGATGAGTGCGCCAAGGATCGTGTCGCCAAAGAGCCCGCCCAGCCCGAAGGCATGGGGCCATTCCGCGGGAGGCACATGCGTGGCGGCAAAGACCGAGGCCAGCGCAACTGCCAGCACCGCGAACAACAGCCGGCCTGCCGCGCGCTCCTGCCCCGCGTGGAGGACGAAACGCGCCCCCCAGCCCGCCGCGATCGCAGGGATCGCCCAGGCGCCGAGACCCCCGATGATGACAAGCGTCGAGGCCACCGCGGCCCCGATCCGTCCGAGCGCGTTCTGCGCCGGTTCGTCGGTCGCGACCATCCAACCCGGATCCTGCGGCGAATAGCTCGCGAGCATCATCGCGACCAACAGCCCGACCCCCATGAGCGTCAGGCCGAACACCTCGCGGCTGCGACGCTCGACCATCGCCTGCGTCGAGCGATCGAGAAGCGGCGCGCGCCGCCGGCTCTGATAGGATGCCATTGCCCGCCCCCTAGCCGTAAAGGCACCGCCGCAGCGCCCCGAGCCCGCGCTCGAACGCCTCGACACCCGCCACCATCGCGACGCGAACATAGCCCGCGCCCGGATTGAACCCATCGACCTCGCGCGCGAGATAGGCGCCGGGCAGCACCCGCACCCCCGTCTCGCGCCAGAGCTTCAGCGCGGCCGCCTCGCCGTCCGGGACGGGCAGCCACAGGAAGAACCCCGCCTCGGGCACCCGGCAGCCCGGCACGTCGCCGAGGATGCGCTCGGCGATCGCGTATTTCGCGGCATAGAGGGCGCGGCTCGCCTCGACATGCGCCTCGTCCTGCCAGAGCCGGGCGGCAACGGCCTGCAGCGGATCGGGCAGCGGCGCGCCGGCATAGGCGCGCAGCCGCCGGATCGGGCCGATGGCCGCCGGGCCGGCCGCGACGAACCCCGACCTGAGGCCCGGCACGTTCGAGCGCTTGGAGAGCGAGTTGAACACGACCTGCCGCTCGGGATCATGCGCGCGGCCGGCATCGAGAAGGCCCGCGGGCGGCGCGTCGCGCCAGACCTCCGAATAGCACTCATCCGAAAAGACGCGGAAATCGTGCCGCTCGGCCAGATCCAGGAGGTCGGTCAGATAGCCGCGCGGCGCCACCGCCCCCTGCGGGTTGGCGGGCGAGCAGACGAAGGCGATGGCGGCGCGGTCGAGCAGGTCGGGCGGCAGCGCGGCGAAATCGGGCAGATATCCCGTGGCGTGCGTCGCGGGCAGATAGACGGGCTCGGCCCCGGCCGCGAGCGCCGCGACCGCATAGACCTGATAGAAGGGGTTGGGGATCAGCACCACCGGCCGGCGGCCGCGCTTCGTCTCGGGACAAAGGGCGAGGAGCGCGTTGAAGAGCCCCTCGCGCGTACCGTTCAGCGCCATCAGCCGCTCGGGCCCGACCGGCACGCCATGGCGCCGCCCGATCCAGCCCGAGATCGCGGCAAGCAGCGCCGGCGTGCCGTCATTGGCGGGATAGCGCCCGAAGCCCGCGACCTCGGCCGCCAGCACCTCGGGCAGGAAGGGCGCGGTCGGGTGGGTCGGCTCGCCGATGCTCATGTGGACGGTCGGCCCGCCCGGCGCGTGCGCGTCGAGCAGCGCCCGCAGTCGCGGGAATGCGTAGTCCGGCAAATGCGCGAACCGCTCGGGGGTGTCCATCTCTGCCTCGTCTCCGGGATCGAACGCCCCGGTTTCAGGGTACAATAACGGCCTTTGGCCCTCCGGTCCAGCGGATCGGCACGCAGGCGCCGCAAGCGTTGCATTTCCGCCGAAATGGGGCCGACAGACCATTTCACCGGTCGAACCGACCGGCTATCAGTTGGGTATGGACTGGACGCGCGACATCGATGCCGCGGGGCTTCTGTGCCCCTTGCCTGTCTTGCGGGCGCGCAAGGCACTCGTGCAGATGGCGCCGGGCGAGGTACTGCGGCTCGTCTCGACCGACCCCGCCGCGGCGATCGACCTGCCGCATTTCTGCGCCTCCGCGGGGCACGAGATCCTCGGGGTGGAACGCGAGGGGGCCGCGAGCGTGTGGTTCGTGCGCCGCGGACCCGATCAGGCCGGCTGAGCCGGGCCGAGGACGGCCGCGAGGATACGCGCGGCCTCCTGCGCGGGATCCGCAAGCCGAGCGCGGTCCTCGCCGGGATAGAAGCGCGCCCGCAGCGCCGTGGGCATGGGGCGCGGGGTTTCGATGTGGACCTTCGGCCCGATGCGTGCCCCTTCGGCCTGCCAGCTGCGCGCGAGCGCGATCTGGGCAGCCTTGGTCGCTCCATAGCCGGCGCAGAACTGCGTGCCCGCGCAGGGATCGTCGAGAAAGAGCGCCCGCCCTGCCCCCTCGGCCGCCCTCAGGAGCGGCGCGAGCTGGGCGAGAAGCTGCGCCGTCGCGGTGAGGTTGAGGGCGACGGCACGCGCGAGATCACGCGCGTCGACATGGTCGGCCGGGGTGAGCGACGGGGCATGGACTGCCGCATGCGCCCACAGATCGAGCCGCCCCCAGCGGTCGTGGATCCCACGCGCGAGCGAGGCGGGCGCTGCATCGTCGGTCAGGTCGAGCGGGGCCAGCGTTGCGGCCCCGCCGGCGGCGCGGATGCGATCGTCGAGATCCTCGAGCGCACCCTGGGTGCGCGCCACGGCGAGCACATGCCAGCCGCGGGCCGCGAGCGCGAGGGCAAGCGCTGCGCCGAGGCCGCGGGAGGCGCCGGTGACAAGGGCGAGGCGGGCTGGGCGCATGGCTGGGTTCCGTTGGCTGGGCAGGAGGGGGGGGGGGGGGGGGGGGGGGCCCCCCCCCCCCCCCGGGGGGGGGGAAGAGTCGGGGAGGGTGGGGT
>JBIKVM010000002.1:0-48276 GCA_044356825.1 Limisphaerales bacterium
GGCTGGGCAGGAGGCCGGGGGGCTTGCCGCCCCCCGGACCCCCGGGGGTATTTTTCCCAAGATGAGACTGGGGGATCGCTTGGCTGCGGATGCGGATGCGGGGTCAGGGTGGCGGCGCGGGTGCGAAGCCTTCGGCGATGCGGTCGGATGGCAAGACGGGATAGTCGCCCGAGAAGCAGGCATCGCAATAGGCTGGTGCGACAGGATCGCGGCCGTTGGCCTCGCCCGCGGCGCGGTAGAGGCCGTCGAGCGAGACGAAGCGCAGGGAGGCCACGCCGATCCAGTCGCGCATCTCGGCCTCGGTCATGGTGGCGGCGAGGAGCTTCGAGCGCTCGGGCGTGTCGACGCCGTAGAAGCAGGGCCAGGCGGTCGGAGGGGAGGCGATGCGGAAATGCACCTCGGCGGCGCCGGCCTCGAGGATCATCTCCTTGATCTTGCGCGAGGTGGTGCCGCGCACGACCGAATCGTCGACGAGCACGACGCGCTTGCCGCGCACCAGCGCGCGGTTGACGTTGAGCTTGAGGCGCACGCCCATGTTGCGGATGTGCTCGGTCGGTTCGATGAAGGTGCGGCCCATGTACTGGTTGCGGATGATCCCCATCGCGAAGGGGATGCCCGATTCCTGGGCGAAGCCTACGGCGGCGGGGGTCCCGCTGTCGGGGACGGGGCAGACGAGGTCGGCCTCGACCGGGGCCTCGCGGGCGAGTTCGACGCCAATGCGGCGGCGCGTCTCGTAGACCGACCGGCCGCCGTGGACGGAGTCGGGGCGCGAGAAATAGACGTGCTCGAAGACGCAGAAGCGGGGGGGGCGGCGCTCAAACGGGCGGGAGGAGGCGAGGGTGCCGCCCTCGATCACGACCATCTCGCCGGGTTCGACCTCGCGCAGGAACTCGGCGCCGATGATGTCGAGCGCACAGGTCTCGGAGCTGAGCACCCAGCCCTCTCCGAGGCGGCCGATGACGAGCGGGCGCACGCCGAGCGCGTCGCGCACGCCGATGAGCTTCGTGCGCGTCATGGCGACGACGGAGAAGGCGCCCTCGACCCGGCGCAGCGCGTCCTTCATGCGCTCGGTGATGGTCGACTGGATCGAGCGCGCCATGAGGTGGACGATGCATTCGGTGTCGGAGGAGGACTGGAAGATCGAGCCGCGCTCGATCAGCTCGCGCCGGAGGGCGGCGGCGTTGGTGAGGTTGCCGTTGTGGGCGATGGCGCAGCCGCCCATCGAGAATTCGCCGAAGAAGGGCTGGACGTCGCGGATCGCGGTCGCGCCCTTGGAGCCCGCGGTCGAATAGCGCACATGGCCGATCGCGAGCGGGCCGGGCAGCGTCTCCATCAGGTCGGGCTTGGTGAAGATGTCGCGCACATAGCCGAAGCGGCGCACCGAGTTGAAGCCGGCCCCTGGGTCGTGGCTGACGATGCCGGCGGCCTCCTGGCCGCGGTGCTGGAGGGCGTGAAGGCCGAGTGCGACGAAATTCGCAGCCTCGGCAAGGCCGGTCACGCCGAAGACACCGCATTCCTCATGCAGGCGGTCGTCGTCGAAGGGGGTCGGGGCGGGCATTGCGAAGGCTGTCCTCGGGGCTTCGGGGCCGCAGTGGCGGGGATGGGACCGGGTCATTGCGGGGCGATGCAATCGCCGACGAGGGCTTCGTAGCGGCCCGTCAGCCAGGCCGGGGCGTCGGCGGGGAGAGCGGCTTCGAGTGCCACCGCCACGTCCGCGAAGAGGGCGCTCGAGCGGGCGGAATCGATCACCTCGAGCCGGGTGCCGGCGAAGCCGCGATCATGCACGATGAGGGCGACGGCGACGAGTACGACGCCGCGGAGCACGCCGAAGAGAAAGCCCAGCGCGCGGTCGATGCCGCCGAGCACCGATCCTTGCACGAAGGATCCGATGGCCGGGGTGATGAGGGCCATGACGGCGAGCGAGAGCGCGAAGACGACGGCGAAGGCGGCCAGGCGCGAGAGTTCGCACGAGGAGCGCAGGATGTCGCCGACAAAGGGGATCTCGCGCACGAGGGGCTCGGCGAGGGGGGCGAAGGCATAACCCGCGACAGCCGCTCCGATCCAGCCCGCGATCGCGAGGCCTTCGCGGACCATGCCGCGCGACCAGGCGAGCACGGCCGAGAGCACGATCACGCCCGCGACGACGGCATCGACGATGTTGAAGCCTTCCATGCGCGTCCCGATCCTGCCTGTCACCCGGCGCCGAACATCCCGCCCGCGAGCGCCGCGAGGTCGGGCATCTCTTGCAGCGCCATCCCCTCGGTGGCCGCGAGGCGCGAACCGGCCGGCAGGGCCGCCGCCGTGAAACCAAGTTTCCGCGCCTCTTTCAACCGGTTTTCGGTCTGGCCCACGGGACGCAGCGCGCCCGAGAGGCTGACCTCGCCGAAAAAGACCATCTCGGGGGGGATCGCCTGATCCTCGCGCGCCGAAAGGAGCGCGGCCGCGACCGCGAGATCGGCCGCCGGTTCGCCGACCTTCATGCCGCCCGCGACGTTGAGGAAGACGTCGAGCCCGGCGAAGGGGATGCCGCAGCGCGCCTCGAGCACGGCGAGCACGGTCGCCACCCGGCCGGCATCGAGGCCCACCACCGTGCGGCGCGGCGTGCCGAAGGGGGCGGGCGCGACGAGGGCCTGGATCTCGGTCAGGACGGGGCGCGTGCCCTCCATCCCCGCGAACACCGCCGAGCCGGGCGCCGGGCGGTCGCGTTCGGAGAGGAAGAGGGCCGAGGGGTTCGCGACCTCGGCCAGCCCCCCGCCCGTCATCTCGAACACCCCGATCTCGTCGGCGGGGCCGAAGCGGTTCTTGACGCTGCGCAGGATGCGGAAGGGGTGGCCGCGCTCGCCCTCGAAATAGAGGACGGTGTCGACCATGTGCTCGACCACGCGCGGCCCCGCGATCTGGCCGTCCTTGGTGACATGGCCCACGAGCACGACGGCGACGCCGCGCCGCTTGGCGAAGCTCACGAGTTCGTGGGCGGCGGCGCGCACCTGCGCGACCGAGCCCGGCGCGGCCTCGACCATGTCCGACCAGAGCGTCTGGATCGAATCGATCACCGCGAGGCCCGGGCGTTCGGCGTCGAGCGTCGTCAGGATGTCGCGCAGCGCGGTTTCGGCACCGAGCCGCACGGGCGCGTCGGCAAGCCCGAGGCGGGCTGCGCGCATCCGCACCTGCGCGGCCGCTTCCTCGCCCGAGATGTAGATGGTGGGCAGACCCCCGCGCGCCAGATGCGCGGCCGTCTGCAACAGCAGCGTCGATTTCCCGATCCCCGGGTCGCCGCCGAGCAGGATGGCCGAGGCCGACACCAGCCCCCCGCCCAGCACGCGGTCGACCTCGGCAAGCCCCGTCGGCACGCGGGGCGGCGGCGCCTCGGCATCGGTCAGGGCCGAGAGCGGCACGTTGCGGCCGCGCGCGGCCATCGCGCGCCCGGCGGGGCCGGCCGAGAGCGGCGCCTCCTCGTGGAGCGTGTTCCATGCCCCGCAGCCCTCGCAGCGGCCGACCCATTTGCGGTGGAGCGCGCCGCAGGCGGTGCAGGCGAAGGACGGGGTGGCGGATTTCGCCATCGCCCTACCAGTGCGGCGGGCGCTGGTCGGCGGGCGGCAGGCCCGCGGCCTCCGCCTCGGCCTCGGCCGCGCGTTCCAGAAGCATCCCCACGCGGCGCTGCAGCGTCTCGATCTCGCGCCCCTGCCGGGCGACGACGGCCGAGAGGTCGTCGCAGACCCGGTTCAGATGGGCGAGCATCTCTTCGATGTCGTGCAGGCGTTGGGACATGGGCGGACCGATAGCACGGGCTGGGGCCGCCCGCCAGCCTCGGGCGCCCCGCCTTGCCCTGAAGCGGCCCTTCCGCTATGCCGCGCGCGATCTGCGCGAGGACGCCATGGCCGACCGACCCACCCGCCGCCCGCGGGCCGAGAACCCCAAGGGCTTCCGCGACTATTTCGGCGCCGAGGTGACCGAGCGCAAGGCGATGCTCGACCGCATCGCCGCCGTCTATCAGCGCCACGGCTTCGACCCGCTCGAGACGCCCGCGATCGAGACGGTCGAGGCGCTGGGCAAGTTCCTGCCCGATGTCGACCGCCCCAACGAGGGCGTCTTCGCCTGGCAGGAGGACAGCGACTGGCTGGCGCTGCGCTATGATCTGACCGCCCCGCTCGCGCGTGTCGCGGCGCAATACCGCGCCGACCTGCCGAGCCCCTATCGCCGCTATGCGATGGGCCCCGTCTGGCGCAACGAAAAGCCGGGGCCGGGCCGCTTTCGCCAGTTCTATCAGTGCGACGCCGATACGGTCGGGGCGGGCAGCGTCGCGGCCGACGCCGAGATCTGCGCCATGCTGTGCGAGGCGCTCGAGGCGGTGGGGATCGCGCGCGGCGACTATGTGATCCGCATCAACAACCGCAAGGTGCTGAATGGCGTGCTCGAGGTCGCGGGGCTTCTCGACCCCGCCGACCCCTCACGGATGGCCGCCGAGCGCGGGATCGTGCTGCGCGCCATCGACAAGATCGACCGGCTGGGAGAGGCGGGGGTGCGCGCGCTCCTGGGCGAGGGCCGCCGGGACGAGAGCGGGGATTTCACCAGGGGCGCGGGGCTCGGCCCCGAGGCCGTTGCGGTGGTGATGGGGTTCATGGCCGCCAAGGCCTCGACGGGGGCCGCGACGGTCGCGCGCCTGCGCGATCTGGTGGCGGGTTCGGCCACGGGCGCCGAGGGGGTGGCCGAGCTCGAGACCATCGCGGCGCTGCTCGAGGCGCAGGAGATCGGCCCCGACCGCGCGCAGATCGACCCCTCGGTCGTGCGCGGGCTTGGCTATTATACCGGGCCGGTGTTCGAGGCCGAGCTGACCTTCGAGGTCACGGACGAGAAGGGCCGCCGCCAGCAGTTCGGATCGGTGGCGGGCGGCGGGCGCTATGACGATCTGGTCGAGCGTTTCACCGGCCAGCAGGTGCCGGCGACGGGCGTCTCGATCGGGGTGGACCGGCTGCTCGCGGCGTTGCGGGCGCGCGGGGCGGCGGCGGGCGCGGCCGAGCCCCTCGCGGTCGTGACCGTGATGGACCGCGAGCGGATGGCCGATTACATGAAGATGGCGGCCGAGTTGCGCGCCGCCGGGCTGCGCGCCGAGGTCTATCTCGGCAATCCGAAGAACTTCGGCAACCAGATGAAATACGCCGACCGCCGCGGCGCCGCGGTCGCGATCATCGCAGGCTCGGACGAGGCCGCGCGCGATGTCGTGCAGATCAAGGATCTGGTCGCGGGGGCCGCGATCGCGGCCGGCGCGAGCCTCGAGGACTGGAAGGCCCGCCCGGCGCAGATCGAGGTCGCGCGTGCCGACCTCGTGGCCGCGGTGCGGCGGATCATCGGGCGCTGAGATGGCCGGCGCGGCGGCCGCCCGGGCCGAGGGGCAGCGGCTGATGGAGGCGCTGCGGGCAGCCGGCGCCGAGCCGGTCGAGGCGCGCATCCTCCAGCCCGCCGGCACGCTCCTTGACCTCTATGGCGAGGAGATGCGCGCGCGCGCCTATGTCACCGCCGACCCGGTGCAGGGCGAGATGATGCTGCGCCCCGACTTCACCGTGCCGGTCGTGCAGATGCACATGGCCGAGGGCGCCGAGCCCGCGCGCTATTGCTATCTGGGCGAGGTCTTTCGCAAGCAGGACGGCCCCGCCACGCGGCCGAGCGAATATCTGCAGGTTGGCTACGAGGTCTTTGCCCGTGACGACCCCGCCGCCGCCGATGCCGAGGTGTTCGCGCTGATCGCGGGGCTGCTCGCGCCGCTCGGCCTGCGGGCGGTGACGGGCGACATGGGGCTCCTGGGTGCCGCGGTGGCGGGCCTGACGCTCAGCCCCGCGCGCAAGGCGGCACTCGCGCGCCACATCTGGCGGCCCGCGCGGTTTCGCGCGCTGATCGACCGTTTCGCGGGCCGCGCGCCGGTGCCCCAAGCCCGCGCCGATCTGATCGCGCGGCTGCGGGCCGAGGGGGCGGGCGCGATGATCGGCGCGGCGGGCCCCCTCGTCGGGCTTCGGACCGAGGCCGAGATCGAGGCGCGCGCCGCCGCCCTGCTGGCCGATGCCGACGCGCCCCCCCTGCCCGAGGCCGAGGCCGCGCGGATCGACGCGCTGCTCGCGGTCGCGGGGCCGGCGCCCGAGGCGGCGGCGCGCCTCTCGGGCCTTGCGCAGGAGATGCCCGCGATCGCGCCCGCGGTCGCGGCGCTGCACGCCCGCCTTGGCGCGCTCGCCGATCGCGGGGTCGATCCGGCTTCGCTCGGCTTCGAGGCCAGCCACGGGCGGACCACGATGGAGTATTACGACGGATTCGTCTTCACCCTCTCGGTGCCGGGCGCCGATCTGCCGCCGGTCGCCTCGGGCGGGCGGTATGACGCGCTGACGGCGCGGCTCGGGCAGGGCCGATCGATCCCGGCCGTGGGGGCGGTGATCCGACCGGGGCTGGTCGCCGATCTTGCGGGGGGCGGGGCATGACGCTGCGGATCGCGCTCCCCTCCAAGGGCCGGCTGATGGAGCAGTGCTTTGCCTGGTTCGCGGGCCACGGCATCGCGATGGCGCGCGACGGCGCGGCGCGCACCTATGCCGCCGTCGCCGAGGGGCTCGAGGGTCTCGACGTCGTGCTCGCCTCGGCGGCCGAGGTGCCGCAGGCGCTGGCCGAGGGGCGGGTGCATCTGGGCGTGACGGGCTCGGACCTCGTGCGCGAGGGGCTGGCGGACTGGGCTGAGGCGACGCCGGAATGGACGCGCCTCGGGTTTGGGCACGCGGACCTCGTGCTGGCGGTGCCGGCCGGCTGGATCGATGTCGCGACGGTCGATGACCTCGATGCGGCGGCGGCGGCCTTTCGCGCAGTCCACGGCCACCGCCTGCGGATCGCGACCAAGTATCACCGGCTGACGCGCGACTTCCTGCGCCGGGCGGGGGTGGCGGATTATGTGCTGGTCGACAGCCAGGGCGCGACCGAGGGCAGCGTGCGCCAGCAGACCGCCGAAGCCGTGGCCGACATCACCTCGACCGGCGAGACGCTTGCAGCCAACCACCTGCGGATCCTCGAAGACGGGGTGATCCACCGCTCGCAGGCGACTCTCTTTGCCGCACGCGCGGCCGACTGGACGCCCGAGGCGCGACGCACACTGGCGGCTCTGGCGCAGCGCCTTGCCCTGCCCCTGCCCGATGCCATCGCGCATTGGTAGGCCCGGAGGGATTCGAACCCCCAACCAAGGCGTTATGAGCGCCCTGCTCTGACCGTTGAGCTACAGGCCCGGCCATCCCGACGATTCGCAGATCGGGCGCCGTGGGTCAAGGATCGCCCAAGCCTTCGCCTCAGGCGCGGGTGCCCGCAAAGCGCGCCTGCCATTCGGCGCGCTCCTCATCCGTGATCTTGCGAAAGAGGACATCGGGCGTGGCAAAGCCATGCCCCGCCGGCAGGACGGCAAGCGCCGCGGCCACATCGTCGGGCCAGGTCCAGTCGGTCGAGCGCATCGCCGCCATCATCGCCTCGGCCGCGTCGGGGATGAACGGGCGCGAGAGCACCGCATAGACCCGGATGAGGTTGAGCGCGAGGCGCGTCTGCGCCGCGGCCGTCTCGGGGTCGGTCTTGACCACCGACCACGGCGCCGCCGCCTGCAGGTATTCGTTGCCGAGCACCCAGATCGCGCGCAGCTCGGCCGCCGCCTTGCGGATCTCGATCGCCTCCATCGCCGCGCCATAGGCCGCGATGCGGGCAGTGAGGTCCTCGACCAGCGCCGCCTCGCGCGCGCCCGTCGCACCGCCCGCGGGCACCGTCTCGCCGAACTTGGAGCGGCAGAACTTCGTGACCCGGCTGACGAGGTTGCCCAGCACATCGGCGAGGTCCTTGTTCACGCTCGCCTGGAAATTGTCCCAGGTGAACTCGCTGTCGGAGCTTTCGGGGGCGTGGCTCAGCAGCCACCAGCGCCAGTAGTCGGCCGGCAGCAGCCCGAGCGCGTGATCCATGAACACGCCCCGCCCCTGCGAGGTCGAGAACTGCCCGCCGTCATAGGTGAGGTAGTTGAACGACTTGATGAAATCGACAAGCTTCCACGGCTCGCCCGAGCCCATGATGGTGACGGGGAACGACAGCGTGTGGAAGGGCACGTTGTCCTTGCCCATGAACTGGGTATAGCGCACGTCCGCCGCGCCCTCGTCCTCGCGCCACCAGCGCCGCCAGGCGGCCTCGGGCAGGGCGTGGGCATCGGCCCATTCGGCGGTCGCGGCGATGTATTCGATGGGCGCGTCGAACCAGACGTAGAAGACCTTGCCCTCCATCCCCGGCCAGGGCGCGGTGCCCTTGCGCACCGGCACGCCCCAGTCGAGATCGCGGGTGATGCCGCGGTCCTGCAGCCCGTCGCCGTCATGGAGCCATTTCTTCGCGATCGAGGTCGTCAGGATCGGCCAGTCGGTCTTGGACCCGATCCAGGCATCGAGGCGATCGCGCATCACCGACTGGCGCAGATAGAGATGCTTGGTCGCCCGCCGCTCGAGGTTGCGCGAGCCCGACACGGCGCTGCGCGGGTCGATGAGGTCGGCCGGATCGAGCTGCTTGGTGCAGTTCTCGCACTGGTCGCCCCGCGCCTTGTCGTAGCCGCAGTTGGGGCAGGTGCCCTCGATGTAGCGGTCGGGCAGGAAGCGGCCGTCATCGACCGAATAGACCTGCATCTCGCTCACCTCGGCAATGAGCCCCGCATCCGCCAGCCGCCCCGCGAAATGCTGCGTCAGCGCGTGGTTGCGCGCCGAGGACGACCGCCCGAAATGATCGAACGACAGGCGGAACCCGCGCGCGAGTTCGGCCTGCACCGCGTGCATCTCGGCGCAGTAGTCCGCCACCGGCTGGCCGGCCTTGGCGGCGGCAAGCTCGGCCGGGGTGCCGTGCTCGTCCGTGGCGCAGATGAACATCACCTCATGCCCGCGGCCGCGCAGATAGCGCGCATAGAGATCGGCCGGCAGCTGGCTGCCGATGAGGTTGCCCAGGTGCTTCACCCCGTTGATGTAGGGAATGGCCGAGGTGATCAGATGCCGTGCCATGCGCGCCCCCCTGATGGATGGCAGAGCTTTAGCGCCCCCCGCGCGCCGCTGCCAGAGGGCAGCGCGCCTAGCCGTCGCGGCGGCGCGTCAGCAGGCGGCCGATCAGGAAGGAGGTGCGCGGGACATAGACGTAATCCGTCCGCGTCGCCGCGATGCGGCCGCTGCGGATGCGGACGATGCCGAAGACGACGAGGAAGAGGTGCGCGGCAGCCAGGAAAAGGAACATCGCCCCCGGCCCGAACCCCGCGATCAGGGCGGCGGCGATCACGGGCGAGGCGATGGCACCCACTGCGTAGAGGAACATGAGCGCCGCCGAAAGCTCGACCCGCTCAGCCTGGTCCGCGAAGTCGTGCGCATGGGCCGCCGAGACGGAAAAGATGGGGATGGTGGTTATCCCGAAGACCATGGCGGCAATCAGGATGGCACCGTCGCCCCGCGTGCCGCCAAAGATCGTGAAGGCGCAGGCCGCGACGGATGCAACCGACAGCCAGACGAGCACGCCGCGCCGGTCATAGCGGTCGGCCAGCCAGCCGATCGGCAACTGCGCGAGCGCCCCCCCGAGGACATAGGCCGCGAGAAAGAGCGCGATGCGGTCGGCCGCGAGCCCGACTGTCAAGCCATAGAGCGGCCCAACCATGCGGAAGGCCGCCCCGGTGATGCCCGAGACGACGACCCCCGCCGCCGCGAGCGGCGAGCGACGCAGCGCAAGGACGGGCCGCAGGCGCGGCGCCTCGCCGGTCTCGGGCGCCTCGGCCCGGCTCAGCACAAGGGGAAAGAGGGCCGCGCAGGCCAGAAGCGCGAGGATGTTGTACGAGACATAGGCCGCGGGCGCGAGCACCCCGATCAGAAGCTGGGCCCCGAGGCTGCCCGAGATGTCGACGACACGGTAGACCCCCATCGCCCGGCCGCGGGTTGCGTTCGTGACCTTCGATTGCAGCCAGGCCTCGGTGATGGTGTAGCAGCCCGCGATGGCGAGCCCCGCGGCCATCCGCATGATCGCCCAGGCGAAGGGGTCGATGACGATCATGTGCGCGAGGATGCCGATGGTGCCCGCGGCGATGAAGGCCGCGAAGGCACGCGAGTGTCCGACCGCCCCCATGAGGCGTGGTGTCCACCAGCAGCCGACGAGGAAGCCTGCGAAATGGGCCGAGCCGAGCAGCCCCACCTCGAATTCGGAAAAGCCGAGTTGCGCCCCCGAGAGTGCATCGAGGGGCGCGAGCCCGCCGAGCCCGAGCTGGAGCAAGATGACCGAGACGAAAAGGGCCGCGAAGGAGACGAGAAGGCGCATGTGTCCGGGGCCCGGGATGACGATGCGACGACGATGCCGCGAACGAGCGCCCGGGTCCAGTGCCTTTGACGCGCGCGGGCAGGGCCGGGGACGCGCCCTCGGGCCCCGTTAAGGGCCCCTCGGGCGCGCGGGCGGACCCCGCCCGCGGAAGGGCGCAAGGCGCTTTGGGGCCCGTCAGCCGTCGGCGCGGATGCGGGCGTTCGCGGGATCGTGGGGGCTGTCCTCGACCACCTCGGCCGTCCAGAGCGCGCGCTGCATCCGCACCTCGAGCCGGGTGCCGGGGGTGGCGAGCGCGGGCTCGACATAGCCCATCCCGATCTGCCGGCCGAAGACGACCGACCAGCCGCCCGAGGTCAGCCGCCCGACCTTGCGGCCGCCCTGCCAGAGCGCCTCGCGGCCCCAGGGGTCGGCGTCGGTCGGGCCGTCGATGAGGACGGTCACGCATTTCGCGCGGATGCCGGTTTCGAGCATCGCGGCCTTGCCGAGGAACTCCTTGCCGAGATCGACGAAGCGGTCGAGGCCGCCCTCGAGCGGGGTGGCGTCGCGGCCAAGCTCGGTGCCGAAGGCGCGGTAGCTCTTTTCCTGGCGCAGCCAGTTCTGCGCGCGCGCGCCGACGAGCCTCAGCCCGTGCGGCTCCCCGGCAGCCATCAGCCGGTCGAAGAGGTGGTTCTGCATCTCGATCGGGTGGTGCAGCTCCCAGCCGAGTTCGCCCGTGTATGCCACGCGCACCGCCCGGACGGGCACCATGCCGAGCTCGATCCGGCGCATCGAGAGCCACGGGAAGCGGCGGTTCGAGAGCGCGCTTTCGGGTTCGCGGTCGCGGATCATGCCCGCGAGGATGGCGCGCGCCTTCGGGCCCGCGAGGGCGAAGACGCCCCACTGCGTGGTGACGTCGTGGATGTCGAGATGGCCGAACTCGGCCGCCTTGTCCTCGGCGCATTTGCGCAGCCAGTCGCCGTCATAGGCCGTCCAGGCGCCGGCGCTGACGAGGTAGTATTCCTGCTCGGCGAGGCGCACGATCGTGTATTCGGTCCGCACCGTGCCCGTGGGCGTCAGCGCATAGGTGAGGTTGATGCGCCCGACGGCCGGCAGGCGGTTCGTCGTGAACCAGTCGAGGAAGGCCGAGGCGCCGGGGCCGCGCACGAGGTGTTTGGTGAAGGCGGTGGCGTCGATGAGGCCCGCCGTCTCGCGCACGGCGCGGGCCTCGGCCTCGGCGTGGGGCCACCAGGCGGCGCGGCGAAAGCTGCGGGCGTTGTGGTCGAAATCGGCCGGGGCATCGGGCGGGCCGAAGTAATTGGGACGCTCCCAGCCGTTCACCTGGCCGAACTGGGCGCCGCGCGCCTTCTGCCGGTCATAGGCGGGCGAGGTGCGCAGCGGGCGGCAGGCCTCGCGCTCTTCGTCGGGGTGGTGGAGGATGTAGACGTGCTCGTAGCACTCCTCGTTCTTGCGCGCGGCGTATTCGGTCGTCATCCAGTCGCCGTAGCGGCGGGGATCGAGGCTCGCCATGTCGATCTCGGCCTCGCCCGCCGTCATCATCTGCGCGAGGTAGTGGCCCGTCCCCCCGGCCGCCGTGATCCCGAACGAAAAGCCCTCGGCGAGCCACAGGTTGCGCAGGCCCGGCGCCGGCCCGACAAGGGGGTTGCCGTCGGGGGTGTAGCAGATCGGGCCGTTGTAGTCGTCCTTGAGGCCCGCGGTCTCGGAACTCGGGATGCGGTGGATCATGCTGAGGTATTCGGCCTCGATCCGCTCGAGGTCGAGCGGGAAGAGATCGGCGCGGAAGCTCTCGGGCACATCGTAGAGGAAGCGCGCGGGCGCGCCGCGCTCATAGGGGCCGAGGATCCAGCCGCCGCGTTCCTCGCGGACATACCATTTCGCGTCGGCGTCGCGCAGGACCGGGTGCTGGGGGTTCGACTTGCGCCATTCGACCAGCGCGGGATCGGGCTCGGTGACGATGTACTGATGCTCGACCGGGATCGCGGGGATGCGGATGCCCAGAAGCCGCGCGGTGCGCTGGGCGTGGTTGCCGGTTGCCGTCACCACATGCTCGGCGCGGATCTCGAAGCGGTCGTCCGAGGGCACGAGGTTGCCGCCCTGCTCGACCATCCGCACGCAGGAGACGATCCATTCCGCGCCGGTCCAGCGATAGCCCTCGACCTGCACGCGCCGCTCGATCGCGACACCGAACTGGCGGGCACCCTTGGCCATCGCCTGCGTGACGTCGGCGGGGTTGATGTAGCCGTCCTGCGGGTGGAAGAGCGCGCCCTTCAGATCCTCGGTGCGCACGAGCGGCCAGCGCGCGCGGATCTCGGCGGGGGTAAGGAAGTGGTGCTCGATCCCGACCGACTCGGCGGTCGAGGAATAGAGCATGAATTCGTCCATCCGGTCCTGCGTCTGCGCCATGCGCAGGTTGCCCACGACATAGAAGCCGGGGTTGAGGCCCGTCTCGGCCTCTAGCCCCTTGTAGAAGCGCACCGAATAGTCGTGCAGGTGGCTGGTCGCATAGCCCATGTTGAAGAGCGGCAAGAGACCCGCCGCGTGCCAGGTCGACCCCGAGGTGAGCTCGTCGCGCTCGACCAGCATCGTGTCCCAGCCGGCCTTGCCGAGGTGATAGGCGATGCCGGCACCGACGGCACCGCCGCCGACGACGAGGGCTCTGACATGGGTCTTCATGGCTGCGACTCCGTCCGTGGTTCGCCCCTACATGCCAGAGCGCGCGGCGCGCACCAAGTTCGGCCCGACGCCTTGGCGCGGAAAAGCGACAGCCGGGGGCACCAAAGCGAAGGGCCCCGCCCGGATCTCTCCGGACGGGGCCCCCCTTGAGCGCGATCGCGCCCTCAGTGCCCGGCGAGGACCGCGAGCAGCAGAAGGGCGACGATGTTCGTGATCTTGATCATCGGGTTGACGGCGGGGCCCGCCGTGTCCTTGTAGGGGTCGCCGACGGTGTCGCCGGTGACCGATGCCTTGTGCGCCTCCGAGCCCTTGAAGTGCTTGACGCCCTTCGAGTCGACGAAGCCGTCCTCAAAGCTCTTCTTGGCGTTGTCCCAGGCACCGCCGCCCGCCGTCATCGAGATGGCGACGAAGAGGCCCGTGACGATCACGCCCATGAGCATCGCGCCCACCGCCGAGAAGGCCGCCGCCTGCCCCGCGATCAGGTTGATGACGACATAGACGAGGATCGGCGAGAGGACCGGCAAGAGCGAGGGCACGATCATTTCCTTGATCGCGGCCTTCGTCAGCATGTCGACGGCACGGCCATAGTCGGGCTTTTCCGTCCCTGCCATGATGCCGGGCTTTTCCTTGAACTGCCGGCGCACCTCGACGACGACGGCCTGCGCCGCACGGCCGACGGCCGTCATCGACATGCCGCCGAAGAGGTAGGGCAGGAGGCCGCCGAACAGCAGGCCGACGACGACCCACGGGCTCGAGAGATCGAAGCTGACCGGGGTGTCGGCGAAGTAGACCTTGAGGTCCTGCGTGTAGGCCGCGAACAGCACGAGCGCGCCGAGACCCGCCGAACCGATCGCATAGCCCTTGGTCACCGCCTTGGTGGTGTTGCCGACCGCGTCGAGGGCGTCGGTGTTGTGGCGAACCTCCTTGGGCAGGCCCGCCATCTCGGCGATGCCGCCGGCGTTGTCGGTGACCGGCCCGAAGGCGTCGAGCGCCACGATCATCCCCGCGAGCGCGAGCATCGTCGCGACCGCCACCGCCGTGCCGAAGAGGCCGCCGAGCAGATAGGTCACGATGATGCCGCCGATGATGACGAGCGCGGGCAGCGCGGTCGCCTCCATCGAGACGGCGAGGCCCTGGATCACGTTCGTGCCGTGGCCGGTGATCGAGGCTTCGGCGATCGAGTTCACCGGACGCTTGCCGGTGCCGGTGTAGTATTCGGTGATCCAGATGATCGCGGCGGTGATGACAAGGCCCACCACCCCGCACCAGAACAGCGTCATCGGCGTGAAGGTCGCATCCGACGTCGTGATCTGGACATCCATCCCCCCGAAGACGAGGCTGATGACCGGATAGAGCGCGAAGAGCGACAGGATGCCCGTCGCGATGATGCCCTTGTAGAGCGCGCCCATGATGTCGTTGTTCGCGCCGAGCTTCACGAAATAGGTGCCGATGATCGAGGTCACGACGCAGGCGCCCCCGATCGCGAGCGGCAGCACCATCCCCGCGAGCTTGAGTTCGGCCGGAAGCGCGAAGGCCGCGAGCACCATGGTGGCGACCGCCGTCACGACATAGGTCTCGAACAGGTCGGCCGCCATGCCGGCGCAGTCGCCCACGTTGTCGCCCACGTTGTCGGCGATGGTGGCGGGGTTGCGCGGATCATCCTCGGGGATGCCCGCCTCGACCTTGCCCACCATGTCGCCGCCCACATCCGCACCCTTGGTGAAGATGCCGCCGCCCAGACGCGCGAAGATCGAGATGAGCGAGGCGCCGAACGACAGCGCCACCAGCGCGTCGATCACCGTCCGCCCTGTCGGATCGAGGCCAAGCCCGTCCTTGAGGAACATGAAGTAGAGCGTGACGCCCAGAAGCCCGAGGCCCGCGACGAGCAGACCCGTGACCGCGCCCGACTTGAACGCGAGGTCAAGCCCGCCCGCGAGCGACTTCGTCGCGGCTTGCGCGACGCGGACGTTGGCCGCGACCGAGACGTTCATCCCGATGAAGCCCGCAGCCCCCGACAGCACCGCCCCGATCGCGAAGCCGACCGCCGACCAGACGCCGAGCAGGAACCATGCAAGCACGAGGATCACGACCCCGACGATCGCGATGGTCGTGTACTGGCGGTTGAGATAGGCCTTGGCGCCTTCGCGCACGGCGGCCGAGATTTCCTGCATACGGGGCGTCCCGGCGTCGGCAGCCATCAGGCTGCGCGTCGTGACGATGCCGTACACGATGGAGAGCGCGCCCGCGAGCACGATCAGCCAGAGTGCAGTGGTCATGTCAAACCCTTTTGATTGTTAGGTTTTTTCTTCAGAGCTGCGGTGGCGGAATCATCCGCTGTGGTCGTGCCTCCGAAGAGGTCGCCGCGATATGCCAAATATGCCTGCGGAACGCAACCGTTCCGAATCGCCCTGCCGAAGCGGTTTTTCCCTGTCGCGCCGGGCCTTGCGTTGCTAAGTTGCCTCCCGATCAGCTGCCAGCCCGGACGCCCTGCATGCGCAACATCGACCGCCTCGCCGATCTGTCGGAGAGTTACGACGCACTCTTTTGCGACATCTGGGGGGTCCTCCACGACGGAATGAGGGCCTTTCCCGAGGCCGTCGCGGCACTTCTCGGCTGGCGCGAACGGGGCGGGCGGGTGGTGCTCGTGACGAACTCGCCGCGCCCGGTCGCATCGGTGGCGCGCCAGCTCGCGCGCTTCGGCGTCCCGCGTGCGGCATGGGACACGATGGCGACCTCGGGCGATGCGGCGCAGGATGCGCTGGCCTCGGGTGTGGTGGGGACGCGCGTGTGGCATCTCGGCCCGGCAACGGAATCGGCGTTCTTCACCCATGCGGCCGACGACATCGCACCGCTCGACCGCATCCGCCGCGTGCCGCTGGCCGAGGCCGAGGGGATCGTCGCGACCGGCCTCATGTCCGACGACGACACGCCCGATAACTGGCGCGAGACGCTCTCGGCCTGCGCGGCGCGCGGCCTGCCCATGCTCTGCGCCAATCCCGACATGGTGGTGGATCGCGGTACGCGGCGGGTGTTCTGCGCCGGGGCGCTGGCGGCGCTCTATGCCGACCTCGGCGGTCAGAGCCTCTATTTCGGCAAGCCGCACGCGCCGATCTACGCGCTGGCGCGGCGCAGACTCGCGGCGCTCGGCGGGCCCGAGGTGCCGACGGCGCGCATCCTTGCCGTCGGCGACGGGGTGGCGACGGATCTCGAGGGAGCCGACCGGGCAGGGCTCGACGCCCTCTTCGTGGCCGGGGGCCTCGCGGCGCACGACCTCGGCGCCGGCATTTCCGACCCCGACCGCCTCGCCGCCTGGCTCGCGCGCCACGACGCCCGACCGCCCTTCGCGACGGGGTGGCTGCGCTAGGCGCGGCAGATGACGACGCGGCGGCGCGGCAACAATCTTGCCCTGAATGCTGCGGAGGCGAAAAAATCTTGCGCAAGGGCATTGCCGAGCGGCCGCCCCGGGCCTAAGACTCGGGTGTCAGTCACTCATGGATGGCGGCCATGCTCGACAACCTGCCCCGCGGCACGATCTGCATCGAGGATATCGAGATCGGGATGTCGCGCTATCTGCGCAAGGTGGTGACCGATCGCGACATCGCGCTCTTTGCCGAGGTCTCGACCGACCACAACCCGGTCCACCTCGATGAGGAATATGCCCGCGACACGATCTTCGAGGGGCGCATCGCCCACGGGATGCTGACGGCGGGCCTCATCTCGGCGGTGATCGGCGAGCAGTTGCCGGGCCACGGCACGGTCTATCTGGGCCAGTCGCTCAAGTTCCTCGCGCCGGTTCGGCCGGGCGACATGGTGCACGCCGAGGTGCGCGTCTCGGCCGTCGATCATGCGCGGCGCCGCGTCACCCTTGAAACCCATTGCGCCGTGGGCGATAGGGTCGTGCTGAAGGGCGAGGCGCTGGTGCTCGCGCCCAGCCGCAAATTCGACTGAGGCCCCGCCCGGCGGGCCCGACCGCCGCCGCAAGGGTGCCGAAGGCAGCATGCAGACCCACCGACACTGGCTTGGACTGGAAGCGGCCGCGCGCGGCGCCTCGGCGGCGATGGGCAATTTCGACGGCGTCCATCTCGGCCATCGCCATGTCCTCGATCTGGCGCACAGGCCCGGCGCGCCCCTTGGCGTCGTGACGTTCGAGCCCCACCCGCGCGAGGTCTTCGCCCCCGACGCCCCCCCCTTTCGGCTGACCGACGCCGCGGCGCGCGCGCGCCACCTCGCGGCGCTCGGGGTCGCGCATCTCTATGAGCTGCCGTTCGACCGCACGCTTGCGGGCCTCGGGCCGGCGGAATTCGTGGATGAGGTGCTGCACGCGGGCCTCGGGCTTGGCCATGTCGTGGTCGGCGAGGATTTCCGCTTTGGCCGCGGGCGGGCGGGCAGCGCGGCCGACCTGCGCGCGCTCTGCGCGGCGCGGGGCATCGAGACGACGATCGCGGGCATGGTCGCCGACGGCGGCGCGCGCGTCTCCTCGAGCGCGATCCGCGCGGCGCTGGCCGAAGGGCGGCCCGGGGATGCCGCGCGCATGCTCGGGCGCTGGCACGAGATCGAGGGCATCGTCGAGCAGGGCGACCGGCGGGGCCGGGAGCTTGGCTATCCGACCGCGAACCTCGTGCCGCGCGGGCTGCACCTGCCGCGATTCGGGATCTACGCCGTCACGGTCGAGGTGCTGAGCGGCCCGCATCGCGGCCGCTACCAGGGCGCCGCGAATGTGGGCGTGCGGCCGATGTTCGGCGGAACGCGCCCCAACCTCGAGACCTTCGTCTTCGATTTCTCGGGCGATCTTTACGGCGCGCGCATCGCGGTGGGCTTCGTGGCCTTCCTGCGCCCCGAGGCGGTCTTTGACAGCCTCGACGCGCTCATCGCGCAGATGGATGCCGATTGCGCGGCCGCGCGCGAGATCCTCACGGCGCTCTGAGGGGCGCTCTGAAGCGGCATCATCGCGCTTCCCTTTTGCGCCAATTTGTCGCACCATGCGCGGATGACCGGCATGCCCTCACCCCCGCCCCTGCGCCCCCGATTCTGGGAGGATGTGCCGCTCTCGGAGATGACGGCGGCCGAATGGGAGGCGCTCTGCGACGGCTGCGGGAAATGCTGCCTCAACAAGATCGAATACGAGGACACGGGCGAGATCGTCTTTACCCGCATCGCCTGCCGCCTGCTCGATCGCGACACCTGCCGCTGCAGCGATTATCGCAACCGCCGCGCCCATGTGCCCGATTGCGTCCACCTCTCGCCCGGGATGCTCGAAGGGGTGACGCGCTGGCTGCCCCGGACCTGCGCCTACCGGCTGCTGCACGAGGGCAAGCCGCTCGCGCCCTGGCATCCGCTGGTCTCGGGCAACCCGATTTCGGTTCACACGGCGGGCGTTTCGGTGCAGGGATGGACGGTGTCCGAAACCGACGTCGATGAGGATGACTGGGACCATCACCTGATCGACGAGCTGCCCTGAAAGGCCGCCGATGTTCTTTGCCTCCGACAACGGCGCGCCGGTGCCGCCGCAGGTCATGGATGCGCTGGCGCGCGCCAATTCGGGCGCGGTCATGTCCTATGGCAACGATGCGCTGACGGCCCGGGTGCGCGACAGGATCCGCGCTCTGTTCGAGGCGCCCGAGGCGGCCGTCTATCTGGTGGCGACGGGGACGGCGGCGAACGCGCTGGCGCTCGCGCATCTCTGCCCGCCCTGGGGGGCGGTCTTCTGCCACACGCTCGCCCATGTCGAGACGGACGAATGCGGCGCGCCCGAATTCTTCACGGCGGGTGCGAAACTGATCGGCGTGCCCGGCGCGCATGGCCGGATCGATCCCGAGGCGCTCGCGGCCACGGTCGCGGCCACGGGCCGGGGCGGGGTGCACGGCGTGCAGAAGGGGGCGCTGAGCCTGACGAGCGCGACCGAGGCCGGGACCGTCTATGCCCCGGCCGAGATCGCGGCACTTGCCCGCATCGCCCATGACGCGGGCGTGCCGGTCCACCTCGACGGGGCGCGCTTTGCCAACGCGCTCGTCGCCACCGGCGCCACCCCGGCCGAGCTCAGCTGGAAGGCCGGCGTCGATGTCCTGACGCTCGGGGGCACCAAGAACGGGCTGCTGGGCGCCGAGGCCGTGATCCTCTTCGATCCCGCGCGCGCCTTCGAGTTCGAGTTGCGCCGCAAGCGCGCGGGGCATCTCTTTTCCAAGTACCGCTACCTCGCGGCGCAGTTCGACGGCTGGCTCGAGGGCGATCTGTGGCGCGACATGGCGCGCCACGCCAACGCGATGGCCGCGCGCCTCGCGGCGGGGCTGGGGCAGGTCGCGGGCGCGCGCCTCGTGCATCCGGTCGAGGCCAACATCATCTTCGCCGAGCTGCCGCTCGCGGCGGCAGAGCGGGCGCGCGCGGCCGGGGCGCGCTTTTACACCATCGTGCCGGGGGCGACCGAGCGGGTGCGCCTCGTGCCGTCCTGGGCCACCACCCCGGCCGAGGTCGACACCCTGATCGCCGCCTTCGCGGGCTGAGGGTCAGGCCGGCCCGAGCCCGCCCAGTTCGCAGACGACGGACCATTCGGCCTCGGTCACGGGCTGGACCGACAGGCGCGAGTTCGTGACCAGCGCCATCGCCCCGAGGCGCGGATCGGCCTTGCAGATCTCGAGCGGGACGGGGCGCGGCAGGGGCGCGACCGCGCGGATGTCGACGCAATCCCACCGCGGATCGTCGGTCGCGGTGCTGTCGGGGTGGGCGAGCGCGCAGACCTCGACGATGCCGACCACGGCCTTGCCGATGTTCGAGTGATAGAAGAACCCCCGGTCGCCCAGCGCCATCGCGCGCATGTTGTTGCGCGCCTGATAGTTGCGCACGCCCGTCCACTCCTCGCCGGTGGCGCCGCGCGCGCATTGCTGGTCCCAGCTCCAGACGTCGGGTTCGGATTTGAAGAGCCAATAGCGCATGTCGTCCTCCCTAATCCTCCTCGCTGCGCAGCGGGCGGGCCATCAGCGCGGCCATCGCCTCGGCAACCGTCGCCCGCCCCGCGAGCACCGCCGCGACCGCCGCCATGACGGGTGCGCGCACCCCCAGACGGTCGGCCAGCGCGACCGCGGCCGCAGCCGTCGCGATGCCTTCGACCGTGCGGCCGGCCGCGGGCGCGATGCCTGCCCCGATCGCCGCCCCATGGGCGAAATTGCGCGACTGCGCCGAGGTGCAGGTCAGCACGAGGTCGCCAAGCCCCGCAAGCCCGTGCAGCGTCGCGGCGCGCGCCCCGGACGCCACCGCGATGCGCACCATCTCGGCGTGGCCGCGCGTCATCAGGGCCGCGCGCGCGCTCTCGCCAAGGCCCGCCCCGATCGCGAGGCCCGCGCCGATGGCGACGACGTTCTTGAGCGCGCCGCCAAGTTCCGCCCCGCGCAGGTCGGTCCCGCGATAGATCCGCAGGACCGGGGTCGCGAGGCGCGCCTGCACCGCCGCCCCGAGCGCATCCTCGCCAATCGCGAGCGCCAGCGCCGTGGGCAGGCCGCGCGCGATGTCGGCGGCAAAGGATGGCCCCGTCAGGACCGCGGGCACCGATTCGGGGCAGAGCCGCGCCACCAGCGACCCCGCCCCGAGGCCCGTCGCGGGGTCGATCCCCTTGGCGCAGGCCACCACCACCCGCCCCCCGAGCGTCGCGGCGCGATCGGCCAGCGCGTCGGCCGTCGCCGCCATCGGCACCGCGACGAGGACGGGCACATCCGGCGGCAGATCGGGCGGCAGCGCCTCGGCCAGCACGACCGGCTGAGGCAAGGTCAGTTCGGGCAGGCGCGGCGGGCGGCGCGCGGCCCTCCAGCCCGCGACATCGCGTCCGATCAGCCAGACCTCGCCCCGCTCGGCGAGTGCCGCGGCAAGGGCGGCGCCGAAGGCCCCCGCGCCGATGACGGCCGCGACCGTCACGCCTTTGGCCCCTTGCGCCCAGCGCCGAGCATCCCCGCCTGTCGGTCATCGAGCGGCCAGCGCGGGCGGGCGGCAAGGTCCATCCCGTCGCGGGCCCCTTCGCGAAAGCGTTCGATCCCGGCCCAGGCGATCATCGCGCCGTTGTCGGTGCAAAGCCGCACGGGCGGCACGACGAAATCCACCCCCGCCGATGCCGCCGCCGCGCCGAGCGCCGCGCGCACGGCGCCATTCGCCGCAACACCGCCCGCGGCGGCAAAGACCGCGACACCGCCCGCCAGAGCCAGCGCCGCGCGCGCCTTGGCCCCGAGCACATCGGCCACCGCCGCCTGAAACCCCGCGCAGAGGTCGGCGCGATCCTGCGGCCCGATGGGGCCGAGCGTCTCGGTCGCCCGCAGCACCGCCGTCTTGAGGCCCGAGAACGACAGATCGCACCCCGGCCGGTCGAGGAGCGGACGCGGCAGATCGAAACGCGCCGGATCGCCCGCGCGGGCCTCGGCCTCGACCGCCGGGCCGCCGCCGGCGCCGAGGCCGAGGTGGCGCGCGACCTTGTCGAAGGCCTCGCCCGGGGCGTCGTCGATGGTGCCGCCGAGGCGGTGAAAGCGGTCGGCCCCCTCGACCAGCACGAACTGGCAATGCCCGCCCGAGGCGATGAGGACGAGATAGGGAAACGCCACCCCATCCGTCAGCCGCGGCGTCAGCGCGTGCCCCGCCAGGTGGTTCACGCCGACCAGCGGCAATCCCGCCGCGGCCGCCAGCCCCTTGGCGAACATCACCCCCGCAAGCACCCCGCCGATGAGGCCCGGCCCCGCCGTCACCGCCACCCCGTCGAGGTCGCGCACACCGAGACCCGCGCGCGCCAGCACCGCCTCGGCGCAGAGGTCGAGCCGCTCGGCATGGGCGCGGGCCGCGATCTCGGGCACGACGCCGCCGAAATCGGCATGCAGCGCACCCTGACCGATCACCGTCTCGGCCAGGATCCGCGGCGGCTCTCCGGGGGTGTCGCGCACGATCGCGGCCGCGGTATCGTCGCAGCTGCTCTCGATCCCGAGGAAGGTCAGCGTCGCGGCCATGGCTTTCCGTTGCGGCAGGGGCGGGGGGCAGGTAACACCTTGGGCCATGGCCGCACAATCCCGCCCCGCGATCCTGATCACCCGCCCCGCCGAGGGGGGCGCGCGCTTTGCCCGGGCGCTGCGGCGCCGGCTCGGGCCGGGGCTTCGGATCATCAGCGCACCGCTGATGGCACCGCGCTGGCGCGATGCGGATCTGCCCAGCGGCGCGGCGGCGCTGATCTTCACCTCGGAGGCGGGGGTGGCGGGACTTGCGCGCCTCACGGGCGACCGCACGCTCCCGGCCTTCTGCGTGGGGGCACATACGGCAGCGGTGGCACGCCGCGCGGGGTTTTCCGCGTACGTCGCGGGCCGCGATGCTGCCGAACTGCTCGGGACGCTGCGCGCGACGGAGCGGGGGCCTTTTCTGGTCGTGCGCGGGCAGGATGCGGCGGCCGACATCGCGGCGGCATTCCGCGAGGCCGGGCGTGAGGCATCCGAGGCCATCGTCTATGCGCAAGAGCCCCGTCCGTTGCCGCCGCGGGCGCTGCGGCTGCTAGCGGGGGCGGGCGCGGTGGTGCTGCCGGTCTTCTCGGCGCGCAGCGGCGCGCTTCTGGCCGAGGCGGCGCGCGGCGCGCATGCGCGGCTTATGATCGCCGCAATCAGCCCCGCTGCAGCGCGCCCGCTCGACCTCCTTCGACCCGCGCGCACCCTGTGCGCCGAGACGCCCACGGCTGCGGGCGTGCTTGATGCGGTCGCCATGCTGGTCGGGGCGGGTGACAAGACGCCTTGAAGCAGCGCGCGCGCGGCTGATAGATTGCGCCAAGCCGCAGAGGAGGCCAGACCGTGACCGGCGATCCCGGCATTACCGCGGCCAACGGCCCCGAGGCCGAGACGACGCCGCCGGCAAAGGGCGTCTCGGCCCCCGAGGCGTCGTCGAGGATTACAGCGGCGCAAGGTCCGAAACGGCGCGGGGCCTTGGCGTTCTGGGCCGGCGCGATGGCAGGCGGGGCCATCTCGGCCGCGATCGGTGCGGGGACGGCAATCTATCTCGATCTCGGGCGGCCTGCTCCGCCAGCCGCCGACCCTGCAGAAATCGCGGCCCTACGCACCGAGCTTGATGCGCTTGCGACGCGGGTTGCCGAACTGGTTGCCGAACTGACAGCCGCGCCCCCGCCCGCGGATCCGGCAGCAGAACTTGCCGCCCTGGCGCAACGACTGGCGGCGCTTGAATCGCGCCCCGTCGCCGATCCGGTCGCGATCGAGGCGGAGCTCAACCGCATCGGTGCCTTGCAGGCCGAGGCGCTCGGCACCGGTGCGGCGGCGGCAACCATCGAAGCCGCACGCGATGCCGCACTCGCCGAGGTGACAGCCGCCCATCTGGCGCTGATCGCCGAACGCGCGGCAGAGGCGGACAAGGCGGTGCAGGCCGAACGCACGGCCCTTCTGCGCGCCCGCCTCGCGGCACTGGCCGAGGCGATCGAGACGGGCGCGTCGCTTGTGCCGATCCTTGAGGACATAGGCCGGGAGGGGATCGCGGTGCCCCCCGCCCTCGGCGCGGTTTCACAAGGTGCCCCGACGCTTGCGCAACTGCTCGCGGACTGGCCGGAAGCGGCGCGCGCCGCCCTTGGCGCGTCTCTTCGGGTAGAGCCCGACGCCCCCCTCGGCGACCGGATCGCGGCCTTCCTGCGCATCCAGACTGGCGCCCGCTCGCTTGCCCCGCGCGAGGGGGACGACCCCGACGCGCTGCTGTCGCGGATCGAGGCGTCGCTGCGGACGGGCGATCTGGATGCGGCAGCCGCAGGCATGGATGCACTGCCCCCCGAGGCGGTTGCGGCCCTCGCGACATGGCGGGGCGGGTTCGAGGCGCGCCGCGCAGCCCTCGCGGCACTTGCCGACATCGGGGCCGCCATCGACGCCGCAGGAGGCACGCCATGATCTGGTCGCTCGCACGGGTGCTTGGCTTCGTCGCCGTGGTGGCCACCATGGCCTTCGCGCTCGGCCGCCTGATGGAGACGGGCGAGGAGGTGCGGATCGCGGCCGCCGGATGGGAGTTCACGCTCGGCCCCGTCGTAGCCGTGCTCGTGCTCGTGGTGCTCCTCCTCGGCGTCTGGGCGGTGCTTCGGCTCGGGGGGCTCGCGATTGCGGTGCTGCGCTTTCTGGCAGGCGATGAGACAGCCGTCTCGCGCTTTGTCGATCGCAACCGCGCCCGGCGCGGCCAGGCGGCACTGACGGATGCGCTCCTGGCGCTCGCGGCGGGCGACGGGCGGCAGGCGACCGATCGCGCGGCGCAGGCGGCGCGGCTCATCGATCAGCCGGTGCTGACGACGCTGATCTCGGCGCAAGCGGCGCGGATGACGGGCGACCGGGCGCGCGCGACCGAGGCCTATCGCAAGCTCCTCGGCCACGACCCGGCCCGCTTTGTCGCGGTGCGCGGTCTCATGCAGATCAAGCTCGACGAAGGAGACACGGAAACGGCGCTGAAACTGGCGCAGAAGGCATTCGCGCTGCGCCCCGGGCACCAGCCCACGCAAGACGCGCTGCTCTCGCTGCAGACGCGGGCGCATGACTGGACGGGCGCGCGCGAGACGCTGCGCGCGCAGGCCGGCAGCGGCGCCCTGCCGCGCGATGTCTGGAAGCGGCGCGATGCCGTGCTGGCGCTGCAGGAGGCGCGCGAGATCCTCGATCCGACAGCCCCGATCGAGGCGCGCGAGGCCGCGATCGCGGCCAACCGGGCCTCGCCCGACCTGATCCCCGCGGCCGTCATGGCGGCAGATGGCATGATCGCCGCAGGCAGTCCCAAGAAGGCCGCGCGCATCCTCGAAAAGGCCTGGTCGGTGCGCCCGCACCCCGATCTGGCCGCTGCCTATGCCCGCATCGCGCCCGAGGAAACCCCGGGCGCGCGGTTGCGCCGCTTTTCGGCGCTCTGGGCGACGAACCCCGCCCATGACGAGACGCGCTGCACCGAAGCCGAACTTCAGATCGCAGCCGAGGACTTCCCGGCCGCGCGACGGGCGCTCGGCGATCTGCCGACGCGCCATCCCACGGCGCGCACCCTCACGCTCATGGCCGCGATCGAACGCGGCGAGGGCGGGTCCGAGGCGGCCGTTCGGGGCTGGCTCGCCAGCGCTCTGGCCGCGCCGCGCGGCCCGCAATGGACCTGCGCCGCCTGCCACACCCCCCACGCGGCCTGGTCGGCCGTCTGTGACAGTTGCGGCGGGTTCGACACTCTCGACTGGACCGAGACCGCCGCACCGCCCCCCGCAGGCACCGAGATGCTGCCGTTGGTCGTCGGCAGCCCGGACGCGCCGCGGCAGCCGCGCCCGGATTGACACCGGAGAAACGCCCGGCATCGCCAAAGTCGCATGAGAGAGGGATGGTGCCGCTTGCGTGACTCGAACACGCGACCCTCGCATTACGAATGCGATGCTCTACCGGCTGAGCTAAAGCGGCTGGCCGAGAGGGCTGATAGACGATGCGGCAGGGATATGCAAGCCGACTGACACGGCCCGCCCCCTGCCCTCATCCGCATCAGCCTTGCGACGCGGACACGCCGCACCCCGAAAGGACTTCGACACGCTCGACCAAGCAGGAAGTGGAGGCGAGTAGCGGAATCGAACCGCTCTAGACGGATTTGCAATCCGCTGCATAACCTACCTGCCCACTCGCCCCGGGCCAAATGGGCGTATACCACGCGGGGTCGGCGTGCAAGGGGCGTGCGTCCGTCGCCCTCAGGTGCCGAGAGGCGGCGCCCGGACGGGTATGGTGCCCGGCGCGTCACGCAGCAGATCGGAGAGAAATCCGGCGAGGCTCTCCTCGATGCGGCCGAAGGCACCGCCCGGGCGGAACAGAAGCGTGATGTCGGCGCGCAGCGGCGCATCCGCGATGTCGTGCAACACGACCTCGCCGCGGCGGGCTTCGTTGCAGAGCGAGCCATAGGGGCTGATCGAGGTCTTGAGGCCGCGCTGGATCAGCGAGCGCCAGAGGTCGATTGACTCGACCTGATCATCGGGGGGCATCGAGAGCCCGAGACGCCGGGCGGCCTCGCAGGTCACCTTCCAGGCGATGCTCTGGGATCCGTAGAAGACAAGTGGTGTCCCGAGCGCTGCGGCAAGCGTCCGCGGATGGCCCGCTTCGGACCCAGTCGCCCCGGCTGCGGGGCCGGTAGCCAGAAAGAACGTCTCGGTCGCGATGCGGATCGGGTTCTGGACACTCGGCGGGGGCGGGCCATAGACAAGGGCTGCGTCGATCTCTCCCGCGACAAGCTGTCGCGCGAGTCCCGACGACCATCCCTCACTCAACTCGATGCGCGTCCCGCCCATGCG
This sequence comes from Limisphaerales bacterium, assembly GCA_044356825.1. Classification (GTDB taxonomy): domain Bacteria; phylum Pseudomonadota; class Alphaproteobacteria; order Rhodobacterales; family Rhodobacteraceae; genus JAUREX01. The sequence goes on from JBIKVM010000002.1 coordinate 26,255, forward strand.
GTGCGGGCCTTCGACCATCGCCTCTATTCCGATCAGACGCGCGAGCGCCGGTGGCACGCCAAGGCGCACCGTCTGGGGGGCTCCGGCCAGCGCGATTTCAGTCTCGGTCGCGAGATCAAGAAGGCGGCGGGCATAACCGGCCAGCACGACACCCTCGGCCGTAAGCTCCACCCCCTTGGAATTGCGGAGGAAAAGCGGCTTCCCGAGACGTTCTTCGAGGGCCTTGACCTGAAGGCTCAGCGCGGTTGTCGCGACATTGAGGGCCTGCGCCGCAGCCGTCATGCTGCCGAGATCGGCGCATTTGAGAAAGTACCTCAACTGGCGCAGCGTGAAGGACATACCGAAATTCACCCACCAACTGCGGAGAGCGTGAATCTTTTCATAAGGGCGCCATCGCTATTCCGCAATGGACTTGGCCAAGAGCCGAAAAATAGCCTTCGGGTCAGGGCGGAGGGCTTCGTCGCGAAGACCCCTTCGGCCGCAATCGTCATCGGGAGGAAACACATGACGAAGAAACGAGGGACGACACCGGCGGCAGGAAAGACCGCTGCAGAGGGCATGAACCGTCGCGACTTTTTCCGCGCCGGCGCAGCCGCGGGGCTTGGGGCCGCAGCGATCGGCGCGCCGGCCGCAGCGGTTGCCGCGGGGCACGAAACCGGACCCGGCGGGATCACCTGGGACTACGAGGTCGACGTCTTGATCTGCGGTGGCGGCTGCGCGGGCATCACGGCCGCGATCCGGGCACGCGATGCAGGCGCCTCGGTGCTCGTCGTCGATGCCAACTATGACCTCGGCGGGCGGATGCTGCACAGCGGATCCTTCCTCTCGCTCGGGGGCGGCGATGTCATCCAGAAGCGCGACATGGCGGGCGAAGCCGACGCAGAGGGCTACATCACCGTTCCGCCTCTCGAGGATCCGCCCGAGCTGGACGACTCCATCGACCTGCTCTTCACCGACGTGACCGACTGGTCAATCGTCGATCCCAAGGCGCAATCGCCCTATCGCTACAACGAGCGCGAGATGATGCGCGCGTGGGCCGAGAACTGCCCACCGACGCGCGAATTCCTGATGGCGAACTACGTCCGCTTCACCCGCGTCAGCGGCACCCACGGCGGCGGCGGCCTGAGCCGGGCGCGCGCGCCCTATTGCTTCCTCATGCTGGGCGATGTCACCGACATCAAGAAGGGCACGATCACGGCCGAGGATGCCGGCATCGCCGATCCCGAGCGCACGAGCGCCTTCGCGCCCGTCAAGATGGAGGACGCCGCGAGCCTCGTCGGACCGGGTGCCGTGCGCAACGGCGTGGCCCTTGCCCGTCCGCTCGAGTTCTCGATGCGCGAAAAGGGCGTGCATGTCATGCTCAACCGCCACTTCGACGATCTGATCCGCGAGGAGCCCTTCGCCGGGCGCGTCGTCGGTATCCGCGCGAGCTACACCCCGCGCATCCACCCCGAGAGCGGCCAGCGGCTCGAGAGCTTCTGGCAGAACGGCAACATCGATGAGCGCCGGCCGAGCGTGAACATCCGTGCCCGCAAGGCGGTCATCCTCGCGAGCGGCGGCCACGCGGGCAACCCGGAAATCCGCAGCATGTTCTATGGCGCCATGCGCGAGCCTGCATTCCCGACCTCGGGTATGGCGCTGCTCGGGCCGGCGGCGCAGGACGGCACCGCGCTCAAGGCTGCGCTGCGGATCGGGGCGAACATGGCGGGGATGCAGCAGAACCTCTCCTATCCCACGACCTTCCACATCGCGAGCCGCCTTGGCACGCGCGACGCCTACACCGACATGTATCCCGGGCATCCGACCTTCGCTTTCCGCGGTTCGACAGGTCTCGGCGTGGGCGGGTCTGGTTTCGAGGAGTTCATCGCGGTCAACCAGGTGGGCAAGCGGTTCTTCAACGAGGTGCGCCTGCCCAAGCGTCCGGGTGGCAACCGCTATCCGGGCGACAAGGGTGCGCCGGGTCAGGGGCTCGATCACACGCCGCTCGACTGGCGCAACTGCGCCGCCGAGTGGGTGCGACAGTCCTATACCTATGACCACGGCCTAGACGCCGCGATCGCGATGAACGAAGGCTCCAAGGCGCCGCATTACCACTCGGGCTCGCTCTGGGCGATCCTGGATCAGGACACCATCGACCGCACCGGCTGGGAACTGCGCTTCCCCTTCGTGAACGAGAGCAACGGCTACTACTTCAAGGCCGACACGATCCAGGAACTGGCCGGCAAGATCTTCGCGGGCCACCCGTTCGCACGGGTGCCGCTGTCGCATCTGCCGACGACGGTCGAGACCTGGAACGGCTATGTCGCGGCCGGGGCCGACCCCGAGTTCGAGCGCGAGAAGGACGGGCCGATGTATGCCATCGCCAAGCCGCCCTTCTATGCGCTCTCGATCATGGTCGTCTGGCACGACAGCTATGGCGGTCTGCGCTGCAATGGCCGCCAGCAGGTGATCGACATGGATGGCCAGCCGATCGCCGGACTCTATGCCGGCGGCGAGGCGGTTGGCGGGTTCAACAAGCACGGCCTCGGCAAGGGGCATGTGCAGGGCTTCATCGCCGGAACCTTCGCCGCAGCCGAACTGGGCTGAGGACACCACAAGACAGGCAGGCGGCACGCCTGCCTGTCGGCACCGAATCCTGCCGGCCGCGGGGCGACCCGCGGTCGGTCCCGACACCAAGAGGCAAGCCGTGACCGACCCGTTCAAGATCGTGACCGTTCCTGCAACCGTGGAAGCCGCTTCAACCTTCCGGCTCGACATCGAGACGCCAGAATTCCCCTCGGTCGACCTCAACGGCACCGAATTGTCGATCCGTGACGCCGAGGGGCTGGAGGTCGCACGCACCGCGATCGTGCGTGGCAGCGATGGCGTTCACGTTCTCGCCCCCATGCCGGTCGGCCTCGTCGCACCTTCGGCGACAGGGCACCATGTCTGGCATGCCGTCGTCTGCGACGCTCAGTCCGAGGCGGAAGAGGACAGCGACGCACCGCCGGAACACGCTCTGGCAATCCCCTTCGGTGTCGAGGTAGCTGCGCACACGATCTTCGTCAGCGTCTGGGACTTGCCGGCCGCGATCGAGGCTGGCCGCCCCTTCGCGGCGACCGTCGGCCTAAAATGCACCTGCGGCTGCGATACGCGCGGCTGGGCCTTCAGCGTCACCGATGCCGAGGGGCACACACTCTGCGCGGGCAAGGTCGGAGACACCCCGGCCGAGGGCACCGACGCCCTCTATGTCGCGCGCATCGATCTGCCCGCCCCGTCGCGGCCCGGCGTAACCGCCTGGACCGTGACAGCGCTCTGCCCGGATCACCCTATGCCCCATGCCCTGCGCGGCCTGCCGCTGCGTCTGAATGTCACCGAACCCGCTGATGTCGCGATCCGGTTGCGTGTCGTCGATGCCGAGACGGGCGAGGCGGTTCCGCGCGCCAAGATCGTCGCGCACCCCTTCCGCGCCTTTGCCGACGACCGGGGTGAGGCCGTGCTGCGCGTTGCACGCGGCCAGTACCGCATCTTCGCCTCAGGGCGGGGCTATTTCGCAAGCCAGAGGCTCGCAGAGGTCACAGATGATCTGGACCTCGTGGCGGAACTCCACCGCGACCGCGACCCCTCACCCGCCGACACCTGGGCCTGATGGCCCGGGGGCGGCGTTACGGACAGACAGGACAAGGAAGGGAACGAGGAATGCTCAGACGGATGCTGGTCGGCGCGGCACTTGTGGCCGCATCAGGGACGGCGCAGGCGCAAGGCACGGTCGATCCGGCCGCAATGACCGCCGGTGAGGCCATCTTCACGGCGCAGTGCGCGGTCTGCCACAGCAAGGAAGGCAATGCGATTGTCGATACCTTTCCGGCGCTGCGCGGAAACGAGAACCTGTCTGACACGGAGTATGTTATCACGAACCTGCATCAGGGCGTGGTCGTGATGCCTCCCTTCCCGATGCTCGACGATACGCAGGTGGCAGCGGTCGCCACCTATGTGCGCAACAGCTGGGGCAACGCCTTCGGCGGGGTCAGCGCCGAAGACGTTGCGAAGGTGCGCGCGACGCTCGACCCGCAGTTGCCGGTGCGCTCGATCTGGGATGGTGTCTACACAGCCGAGCAGGCCGCGCGCGGCAAGGAGATCTTCACGAGCCCCTGCGGCATCTGCCACGGCTCCAAGCTCGACGGCGCGCCGGATGACCAGGACATGGTCCCAGCCCCGCCGCTCGCCCGGCACAAGTTCCTGCGCGCATGGGACAACCGTTCGGTCGGAGCGCTCTATGCCTACACCAGCGCCACGATGCCAAAGAGCAATCCGGGTTTCATGGCCGAGGAGGATTATCTCGCTATCGTCGCGCACATGCTTGCGACATCGGGCGCGCCAGCCGGAGATGTGCCGCTTTCGCTGGAGGTGTTCGAGCTTGGGCATATCGTCATTTCGCAAAAGCCCTGACTGCGGCCGGGGGCGCGCGCATCTCGCCGCGGCGCTTGGGGCTGCCCTCTGCGCCTTTCCGAGCGGGGGCGCATCGGCCGAGGGCACGCTCGTGTGCACGGTGACGGGCTATGACCTCATCTTGCGCAATGGGGGGGACGCCGTCTTGCCGGCTGGCACGGCCTTCGAGTGGTCAGTTCCCTTCGCCCGGGCGAAGGGAACGGCCGTGACCGATCGCGATCTGGCCCCGGGCGCGCAATTCCTGATGTCGGCGATGCTCGGGGCATCCTATCTCGGCCCGGACAAGCCGTGCATCATTACGCTGACACCTCCCTAGAGTCGGGCGAGGAAGGCAAGCAGGCGCGCGCGCGCGGGTTCGTCAAGCGCCTCATAGGCCTGCCGTGCCGGATCGGCCTCGCCGCCATGGGCGCGGATTGCGGCATCGAGATCGGGCGCGCGCCCGTCGCGCAGATAGCGCCGGCCCGGATATGGCGCCAGCGCGAGAAGGGGCGCGGTGCGCCATTCGGACCCGTCCCCCCCTCCGCCGGGGGCGAATGGCGCGGCAAGACCCGGACCCATGTCATGCAGGAGAAGGTCCGAATACAGCGTGACCCGCCCGCCCTCGAGGTCAGGCAGATCGGGCACATGGCAGGCGGCGCAACCGATCGCGGCGAAGTCATCGAAGCCCGGCCCCGGATCGGTCAGCCTCTGGGCGGGCGCGTCGAGATCTTCGAGATAGGCGGCAATCAGGGCGATCTCGTAGAGGGCGACCTCGTGACCCTCGCGCCAGGCGTCCGGTCCGTGCAGCGCGCCCAGACACCAGGGCTGCGCCGCAGTGCAATCGCCCGCCTCACCCGGCAAGAGACGGCTCGACAGCCCCATGTCGATCGCGAAGGCTTCAGCAATCTGCCACGCCAGATCGGGCCCCGACGCCGTCGCACCAAAGCGGCCCAGTCGCGGCACCTCGCCCGGCGCGCCCACCAGACGGACCCGCCCTGTAGGGCCGTTGCCCTTCGCCTGCGCGTCGGCCAGGGCAAGAACCGCCTCGGGATCAACCCGGTCGATCGCGGCGCGCCCCAGAAGCGGCGGTGCGAGCAGCGCGGTCGCAAGCAGGTCATCGACCGGATGCGCGGGCTCCGCGTCAGCCGAGAACGAGACGCCCGCGGTGCCCGGAACGGCACCGAGGACTATGCGCCCCTCGGGTGCGCCGCCGCCGGCGGCCCGCGTCTGCAACTGGCGTCCCAGAACAGGATGGCCTTCGCCCGCTGCCGTTCCGAGGCGCAGCACGAGGCCCGGTGCCGCGACAGGCCCGACCTCGGGGATCACAACGCGGCCTCCCAGAGCCGCGCCCATGTGACACTCAAGGCACGATCGAGCCGCGAAGAGCGGCCCGAGGCCATCCCACTGCGAGATTTCCGGAACAGGCACCCACGGGCGGCGGAACTCGTTGCGCCCCAATGCGTGGACCGCCGCATCCGCATCCGCCGGGAGCGCATATTCACCTGCACCCACAGCCTGACCCGCCGCAGAGAGGAGTGCAGCCAGAATTGCCGCCCGCCGAAGTCTGCCCGACATGTCAACCCTCGCGCGCTGACTGATCGGTGACAGTCTATCTCCGCTCGGGGGGCTTGCAACCGGGGTGAATCGGATGCAGGGAAAATTCCGATGGGGGCTGAAAGTCGCGCCGGAAGGCTGCTCCCTGCGCGTGTGTCTTTCAAGTGCCCATGGAGGAGAAGCGCAGCCTGCAGGCCCGATCGGGCGGTGCTGTGCGACACAGTCAAGGACGACCTGATGCGTTTCATGCTGCGCGCCCTCTCAGGCCTGTTCTTCTTGGCCCTGACGGTCGGACTTGTCGTCGTGGCAGGGGTCACGGTGAAATCGGCGATCGATGAGCGCCTCTCGCGCGAAAGCAGGCCGCCCGAGGCGCGCGAGCGCATCTTTGCCGCCGAGGTGATCGAGCTCGTGCCCGGGACGATCGTGCCCGAACTGAATGCCTTCGGCACCGTCGAGGCACGCCGGAGTCTCGAGCTCCGCGCCCCTTCGGGGGGGCGGATCGTGGCGCTGTCCGAGAGCTTCGAGGACGGGGGCAGCGTTGTGGCGGGCGAGGTGCTGGTGCGGCTCGATCCGGCAGATGCCGAGGCGGGGCTTGCGCTCGCGCGCGCCGCCCTCGACGAGGCGCGGGCCGCCGAAGCCGAAGCGGGACGTGCGGCCGACCTTGCGGCCGAGGATCTGGCCGTCGCCGAGCGGCAGTCGGCGCTGCGCGAACAGGCGCTGGAACGGCAGACCGAGATTGCGGGCCGCGGGCTTGCCACCGCATCGGACCTCGAGGCGGCCGAGCTTGCGGCGGCGTCTGCCGCGGCATCGGTCCTGTCGCGGCGGCAGGCGCAGGCGCAGGCGCAGGCGCGGCGCGATTCCGCGGCGATCGCGGTTGCGCGGCAGTCCATCAACCTTGCCGAGGCCGAGCGGCGTCTGGCCGAAACCGAGATACGCGCGGGCTTCTCCGGCGCGCTGTCGGGCGTGACGGCCGTCGAGGGTGGCCTCGTGACGCCGAACGAACGCTTGGGCGTTCTGATCGATCCCGGTGCGCTCGAGGTGAGCTTCCGCGTCTCGACCTCGCAGTTCACCCGGCTGATCGATGCCGGAGGGCGGCTGCTGCCCGCAGCCGTCAGCGTCGCGCTCGAGGTTCTGGGAACCGAGATCGAGGCGACGGGGCGCCTTGCCCGGGTCGGCGCCGCCGTGGGCGAAGGGCAAACCGGGCGGCTGGTTCATGCCGCGCTCGATGCGGCACCGGGGTTCATGCCGGGCGATTTCGTGTCGGTCCGCATTGCCGAACCGCCGCTCGAAGGTGTGGCGCGTGTCCCGGTGAGCGCGCTCGGCACCGGTTCCACGGTCCTGCTGCTCGGGCCGGAGGACCGGCTCGAGGAAGCGACCGTCGAGATCCTGCGCCGACAGGGTGAGGACGTCGTCATCACCGTCTCATCCCTTGCCGGCCGCGAGATCGTGGCCGAGCGCACGCAACTTCTGGGTTCGGGCATCAAGATCAGGCCGCTGCGCGCGAACCTCGAAGCCGGGGCAAGCGCAGGAGAGGGGCGCGCAGCGGATGCGCCCACCAGCGCCGACGGCGGCGATCTGGTCGAGATCGATCCGGAACGGCGCGCGCGCCTCATCGCCTTCGTAGAGGCCAGCACCGAGATGCCGGCCGAGGCCAAGGCGCGCATCCTGTCGCAATTGCAGCAAGACCGCGTGCCGGCCCGCATGCTCGAGCGGATCGAAGCTCGGATGGGGGGCTAGGGTGGCTGACGGGGGTCATGCCGGGGGAAGGTCGGGCGGCGTTCTGTCCTACTTCACGCGCCACAGGACGGCGGCGAACCTGCTGCTCGTGCTCATGCTCGCCGCGGGGCTTGCGGCGATGCCGAGGATGCGCGCGCAATTCTTTCCCGATGTCATCATCGAAGAGGTGACCGTCGCGGTCCAGTGGCAGGGCGCGGGCGCCGAGGACGTGGACCGCGCGGTGGTGCAGGTTCTCGAACCCGCGCTGCTGGGTGTGGAGGGTATCGAGAGCACGAATTCGCGTGCGACCGAGGGCGCGGGGCGAATCACGCTGGGCTTCGAGCCAGGCTGGGACATGGGGCGCGCGCTCGAGGACGTGACGACCGCCGTCGCCGCCGCCCGAACAAGCCTGCCCACCGACGCCGAAGAGCCCGAAGTCCGGCGTACGGTCTGGCGCGACCGGGTGACAGATGTCGTCATTTCCGGGCCGGTCTCGATCGACCAGCTGGGGCGCTTCACCGATGAATTCGTGGGCCGACTCTATGCCGCGGGGATCACGCGCACGACGGTGCAGGGTCTTGCCGCTCCGCAGACGGTGATCGAGGTGCCTTCGGCGCGCCTCGTGCGCCACGACATCTCGCTTGGCGAGATTGCGGCGGCCGTTGCTGCCGAAGCAGCCGCGGACCCGGCGGGAGATGTCTCGGGTGCTTCGGCGCGCGTGCGGACGGGCGCCGAGAAGCGCACGCCCGAAGACCTCGCGGCAGTGGTGCTGCGATCTGAGCCGAATGGGTCGGCGCTGCGCGTGGGCGACCTCGCGACAATCCGGACCGAGGGCGCAGACCGTGCGCGCGCCTTCTTCGTCGGCGCCAACCCGGCCATGCTGGTGCGGGTGGACCGCTCCGATACGGGCGACGCGATCGACATGGAGCGAACGGTATCCGCAGTCGCGGCCGAGATGGCCATGACCCTGCCGCCCGGCGTCGCGGTAGAGCTGATCCGCACCCGGGCGGAACTGATCTCGGGCCGTCTGCAACTTTTGCTCGACAATGCGGCGATGGGCCTTGGCCTCGTGCTCGTGCTCTTGTTCCTTTTCCTCAACGCGCGAGTCGCATTCTGGGTCGCGGCCGGCATTCCGGTGGCGATGATCGCAGGCATAGCGGTGATGCATGCCGCGGGCCTCACGCTCAACATGATCTCGCTTTTCGCACTGATCCTGACGCTCGGAATCGTTGTCGATGACGCTATCGTCGTGGGCGAGCACGCCGATTTCCGCGCCCGCCGGCTGCACGAGGCGCCCGAGACCGCGGCCGAGAACGCGGCCATCAACATGGCCGAGCCGGTCGTCGCCTCGACGCTGACGACCGTCATCGCCTTTTTCGGCCTCGTGGCCATCGGCGGGCGCTATGGCGATCTGATCGCCGACATCCCGTTCACCGTCATCGCCGTCTTGCTCGCCTCGCTCGTCGAATGCTTCCTGATCTTGCCCAACCACCTGCGCCACGCCCTCGCGGCGACCGCGCGCGAACGCTGGTATGACTGGCCGAGCCGTCAGGTGAACCGCGGTTTTCGCGTCGTGCGCGACAGGGCCTTCCGCCCGCTGATTGCGGGCGTCATCGTCGCGCGCTACCCGGTGCTGGCGGGGGCGGTCGCTCTGCTGGCCTGGCAGGCCTCGCACCTGATCACGGGCAAGGTCGCATGGCGCTTCTTCAGCGCGCCCGAAGAGTCGCAGGTCACCGGCAACTTCTCGATGCTGCCCGGATCGACGCGCGCGGACACGCTGGCGCAGATGCGCGCGATCCAGGAGGCGGCCGCGCGGATCGGCGCGCGCTTCGAGGCCGAACACGGCACCAGCCCGATCGTCCACGTTCTGGCCGAGGTGGGCGGGAACGCCGGGCGGGCACTTTCGGGTGCCGAGACCAAGGATCCCGAATTGCTTGGCGCGATCTCGATCGAACTCATCGAACCCGATCTGCGCCCATATCCAGCATCGGCCTTCGTCTCGGCCCTTCAGGAGGAGGCTCCCCGCCTGCCCAAGCTCGAGGAGCTAAGCTTTCGCGGCTGGCGCTCCGGGCCTGGCGGAGATTCGCTGTCGGTCCGGCTGACGGGGGCGTCGGCGGACACGCTCAAGGCGGCCGCCGAAGCGCTGAAATCCGCGCTGATCCCCTATCCCGAAGTCTCGGCGCTCGAGGACAGCCTTGCCTATGACAAGGACGAACTCGTGCTCGAACTGACCCCGCAGGGTCAGGCACTGGGGTTCACCATCGACGATCTCGGGCGCGACCTGCGCCAGCGGCTGAACGGGATCGAGGCTGCAAGTTTCCCGGACGGGCCACGCAGCGCCTCGATCCGGGTCGAGTTGCCGCTGGCCGAGCGTAGCGCAGACTTCCTCGAACGGACGCTGCTGCGCAGCCCGCGGGGGGTCTATGTGCCGCTTGCGGACATCGTGACGGTCAGGACCGAGTCGGGCTTCTCGACCATCCGGCGCGAGGACGGGCTGCGGCTCGTGTCGGTCACGGGCGACATAACGGCCGATGATCCCTCGAGGGCGTCCGAGATCCGCGACGAGATCGCGCAAGTGATCCTCCCCGACATCGCTGAACGCTTCGGCGTTGCGTGGGAGCTTGCCGGCATGTCGCAAGACGAGAACGCCTTTCTCGACGATGCTCGCTTCGGCCTGATCGCGGCGCTGACGGGCATCTATCTGACGCTTGCCTGGACGTTCTCGAGTTGGTCACGCCCGATCGTGGTGATGTCGGTGATCCCCTTCGGCCTCATCGGGGCGATCTGGGGGCATGCAGCCTGGTCGGAACCCCTTTCGATGTTCTCGATCGTCGGGCTGATCGGGATGGCAGGGATCATCATCAACGACTCGATCGTGCTCGTTTCGACGGTCGATGACTATGTCCGCCGGCGCGATCTGCGCTCGGCCATCGTCGATGCCGCGGCGGACCGGCTTCGGCCCGTCCTGCTGACGACACTGACGACGGTGCTCGGCCTCGCGCCGCTGCTTTATGAAAGCTCGAGTCAGGCGCAATTCCTCAAGCCGACGGTCATCACCCTCTCCTACGGTCTGGGGTTCGGCGTGGTGCTGGTGCTTCTCGTGGTGCCGGCGCTGCTGGCGGTGCAGGCCGATTTCGGGCGGTTCTTCGTCTCGTTGCGCCGCGCGGTGCGGGTGCGCCGGGTCGGGGCGATCGTGCTCGGCGCCGGCGCGGGAACCGGAGTTCTGTTCGCCTTGACGATGGGGCGCGCGATCTGGGCGGATCAGGCGGTCATGCCGGCCTTCGGCATGTTTGCGGCCGGATCGGCCGCCATCGCTCTTGGCGCGGCGACGATCGGGGCCTTGGCCCTGCGCCGGTGGGCACGATGAAACCGGTTTGAATGATTCGCGCGGGCCGCGCCGGACCGCACCTTGATCATGATCAATTTGCACAATTTTTATGCAGATGCCTTGGTTCCCCGCCTCGGCCGAAACACGCCTCCGGATCGGCACCCGGCGCCGACGGCTGAACGCAGGCCTGAAATTCATGGCTGTTCCTTGTCTTTTGCGCCAAAGCCCCACCCCCCTGTACCACCGCGACGTGCCTTCCCCTCAGGCAGACGAGGACTGTCAACACCGCCGGGCTTGACACGAAAGATGGTAGCGGAAACGTTCCTGACTGAGATCAAGCGGGACCCTGCCCGGTCCGGCGTACCAAATGGATTGCGGCGGCGGGCCGCGAAGACGGAAGGCTGAACAATGACGTGGTTCGTCGGTATCGTGATCGCCCTGATCGCGCTCGTCCTGCTGATCCTCTTCCTCAACCGGTACTATCGCAAGGCGACGCGCGAGGTCAGCGTGATCCGCACGGGTCTCGGTGGGCAGAAAATCGTGCTCGATGGCGGCTGTATCGCGCTGCCCTTCCTGCACAAGGTCTCCGAGGTGAACATGCGCACGACGCGCCTCGAGATCGAGCGCAACGGCGCGAAATCGATCATCACCCGCGACCGTCTGCGCGTCGATGTGGCGGCCGAGTTCTACGTCCGCGTCCGCGCCACGCCCGAAGGCGTCGCGACGGCGGCGCAGGCGCTGGCGGGCAAGTCGTTCCGCGCGGCCGAACTGGCAGAGACGCTCGAGGGCAAGTTAGTCGATGCGATGCTCTCGGTCGCGGCGCGCTACACGATGGACGAGCTGCAGGACAACCGCGGCGCCTATGCGCGCGAAGTGTCGGGGCTTCTGGCGGAAAACCTCGCGCAGAACGGCCTCATGCTCGAATCCGTCTCGCTCACCCGGATCGACCAGACGCCCTTTCACGCGCTCGATGAAAACAACGCCTTCAACGCGCTCGGGATGCGGCGCCTGGCCGAGATCATCGCCGTCAACAAGAAGGAGCGCGCCGCGATCGAGGCCGACGCCGACGTCGCCGTCCGCCAGAGCCAGCTTGACGCCACCAAGCGCCGGCTCGGCATCGCGCGCGAGGAAGAGGAAGCGGTGATCGCCCAGCAGCGTGAGATCGAGATCGCGCGCTCGCGCAGCGTGGCCGAGACGGCCGAGGAACAGGCCGCGAGCGAGAAGCGCCGCGAGGCCGCCCGGATCGCGCGCGAGCGCGAGGTGCGGCTGAGCGAGATCCAGCGCGACCGCGAGGTGCGCCAGCAGACGCTGCAATCGGAACTCGCGACCGCGATGACGAAGATCGACAACGCCCTCACGCTTGCCGCCAAGCGCGTCGACGAGGCCAAGGCCGAGGCCGAGGCCATCGCCGCCGGCACCGCGAGCGCCGAGGCCGAGGAAGCGGTGCGCACCGCCCGCGAGCGCGCCGCCGCCGAGCGCGAGAAGGTGCTCGCCCTCATCCGTGCGGCCGAACAGGCCGAGGTCGACGACACGCGCGTGCGCTCCGAGGTGGGCACGCTGCTCGCGATGGCCGAGGCCGAGGCGAAGGCGACGCTCGAACGCGCCACCGCCGCCCGCGACAAGCTCCTGGCCGAGGCCGAGGGCCGCGCCGCCCTGATCGCGGCCGAGAACGCCCAGAGCGCGGAGCTGATGGAGATGAAGCTTGACGAGGCGCGCATCCGCGCCCTGCCCGAGGTGCTCGAGCGCGTGATGAAACCCGCCGAGAAGATCGAGAGCATCCGCATCAACCACATCACCGGCATGGGCGGCACGTCCGGCACGGGCGAGGGCGGCGGCGAGCGCAGCACCGTCAACCAGGTCGTCGACGGCGTGCTGTCGATGGCGCTGCAACTGCCGGCCGTCCAGAAGCTCGGCGAGGAAGTCGGCATGAACATCGGCGATGGCGTGCGCGGCCTGACGGGCCCGCTTGCCGGCCGCAGCAAGGCGAAACCCGGCGAGGGGCCGGCCCAAGCCTGATCCCCTGACCCCTCCACGACCGGCGCAAACGCGCCTCCACCAACCCCGACAGGAGACTCTCATGGCCTTCTCGCGCAGACAGTTCATCGCCGGCACCTCGGCCTTCGCCCTCGCGAGCCCCGCGCTCGTCGGGCGGGCGCTTGCCAACGACAACCTCATCTTCGCCTCGATCCTCGACCTTTCCGGCGGCCTCGACATCTACGGCGCTCCGATGGCCGAAGCGACCAAGATGGCGATCGACGACCTCAACGCCGCGGGCGGCCTGCTCGGCCGTCAGGTGGAGCTGAAACTCTACGACGCGCAGTCGAACATCCAGCTCTATACCCAGTATGCGACCGAAGCGGCCGCGGGCCTGCAGGCCCATACCGTGCACGGGGGCATCACCTCGGCCAGCCGCGAGGCCATCCGCCCGACGCTCGCGCGGTTCAACACGCTCTACTTCTACAACACCCAGTACGAAGGCGGCGTGTGCGACTTCAACAACTTCAACACCGGCTCGACGCCCGCCCAGACGGTGGCGAAGGTAGTGCCCTATGTGATGAACAAGTGGGGCAAGAAGGTCTACATCGTGGCCGCCGACTACAACTACGGCCAGATCACCGCCCAGTGGATGCAGAAGTTCGTCAAGGACGGCGGCGGCGAGACCCTCGGGGTCGAGTTCTTCCCGCTCGACGTCACGAACTTCGGCCCGACCATCCAGAAGATCCAGGCCGCCAAGCCCGACCTTGTGATCTCGGCGCTGGTGGGCGGGGCGCATGTGTCGTTCTACAAGCAGTATGCCGCGGCCGGCATGAACAAGGAAATCCCGATCGCCTCGACGACCTTCGGCGTCGGCAACGAGCAGACGCTCATCTCGGCCGAGGAAGGTGACGGCCTCATCGCCGCCTATTCCTACTTCGAGGCCATCGACAACCCGGCCAACAAGGACTTCCTCGCCCGCCTCGAGGGCCGTCTGGGTGCCGGGCGTCCGACGATGAACGAGCTGTCGGTCCGCTCCTACGAGGGCGCGATGCTCTGGGCCGAGGCGGTGAAGGCCGCGGGCACGGCCGACCGCGCCGCGGTCATCGAGGCGCTGCGCGCGCCGCTCTCCTACAGCGGCCCGTCCGGGACGATCACGGTCGACCCGAAGACGAACCACTGCGTGCAGAACGTCTACATCGCCGAGGCGAAGAACCAGCGCTTCGAGATCCTCGAGAGCTTCGCCGACCAGCAGCCGGCCGACACCCAGCTCGTCTGCGACCTCGTGGCGAACCCCAACCAGAACGTCTTCCTGTTCGAGAACGGCCTCGAGGCCGCCGGCATCAAGATGTGATCCCCCCGCCCGGCCCCCCGTCGTGGGGGCCGGGCACCCCTGCCTTCCCCCGCGCCCCGGAGCCCCGCCTTGGACCAGATCGCCGCGCTCATCATCCAGATAGCCTACGGCATCGCCAATCTGGCGCTGATCAGCCTCGGGCTGGCGATCATCTTCGGGATGATGCGCGTCATCAACCTCGCGCACGGCGAGTTCCTGATGCTCGGCGGCTATACGGTCGTCGTCGCCACCAACAACGGCGTGAACCTGTGGGTCGCGATGCTGATCCTCGCGCCCCTCGTCGTCGGCATCATCGGGGTGATCGTGGAGCGGTTGCTGATCCGATGGCTCTACGGCCGGATGGTGGATACGCTGCTGGCCACATGGGGGCTTTCGCTCTTGCTCATCGGGATCGTGACCTCGATCTTCGGCGCCTCCACCGCGACGACCGTATCGGTGCCGATCGGCGTCATCAACATCGGGGAATATTCGGTCTCGGGCTATGACATCTTCCTGATCTTCGTGACCCTCGTCCTCGGGGCGGCGGTCTATGCGGTGCTGAAGCTCACGAAACTCGGGCTGGTGGCGCGCGGGACCATGCAGAACGCGCAGATGGCCTCGGCGCTCGGCGTCTCGACGAGCCGGATCTACATGATCACCTTCGGCCTCGGCGCCGCGGTCTCGGGGCTGGCGGGCGGGCTGCTCGCGCCCGTCACGGGCGTGCTGCCGACGATCGGGGCAACCTATATCGCCAAGGCCTTCATCACCGTGATCTCGGGCGGGGCGTCGATCCTCGCGGGGACGACCGCCGGGTCGGTGCTGCTCGGCGGGATCAACGGGATCGTCTCCTACGTCACGGGGCCGACCTTCGGCGAGGTGGCACTTCTCATTGCCGCGATCATCCTGCTGCGCCTCATGCCGCGCGGCATCACCGGACGCTTCTTCAGGAAATCGCTGTGACCTCCGGCTCCTCTCTGCGCGCGATGCGCCCGACCTTCGTCTTTGCCGTGATCGGCATCCTGTTCACGCTGATCGCGCCGCAGGTGCTCGCGCTCTTCACGATCATCAACCTCACGACGGCGATCGCGCTCGCGATCCTCGCGCTCAGCCTCGCGCTCGTCTGGGGCTATGGCGGGATCCTGTGCTTCGGGCAGGTCGCCTTCTTCGGACTCGGGGCCTATGCCTACACGATCGGCGCGATCAACTTCGGCGGCTCGACCTGGGCTATCCTGCTCGCGGTCGTGATCGCCTCGGCCTTTGCCGCGGTCGTGGGCTACTTCATGTTCTACGGCCGCGTGTCGGACGTCTATCTGGGCGTCATCACCCTGACCGTGACGCTGATCCTCTATTCGCTGATGCGCCGCACCTCGGGGCCCGAATACAAGATCGGGAACGCGCTCCTTGGCGGCTTCAACGGGGTGCAATCACCACCGCTTAACCTGCCGTGGAACACCAACGCCTTCCTCTTTCCCGAGCAGGTGTTCTACGTCGCGATGGCGGCACTCATCCTGTGCTATGTGCTGGCGGGTTGGCTCGTGACCACGCATTTCGGCCGCGTCTGCGTCGCCATCCGCGAGAACGAGACGCGCGCGGAACTCCTCGGCTATGACGCACGCGCCTACAAGCTTGGCATCTTCACGGTCAGCGCGGGAATCGCGGGGCTTGCGGGCGTGTTCTTCTGCAACGGGGTGGGGCGCATCACGCCCGACGTGTTCGGGCTCTACAACGCCGCGCTCACGATCATCTGGGTAATCGTGGGCGGCCGCGGGACGCTGATCGGGCCGATCATCGCGGCTTTCGGGCTCTTCTACCTCACGGCCTCGCTCGGGGGGCAGCAGACGCTCAACAACAATCTCGTGCTCGGGATCATCCTCATCGTCTTCGTGCTGCTCGTGCCGCGCGGGATCGCGCCGACGGTCGCCGACTGGTTCACGGGCGGGCGGCGCAGGCGGGCGGGCGCCGACCGTGCCGCGCGGCGCGCGCGTCGCCGGGCCGCCGCCTCGGAGGCCGGGCAATGAAGAAGCGCGCCGTCGAAACCGTCGTCGAGACGCGCGGCCTGTGCATGCATTTCGGCGGCGTGCGGGCCGTGGATCAGGTGGATTTCGCGCTCGAGGACCGCGAGCTGCGCTGCCTGATCGGGCCGAACGGGGCGGGCAAGTCGACCTTCTTCAAGTGCCTGACCGGCCAGCTCACCCCCACGGCGGGCGAAATCACGATCCGCGGCACACCCGTCGCCGGCGCGCAATCGCACGAGATCGCGAGCCTTGGCGTGGGCATCAAGACGCAAGTGCCGAACGTCTTCGACGGGCTGACCGCGGAAGAGAACATCTGGCTCTCGGCCCGGCGCTGGCATGATGCGGCACGCGCCCGCACGCTGACGGCCGAGACCATCGAGCGGCTGCGGCTGGGAGAGATCCGCCGCAGCCTTGTCGGGCGGCTCGCGCATGGGCAGCGGCAATGGGTCGAGCTCGGCATGGTGGTCGCGGCCGAGCCGTGGCTCGTGCTGCTCGACGAACCCGCCGCCGGCATGACGCATGAGGAAACCGCCCGCACGGCCGAACTCATCCTCGAGATCAACCGCACCGCCGCCCTCATCGTCGTCGAGCACGACATGCAGTTCATCCGCATGATCTCGCGCCGGGTGACGCTCTTTCACGAGGGGCGCATCCTGATGGAGGACACGATGGATGCCATCTCGGCCGACCGGCGGGCGCGCGAAGTTTATCTGGGGCACCGGGCATGACGACACTTCTGCGCGTTCAGGACCTCGCCTCGGGCTATGGCCGGGTGCCGGTGCTGCACGGGATCAGCTTCGAGGTGGCCGAGGGCGAGATCCTCGGCATCCTCGGCCACAACGGCATGGGCAAGAGCACGCTCCTCAAGACCATCATGGGGATCGTGCCCGCGACGCGGGGCACGATGTCCTATGACGGGCAGGATCTGGGGCGACTGCGCTCATCCGGGCGGGCGCAACTCGGGATCGGCTATGTGCCGCAGGGGCGCGGGATCTTCCCCAACCTCACGGTGCGCGACAACCTGCGCATGGGCGTCGCCGCCCATGAAGAGGACGAAGAGGTCGCGATCGACCGCGTGCTCGCGGATTTCCCGCGCATCGTGCGGCTTCTCGATCGCGAGGGCGGCGCGCTCTCGGGCGGCGAGCAGCAGCTCCTGGCGCTGGCGCGCTGCCTCATCTCGCAGCCCGACCTCATCTTGCTCGACGAGCCGACCGAGGGGATCCAGCCCTCGATCATCGACGAGATCATCGAGCTTCTGAAGAAACTGAACGAACGCACCGGCATCTCGATCGTGCTGGTCGAGCAGAGCCTCGACTTCATCACCGCGCTGTCGGACCGGGTGCTCCTGCTCCAGAAGGGGCAGATCATCGGCGAGGTCGCGGGCTCCGAGGTCGCGGACCCCGCACTCATCGAGGAATTCACGGGCTTCGGCGCGGGGCGGACGGCGCCCAAGGGGGGCGCGGGCCTCGCGGCCTTCGCGCCGCCGGGCGCCAAGGCCCCCGCCGGTGCCGCCACCCCGAAGCCCGCCGCCAAGGCCACCGCCCAACGCCCCGCATCGCCGCCCTTGCAGGAGAGGATGTCCTACATGACCGTCCAGCGCCCCACCCTCTCGCAGATGAAGGACATCGTGGCCGAACTCGGCATGCACATGTCCGACGCCCGCATCATGGAGTTCCTCGAGGTCATGCAGGGCACGCTCGATGCCTATGACGTGGTCGATGCGCTGCCGGACTATCTGCCGCCCGTCCTCTATCCGCGCACCTCGGGCTATCGGCCGACGCCCGAGGAAAACCCGATGAACGCCTGGTATGTGAAGACCGAGATCCGCGGCGCGCCGCGCGGGCCGCTGCACGGCCGGACGGTCGCGCTCAAGGACAATATCTGCCTTGCGGGCGTGCCGATGATGAACGGGGCGGCGACGCTCAAGGGCTATACCCCCGACATCGACGCCACGATCGTGACGCGGCTTCTCGATGCGGGCGCGACCATCGTCGGCAAGGCGCATTGCGAATATTTCTGCCTCTCGGGCGGCAGCCACACGAACGCGACGGGCCCCGTCCACAACCCGCACCGGCACGGCTATTCGGCGGGCGGGTCGTCCTCGGGGTCGGCGGCGCTCGTGGCGGCGGGCGAGGTCGACATGGCCGTGGGCGGCGATCAGGGCGGTTCGATCCGCATGCCGGCATCGTATTGCGGCTGCTACGGGATGAAGCCGACGCATGGCCTCGTGCCCTATTCGGGCATCATGCCGATCGAGGCGACGATCGACCACGCCGGGCCGATGACGCAGAACGTGATGGACAACGCCCTCATGCTCGAGGTGATGGCGGGCGCCGACGGGCTCGACCCGCGCCAGTACGATGTGCAGACCGACCGCTACACGGCGGCCGTCGGGCGCGGGGCGTCGGGGCTGCGCATCGCGGTGGTCAAGGAGGGCTTCGGGCACGCAAGTTCCGAGGGCGATGTCGACGCCAAGGTGCGCACGGCGGCCGACGCCTTCCGCCGCATCGGCGCCAATGTCGATGAGGTCTCGATCCCCTGGCACCTCAAGGGCCTCGCGATCTGGACGCCGATCGGGCTCGAGGGGCTGACCAACCAGATGATGCTCGGCAACGGCATGGGCACCGGCTGGGAGGGTCTCTATACCACCTCGCTGCTCGAATACCACGCCAACTGGCGCGCCCGGGCGGATGAACTGAGCGACACGCTCAAGATCTCGATGCTGGTCGGGCAGTATCACCTCAAGCACACCCGCGGGCGCTATTACGCCAAGGCGCAGAACCTCGCGCGCCAGCTGCGCGCCGAATACAACAAGGTCTTCGCGAGCTACGATCTGCTCTTGATGCCGACGACGCCGATGAAGGCGACGCCGCTCCCGCCTGCCGACAGCTCGCTCGCGCTCTGGTGCCAGCGCGCCTTCGAGATGCTGCCCAACACCGCCCCCTTCGACGTGACGGGCCACCCCGCCATGTCGATCCCCTGCGGGATGTCGCAGGGGCTGCCGGTGGGGCTCATGCTCGTCGGGCGGCGGTATGAGGAAAGCACGATCTACCGCGCCGCCGGCGCCTTCGAGCAGATGGGCGACTGGCGCAAGATGTAGGGGGCGCGCCCCCGCCGGAGGAAGCCATGGCGAACCACCCGGGCGGATACGCCCACCCCGGCATCGTGCCCGCGAACGGGCTTGCCCATGTCCGCGGCACGACCGACCGGTCGCTCCTCGATGCCACGATCCCGGCCTTTCTGGCCGAGATCGTGCGCCGCCACGGGGCGCGCGATGCGGCCGTCTTCTGCCAGCCGGGCGTGCGCTGGACCTACCGCGAGTTTGCCCGCGCGGTCGATCGGCTCGCGGCGGGTCTGCTCTCGATCGGGGTCTATCGCGGCGACCGGGTCGGGATCTGGGCGCCGAACCGGCCCGAATGGCTGCTCACGCAATTCGCGACGGCGCGGATCGGGGCGATCCTCGTCAACATCAACCCGGCCTATCAGCGCTCCGAGCTTGAATATGCGCTGAACAAGGTGGGGGTAAAGGCGCTGATCCTCGCGCCACGCTTCAAGGCTTCGGACTATGCCGCGACGATCGCGGACCTCGCGCCCGAGCTTGCCACCGCCGCGCCGGGGCGCCTTGCGGCCGCGCGGCTGCCGGCGCTGCGGGCGGTGATCGAGCTTGGCCCGAAGCCCATCCCGGGGGCCTTCTCGTTCGACGAGATCATGGCCCGCGGCGGCACCGGGGCCAAGGCGCGGCTCGATGCGATCTCGGCCATGCTCGACCCGGGCGACGATATCAACATCCAGTTCACATCGGGCACGACCGGGGCGCCCAAGGGCGCGACGCTCAGCCACCGCAACATCATCAACAACGCGATCTCGACCGCGCGCGCGATGCGGCTCCGCCCGGGCGAGGCGCTGTGCATCCCCGTGCCGCTCTATCACTGCTTCGGGATGGTGCTGGGCACGCTCGCGGCGGCCTCCTACGGGGTCAAGATGGTGTTCCCCGGCGAAGGGTTCGACGCGGGCGAGACGCTGGCCGCCATCGCGGCCGAGCGGTGCAACGCCGTCCACGGCGTGCCCACCATGTTCTCGGCGATGCTCGAACATCCCGATTTCGCCCGCCACGACCTGAGTTGCCTGCGCACCGGCATCATGGCCGGCGCCCCCTGCCCCGAGCCGCTCATGCGCCGCGTCATGACCGAGATGCACTGCCGCGAGATCACGATCGGCTACGGCATGACCGAGACGAGCCCGATTTCCTTCCAGACCGCCGTCGACGACCCGGTGGCCGAGCGCGTCTCGACCGTGGGGCGCATCCAGCCCCACGCCGAATGCCGCGTGATCGATGCCGAGGGCCGCACCCTGCCCGTCGGCGCCAAGGGCGAGCTGGTGACGCGCGGCTATCTGGTGATGAAGGGCTATTGGGGCGACACCGAGCGCACGGCCGAGGCGATCCGCGACGGCTGGATGCATACGGGCGATCTCGCGACCATCGACGCGCAGGGCTATGCGCGCATCGTCGGGCGGATCAAGGACATGCTGATCCGGGGCGGCGAGAACGTCTATCCCGCCGAGGTGGAGGAGTTCCTCTCGACCCATCCCGATGTCGCGCAAGCGCAGGTGTTCGGCGTGCCGGACCCGAAGATGGGCGAGGAGGTCGCGGCCTGGATCATCCTGCGCCCGGGCTCCATGCTGACGCCCGAGGGCCTGCGCGAATGGTGCCGGGGCAAGATCGCGCATTTCAAGATCCCGCGCCACGTACGCTTCGTCGATGCCATGCCGCTGACCGCGACGGGCAAGCCGCAGAAGTTCCGAATGCAGGAGGCGATGATGGCCGAACTCGGGATCAAGGCGGGGGGCTGAGGCGATGCAGACGCTGACCGCGATCATCCGCGCGAGGAAGGGCCACGCAGAGGCGGTGCGGGCGGCACTCCTGGCCGTGGGCGAGCATGTGCGGGCGCATGAGCCCGACACGCTCGGCTTCTTCGTCGCGCAGGACCCCGAAGACCCCTGCCGCTTCACGACCTATGAGCGGTTCACCGACCGCGCGGCGATGGATCGGCACAACGCGGGTGCCGGCTCGCAGGGGTTCTTCCGCGACGCCGGCCCGCTCCTTGACGGGCCGGTGACGGTTGTGACGGCGACCGAGATCTTCAGCCGCTGAGCGCGCCTCAGAGCTGGACGCCCCGCGTCAGCGCCCCGTCGATCACGAGGTTCGTGCCCGTGGTGAAGCTCGAGGCCGGGCTCGCGAGGAAGACGACGCCGCGCGCGATCTCTTCGGGGCGCGCCATGCGCCCGGTGGGGTTGAGCTTCATCGCCTCGGCGAAGAGGGCGGGGTTGTTCTTCTCGATCCACTGCCAGATGCCGCCGTCGAAATAGGTGTTGCCGGGGCTGACGGTGTTGGCGCGGATGCCCTTGCCCGCGAGCTTGTGGGCAAGCCCCTGCGCATAATGGACGATCGCCGCCTTGAACGCGCCATAGGCCGGGCCGGTGAAGTCGATCTCGCGCCCCGAGACCGAGGAGATGAGGGTGATCGAGGCGGCCTTCGATTTCTCGAGCCAGGGCATCGCCGCGTTCACGAGGCGGACCGAATGCATCATGTCGGTCTCGAACTCGGCCTTCCAGGCCTCTTCGTCATCCGCGACCGCGAGCGCCGAGACATTGCCCACCACGATGTCGATGCCGCCGAGTGCTGCCGCCGAATCGG
>JBIKVM010000044.1:0-17677 GCA_044356825.1 Limisphaerales bacterium
ATGACCTCGCGCGCGTCATACTGGCCCATGTCGAACGGATAGTCGCTACCCAGCATCACCCGGTCGGCGCCCGCCCAGTCCACGAGGAACTGCAGCGGCTCGACGCCATGCAGGATGGTGTCGAAGAGCAGCCGGTCGATCGACGGCCCCGGCTCTCCGCGCAGCCGCGTCTTGGCCTCGGCCCTTTCGGCCCATCCGTGGATCCAGCGCGCCGCCTGATAGGGGGTGAAGCCTCCGCCGTGGCTCAGCACGATCCGAAGCCCCGGGAACCGCTCGAGGACGCCGCCGAACACGAGGCATGCGGCCGCGATCGTGGTATCGAGCGGATTTCCGACGAAGTTGTTGATGTAGTAGGACCGTTGCCGGTCCATCCCCGCGACCTTGACCGGGTGCAGCAGCAAGAAGGCCTGACGCGACTCGGCTTCGGCCCAGAAGGGATCAAGCGCCGGATCGTCGAGGTTCCTGCCCTCGACATGGCTGCCGATCATGGCCCCCATCAGCCCGTCTTCGCGCATGGCCCGGCCAAGCTCGCGGGCGGCAAGATCGGGCGCCTGCAGGGGGACGGTCGCCAGACCGAGGAAGCGGTAAGGCATGGCGCGCACGCGCCGGGCGATGGCGTCGTTCTGGATCCGCGACGCCGTCAGCCCGTCGGCGGGGGACTTGTCATAGAGAACGGTCTGCGGAACGACTGCCAGAAGCTGCCGGTCGAACCCGGCGCGGTCCATGTCGGCGAGGCGGCGCTGCACGTCCCAGCCGCCGCGGGGAAAGTTGGGATAAGGCGCGCCCGCCACCACGAGGGTTCCGAACTCTCCGTCGGTGGTGTGCAACTCGATCCCGCAGTCCGGGACTTCGCGCCGGAGCGTGGCGACCGTTTCGGTCTCGATGATGTGGGCGTGGATATCGAGCGAGCGGGATATCATTGCTTTGGGTCCTTTCGTGGCTTTCCGGGCTCAGACCTCGGCAGCCAGTTCCTCGAGGTTCAGGGGAAGGCTGATCTCGGTCTTGCGACGCGCCGACAGATCCATCGCCATCGTCAGGATCAGGTTGCGATGCCCGTCCTGCGCGGTCGCGTGCGGGGATGGCACGCCCATGCAGATCCGCTGATACCACGAGACCGTCTCTTCGCGCATGGGCCCCCAGAGTTGACCCATGTGGAGATCGCCGGGCGGATAGCTTGTCAGAAAGTCGACGTGGCGGGCGGGGGGGTTGTATCCGTCGGGCACGTAGCCGCCGCCCTGCACGACGTTGCTGGCCAGAACCAGATCCCGGTGCGTATCTTCGATGTCGATGACACCCTCGGTGCCGACGATGCCGATCTCGAGCCCGTAGACGGAGCCGGGCCAGACCTCGGGCAGCGCCCAGCAGATGTTCATCGAGAAGATCGTTCCATCGTCCATCGTAAAGAGGCCGAAGGTCGAATCCTTGGTGCCCCAGCGCGAGAGAACCTTGTCGGTGGAACGCGCATAAATCGAAACCGGGGTCTTGCCCTCCATCAGCCACAGCGACATGTCGAGGCTGTGCGTCCCCGATACGACCATCGGCGTGAGGTTCTTGCGGTTCTGCGTGCGCCGGACGGTGGCGATGGGGACCATGCGGTTCATGAAAGCGCGGGTCGTGACCGAGTGGACATCCCCGATCTGGCCGGTGATCAGCTTTTCCTTGACCGTAAGGAAACGCCTGCGGAAACGCTGGGTGTAGCCAAGCACCGCATCGACGCCCGCCGTCTCGATCGCGTCCAGAATGGCCTTCGATTCATGGGCGTCGGTGGCGAGGGGCTTTTCGATGAAGAGGCTATGGCCGCGCTCGGCGGCACGCATGGTCGGGGCGGCGTGATGGTTCTCGTCGGTTGCCACGATCACGGCGTTGACCTCGCTGCGGTCAAGCAGTTCCTCGAAGTCGATGGTGAAGAAGTCCGCCCCGCAATCAGCCTTGAGCTTTTCCCCGAGGGCCCGATTGACATCGCACAGACCTATCCAGCCAACGCCGGGATAGTCCCGCGCGATCATGGCGCGGATGCGCCCGATTGTGCCGCAGCCGATGATGGCCAGACCGATTTCCTTCTTCACACCCATGGTCCTCTTTCCCCTCCTGAGGTTTCGCTGCACTTTGCCCGACCTGCCCGCACCGGCGATGGCCGGCCCGCCAGGTCCGCGGGTGATCTCGGTTTCATCCGTCCGCCCTCATCCCGCGCCGGCCCTCAGGCGATGAAGCGTGCGAGCAGGGCACCATCCACCCGGACCCCGAGACCCGGCCCGTCGGGCGGTACGATGTGGCCCGACCGGATCGTGACCGGATCGGCGACGATGTCGGCCGCGAGGTAGGGCGCGGTCATCGACGTGTCCCAGTCGACCTGCGGCAGCGCGACGGCAAGATGGGCGATCGCGGCCGAGGCGATCGCGGTCTCTGCCGTCTTGCCCGCAAGATTGACGTGCATCCCGAGGCTGTGCATCAGCCGGCCGGCCTGCATGACGGCCAGAGCACCGCCGAGCTTGATGGTCTTGAGGCTGCCACCCGCCGCGGCGCCGCGCGCATGGTGGCGACGGATCTGCTCGATCGAATGGAACCCCTCGTCGGCCCCGATCGGCACGCCGCTGGCGCGGGCGCAATCGGCCATGGTCTCGATCTCTTCTTCGGCAACCGGCTGTTCGACGAAGTCGATGCCCGTGTCAGCGGCCCTCGCACAGAAGGCCAGCGCCTCGTCGCGGCTCAGTCCCATGTTCGCATCCGCCGAGATGCGGATGCCCGGACCCGCCGCCGCGCGGATCGCCCGGCACCGCGCGAGGTCCGCCTCGACCCCGAGGATACCGATCTTGACCTTGAGGGCGACGACACCCTCGGCCACAAGGCGGCGGGCCTCGGCAACCTCCTCGTCCAGCGTGCCGCCCGCGATGAACACGAGTGCCGGCGCCCGGTCGCGCAGCTTGCCCCCGAGCAGGTCGTGAAGGGGCCGCGCAGTCCGTTGTCCGACCAGGTCAAGCAGGGCGATTTCCACCGCCGCCTTGGCGCCCGGGTTGAAGTGGATGGTGGGGTGGATCAGGTCGGGGATCGCCTCCACTGATGTGACCTCGGCGCCGGTGAGCCGCTCGGCCATGTGCCGGATGGCTGCGATCATGCCTGGCTGCGTCTCGCCGTTCATCATCGGGGCCGAGGCGGATTCGCCCCAGCCGACCGCGCCCGTCTCGTCCTCGACCCGCACGATCACGTTGTCGGCGGCCACGAGGGTGCTTCCCGCCATCTTCACCGGCTTGCGGAGCGGAACCGAGACCGGAATGGCGGTGATGGTGCGGAGGCGCAGCATGGATCGTCCTCTCAGACCTGAGGTTGCCGATGGGGGCCGGAGTGGTTACGTCTTGCGACGCACCGGGGTGCCGGGACGAAACAGGCGACAAGCAAGAGAGGTCTTGGATGGTGAAGGTCTTGAGTGGCGGGGCGGCGCAGGGTCTGGCTGAAGCTCTCGCGGACAGGATCCGGGCAGAGACGGGCGAGTCGCTGAGCGGCGATTTCGGCCCCGTGGGCGGGATGCGCGATCGGATTGTCGGCGGCGAGGATGCCGATTTCGTCATCCTGTCTCGCAAGCTTGTCGAGGATCTCGCCGCCACCGGGCATGTCGAACCCGACAGCATCACCGATATCGGCGATGTCGCAACGGGCCTTGCGCTGCGCGCCACGGACCCCGACGCCCCCTGCGAGACGGCCGACGATCTGCGCACGCTCCTGCTGGCCTCTGACGCGATCTTCTTCCCCGACCCGCTCGCAGCCACCGCGGGCATCCACTTCGCCCGTGTCCTGCGCGAATTGGGAATCGCCGATGCGGTTGCGCCGCGCCTCAGGACATTTCCGGGCGGGATACCCGCGATGAAGGCCATGGCGGCCTGCGAGCACGCGCGGCCGGTCGGCTGCACGCAGGTTACCGAGATCAAGCGCATCGCCGGCGTGCGGCTGATCGGCCTTCTGCCGCCCGGCCTCGATCTTGTCACGACATACAGCGCGGCCGTCACGCGCAAGGCCACCAAACCCGAGGCTGCGGCACGGGTCATCGCCCTGATGGCCGATCCGGCAGTGGCCCCGATGCGACGCGCGATCGGCTTCCTGGGTTAGCGCCCCCAGGCTTCGGCCGTGTCCAAGCACGGCCGATGATGGGAGCGACCGCCTAGCCAATTGGGTTTTCGAGCACGCCGAGGCCCGTGATCGCCACCCGAACCCGATCGCCCCTGCGCAGATAGACTGGCGGGCTGAAGCCTATGCCCACACCCGCCGGTGTGCCGGTGGCGATGATGTCTCCGGGCAGCAGGGTGATCGTGCTCGACAGCGTCTCGATCAGCGTCGGGATGTCGAAGATGAGCGCGCGCACGCGCGCCTTCTGGCGAACCTCACCGTTCACCTCGGTCACGAGTTCGAGCGCCGTCGGATCCGCGATCTCGTCGGCCGAGACGATCCAAGGGCCCATGGGGCAGAAGGTGTCGCACCCCTTGCCGATCGTCCACTGGTTGTGCCGCTTCTGCAACTCGCGCGAGGTCACGTCATTGACGATGACATAGCCAAAGACCTGCGCCATCGCCTCCGACTTCGGGACGCCGAAGCAGCGCCTGCCGATCACCACGCCAAGCTCGCCCTCGTAGTCAACGCTCCCCGTCGGGTCGATCGATGCGCGGACCACCTCGCCGGGGCCGATCACGCTTGTCGTGGCCTTGGTGAAGATGACAGGTGCCGACGGCACCTGCTCCTTGGCGCTCGAATCAAAGCCGCTGCCGTGAAATTCGAGCGCGTGTTCGTAATAGTTCTTGCCGACGCAGAAGATGTCGCGCCGCGGCTCCGGGATGGGCGCCGTCAGTCGGATCTCCGAGAGAGGCACGCGCGGGCCCGTGCGGGACGCCCATGCCGCACGCGCGGGAGCGCCGCCCGCGATCATTGCAAGCACCGCCCCCGTCGCCTCGGCGCCCATGGCACAGACCACGGCTTCGTCACCTGCGATGTGGCCGGCAACCGCCTGGCCGTCGGTCATGGTTCCAGTGAAGAGCTTCATTTTTTCGTTGCTTTATCGTTTTGTCGATGATTTACCTTTTTGTGGTTAAATCACCGCGAGAGCCGTCTGTCAAATGGGGGAATGGTCGAGGTGGTCTTGCTAGGCGCAGCCCAGTTTCCGCTGATGTCCGACCCGAGGGATGCGTTCGGCGACGGCAGGACGCTTGCCGACGAAGCCTATCGCGCGCTCAAGTCCGATATCATGCGCTGCGTGCGTCCGCCCGGAGAGCGGCTGCGGATCGAGAAACTGCGTGCGATCTACAAGATCGGGCCCACCCCCCTGCGAGAGGCGCTCCAACGCCTCGGCGCAGACCGCCTCGTGGTGACGGAGGGCAACCGGGGCTTCGCGGTGGCACCGCTCGACCCTGATGAGTTCATGGATCTCAACACCGCGCGGATCGCCGTCGAGAAGTCGGCGCTCAGGCTGTCGATCACGAACGGCGGGGTCGACTGGGAGAGCGGGGTTGTCGCCGCAGCCTACATCATGGCGCGCGAGGACAAGGCCCTAGCCGACAGGGGCGGGCCTGTGCCCGACAGTTGGGAACGGGCGAACGCCTCGTTCCATGCCGCGCTCGTCGCGGCGTGCGGATCGAAATGGCTGCTGTGGATGCGCGCGCACCTGCACGACCTCTGCGAGCGATATCGCAGGTCGGCCGTCTCGCAAAGCGCGGGCGGCCGCCCCCTCTTCGAAGAGCACAGGGAACTGGCGGCGGCCGCGCTCGACCGCAACGCCGATGCGGTATGCGACCTGACCGAGCGCCATTACAGCCGGACAGCGCAGATCTTCGAGCAGATGGTCCGGTCATGACACGCACTGCGGCACGGGCGACGTGAAGGAAACCGGGATGAACGATGACATGATCCCCGGCCTATCCGGAGAAGAGTCCCCGCTGTGGAAGCGCGCCCTCAAGCACACCGCGATCCTTGTGGCGCTGCTCGCAATCTGGGAGTTCCTGACAGCCTCGGGCTATGCCGATCCGCTGCTCTTCCCGCGGCCTTCGCACATCTTCGGATCGTTCGTCCCGCTCTACGTCACGCAGGCGATCGTGTGGGAGCATCTGTGGGTGACGATGGCGAACGTGCTCGCGGGGTTCGTGGTGGGTACGATCCTCGGAATCTCGCTCGCCATCCTCGCGGGCTTCAGCGAGACGATCCACCGCTACATGAAACCCTATGTCATCGTCCTTGAGGCCACACCGCGGATCGCGATCGGGCCGCTGATGCTGGCATGGCTCGGCTTCGGTTTCGGCGCAAAGCTCGCGATCGTGACGCTCGTGTGCTTCTTTGCGCCCTTCATCAACACCCTCACGGCGATCCTGTCGGCCAATCCGGCGCAGGTGGAACTCATGCGCTCGCTCGGGGCATCGAAGTGGCAGACCCTCACGAAGGTCATCGTGCCTGATGCGATGCCCATGATCATGGCCGGAATCCGCATGGCCATGGCCTCGGCCCTCGGCGGCGCGCTGGTCGCGGAGTTCATCTCGTCGAACAAGGGCATGGGGGTTCTTCTCGACAACCTCGCCGCGGTTCTGAACATGGCTGGGGCATTCGCCACGCTCCTGTCGCTGACACTCATCGGCTACATCCTCTATGCGCTGATGGAACGGATCGAGAGCCGCGTCATCTTCTGGCAGAACGAGGCCGGACTTCGGCGCGTCTCTGCCCGACGCAAGCGCGCCTGGGGGGCGACCTCATGAACGGGCCCGCCCAGCGCATGATGATCGGCATGATCGCGAGAGCGGCCGATCCGGTCTTCCGCCGCCGCGCCTTCACGCATCTGACCATCTTCGCGCTGATCATCGGCGTATGGGAATGGGCGGGCCGGACGGGGCGGCTCAATGACCTCATCATGCCCGCGCCGAGCGCCATCGCCGAGGCGTTCTGGCGCCTCTATGCCGTCACCGGCGAAGTCTATTGGCACTTCTTCGTGACGCTTTACGAGGCGGTGGCAGGATTTCTCATCGGCGCGGGCATCGGCATGGGCCTTGCGATCGCGGCCGCACTGAGCCTCGGGTTCCGCCGCTACATCGCGCCCTACGCCATCGCGCTGAACGTGACGCCCGGCATAGCCGTGACGCCCATCTTCATCGCATGGTTCGGATTCGGCTGGTCCTCGAAGATCGCGCTCGCAGCCCTCATCGTCTTCTTTCCGGTGTTCGTGAACACGCTCTCGGGGTTGCTCAGGACGGACCGGGACACCGCGGAGCTCTTTCGCGCGCTCGGGGCGAGCAAGGCACAGACATTCTTCAAGCTGATGGTCCCGAACGCGGCGCCGATGATCTTCGCAGGGTTCAAGATCGCGATGACCAGTGCCCTCGTCGGGGCCATCGTCGCGGAATTCGCCTCTGCGACCGAGGGTATCGGTATCCTCATGCAGCGCTATTCGCACAAGCTCGACATCGCCGCGTCGATCGCGGTGCTGCTGAGCATGTCGCTGATGGGGCTGCTGCTGTTCACCTTGATGGAAGAGATGGACCGGAGGGTCGTCTTCTGGAAGCATCAGGGCAGGCTCGATGCCGTCGCCCGAAAGCGCCACCGCCGCTGGGGCGGGCTGGCAACGGAAAAGGAACAGGCGCGCGCGTAACAGGGTCAGGCGCGCGCCCCATGACTGCGTCCGCCAGATCTGCGGACAGAACCCGGGGAGGAAGAAAAGTGAAACTTTCAACAGCCAACTTCATGCGCGCAGGCGCTGTATTCGTCGCAGGGCTCGGGCTCGGCGCGGGCACCGCAATGGCGCAAGACACGCTCAACGTGCTCATCGCCAACGAGCGGTCGAACACCTTCTATGGCATGTTCATCGCGCAAGAGCTCGGCTATTGGGAAGACGTCGGCATCACGGTGAACTGGCTGTCGTCCTCGACGACCATTCCCTATGTCGCGTTCCTGTCGAACGGGCAGGCCGACCTCGTGATGTTCGACGCGGCCCAGACAATGCAGGCCGTCGATGCCGGGCAGGACTTCAAGATCATCTACGAGGACATGCAGTATGCT
Source organism: Limisphaerales bacterium (assembly GCA_044356825.1). GTDB lineage: Bacteria > Pseudomonadota > Alphaproteobacteria > Rhodobacterales > Rhodobacteraceae > JAUREX01. The sequence goes on from JBIKVM010000044.1 coordinate 8,014, forward strand.
CCGGAGGCGCTCTATGTCGCCGCCGACAGCGACATCACCGAGATCGCGCAACTCAAGGGCAAGACCATCGGCCTTGTCAGCGACCGCGACCGCATCATCGCGCAGGTTGCGCTCGAAAGCGCGGGCCTGACCATCGATGACGTCTCGACCGTGGTTCTCGGCGAAGGTGGGCCGACGCTGGCCAACGCGTTCATCCGCGGGACCGTGGCCGCCGTCGCGGGCGGGGCAACCGAGTTGAATTCGATCCAGGCCGCCGGGGTTCCGATCCGCAACATCACGCCGCCCGAAGTGGCGGAGAACCCCGCCAACTCCTTCGCGATCCGCACGGACCGCATCGAGGAACTGCGCGACCCGGTTGAGCGCTTCTTCCTTGCCTGGTCGAAGGGGATGGAAGCCGGCCGCCTCGATCTGCAGATGAGTGCAGCGATCATGTCCGTCGCGGTGCCCGAGCAGTGGCAGAACGTCGATGTCGGTCGGGCGCATCTCGAGCTTGCCGCGATGAAGCTGCACGAACCGCTGTCGGACAAGCGCGGCGCGCTGCATCCCGACATGTGGGCCCGTGTCCAGCCCGTGCTGGTCAGCGTGGGCGAGATCAGCAAGACGCACGACCCTGCGACCTTCACCGATGGCAGCTTCATCGAGGCCGCCAACCAGTACAACGTGGAAGAGCTTCAGGCCGACGTCGCCGAGTGGATCGCGAACAACAAGGACCGCTACGACGCCATGGCGAAGTGATCCGCCTTTCTATCTGACTGAAGGGGCGCCCAGGCGGGCGCCCCTTCACGTTTGGGGGTTTCGGTCGGCGCGGCTGACGCGACCCGCGCGCCCGCCACCAACGCCCATGGGCGGGATCAGCCATGTGCCTGCAGCGGCACATGGTCGTGGTCGTACTTGAAGTAGCGCGGACCGACGAGTTCGATGCCGCCGGGACTGCGCCAGGCCGGGTCGCAGGGCCAGGCAAGGGCGATCAGCCGCTGTCCGTATTTGAGCGCATCAGTGGTAACAGGGGTGCCGCTGTCGGCCTCAACCACGGCGATGAGGTCGGGCGTGCTCGCGACGAATTCTCCGTCCCGTTCAGCCATCAGGAATTCGTTCTGGAAATCGAGGCGCAGCGTGCGCGATTTCCACTCTTCCACGCCGCTGAACATCGCCTTACCACGGGCAAATCCGCCCTCGGTCCGCCGCTCGATGTCGACCACACGGCCGTGGAAGAGTTCCTGTGCGCCAAGGATGTCCTTCAGGGCCGCGATCGGGTCGCCATGGGCCGCGCGTGTTGCCCGCAGTGTCCGACCGATCCGGGCGCACAGCGACAGCGTGCCCTTGACCGACCCCTCGCGCGCCACCTTGCCCGACATCGGATAGAAGGTCAGGAGGGCCGAGCCTCCCATCTCGATCGTCGCCGCCCGGGCGAGGCGCTCGGTCCAGGCGTTCGAGACGGTATCGAGGACCAGACTGTTACCCTTGTCGTCGCACAGCACCATCGGCGTCGCGGACACGCCGTGCAGCGTCCAGGTGACCATCTGCAACTCGGGATAGGCCCTCCCCATGCCGTCGGCATCCACCATGGGCAGGCCGGTGGCGGCGGCCACGACAAACGGGACACAGGAATTGACCCCTCCCGCCTCGCCGCACAAAACTGCATCGATCCTGCGGCCCATGACCTTTTCGAGGCTGCGGAATGCGTTCAGCAACTCGTCGCCCTGCGGCAGCTTTTCCGTCATCACCGTGGGGGCGCCCATCATGCAGGCCGGGACGACAAGGGCGTCATCGGACAGATCGTCCGCGCTGATCAGGCGGACGGGGCCATGCTTGCGGATGGCCTGCTGTGCCATCAGCTTGCCAATGTAGGGATCGCCCCCGCCACCCGTCCCGAGAACTGCACCGCCGATCGCGATGTCTTCGAGATCTTCGGCATGGATCATGTGGCTAGCGGTCATCGGGGGCTCCTTCCCGTGCCGGGGCAGGGGCGGCCCCCCGGCGGAACTCGAGAACAAGGACTGGCGGCAAAGTCAGACTCATGCGGCCAGCGGGGTGAAGGTGAGATCGGGGTAGCCAAAGCAGGCGGGGCCAACGACGGCCATCGCCTCGGGCGTCTTCAGCAGGGCATGGGCAGGTAACCCGATGGTCGCCAGCCGCATGCCATAGCGCAGGATTTCGGTGGTGATCGGTTCGCCCGTGTCAAGATCGAGGTTCACGATCAGGTCTGGCACCATGATGACGGCGCGACCATCGACCCAGAGCACGAGGTTCTCGTTCTGGATCGCGATCCGTGCCTGTGCGCCGTGCCACTCGCCGGTTCCGGCGATTTGTGCCTCGCCCCTCGCGAAACCGCCCTGCAGGTGCCGTCGGACATCCGTCACCTTGCCGGTGAAGAACAGCCGCGCGCCGGTATCGCGACAGATGCGGTCGACCACGTCGTGCCGCTTCGCACGGGCATCAAGCACGGTGCGCCCAATCGTCAGGGCCTGCGTCAGTGTCTCCGGAACGGCTGCCCGCCGGACGAAATCGGCCCGCATCGGTGCGATAGCCAGCCCCGCCCCGGCACCCATCGCGACAGAGGTGTCGCGGGCAAAGCGTTCGAGCCAGTACATGTCCTTGACGTCGCGAAAGACCACGACGTTGCCCTTGTCATCCGCGATGGCTGCCGGTGCGGCCTTGGCGCCGTAGATGAAGAAGGTCGTCATCTGGACTTCGGGAAAGGCGCGGCCCATGCCATCGCCGTCCAGGACCGGCAACCCGGCGAGCGCAGCCGCGATGACGGGTTCGATCGAGTTGGCACCCCCGATCTCGGCGCTGATGAGTGCTGAAGTGCGCACGCCCAGCGTATCCTCGACGGCACGCAGGGCGCGGTAGCATTCCCCGCCTTCCTCGATCTTCTCGATCCCGACCACGGGGGCGCCGATCCCGCCCACTTCACCCACCCAAGCCTCGTCGGGCAAAGCGCCGAGCGGCAGCACGTTCACGACCGCTCCCTTGCGTATCAGCTCGCGCGCCCGCAGCATGCCGATATAGGGGTTGCCGCCGCCACCCGTGCCCAGCAGCGCGGCGCCGATCGAGAGCGGCAGCAAGTCGGCTTCGGTCAGGGGCCATGCGTCAGACATGGAGTTCGCCCACCGCCTTGACCCGCACGCGCGTCGCATTGCCGGGAAGATAGGCCAGCGGCACGTCCTCGACATCGACGATCTCGATCGTGTCGGCCCGCGCACCGGCAGCGACGGCGGCGGCGGTGGCCTGTGCCTTGGCATCGTTCAGCGCTGCCTCGCGCGTCATCTCGGCAAGGGCGTAGACGCGATCGACCTCACCGCTGACCTGCGCGATCGCTGCCCCCACGGCATTGGCAACCGCGAAGTGATCGGGCAACACCAGTTCGAGCCCCGCGATCGGACCTTCGACCAGGATCGACCCGCCGCCCACGACGATCACCGGCAGAGGTTCCGCACTGATCCGCGCGCGCTCGACGCAATCCTCGAGCAGGAAGGCGATCCGATCGCGGGCGCGGCGGATCAGGGCTGGATCAAGGTGGCTGACCCGTGCGGGGTCGCCCAGCCGGGCCGCGCCGTCGGCGACGATGATGTCCGACGTGGTCAGGGTGGAGCCGCCGAAGATCAGCGCCTCGGTCACGATCCGGAAGCCGACCGAGCGGGGTCCGACCGCGACGCCGCCAGGACCATCAACCACCAGAGAACCACCTCCGAGCCCAATCGAGAACACGTCCGGCATGCGGAAATTCGTGCGTACGCCGCCGACCTCTACTGCGACGGTCGCCTGCCGGGGGAAGCCTTTTTGCAGCGATCCCACGTCGGAGGTCGTGCCGCCGATATCCACCACGATGGCATCCTTCACACCCGACAGAAAGGCCGCGCCGCGCATGGAATTCGTCGGCCCCGATGCGAAGGTCAGCACCGGGAAGCGTTCGGCAAACGCCGCATCCATCAGCGTGCCGTCATTCTGGGTCAGATAGAAGCGGCCCCCGAAGCCCACGTCCTTCAACGCGGACCGGAACGCCTCGACCACATGCCGCGACAGGTCGCGCAGGCAGGCGTTCATGATCGCGGCGTTCTCGCGCTCAAGCAGCCCGATCCGGCCGATGTCGGATGACAGCGTGATGTGCGCGCCCGGCAGCGCATCGGCCATGATCTCGCCGGCCTTCTTCTCCATCTCGGAAGAGACGGGCGAGAAGACCGAGGAAATGGCGACTGAGTTGATCCCTCGCGCCTTGATCTGGGCGGCTATGCCGCGCAACTCGGCCTCGTCGAGGGGGCTGATGATGCGGCCGTCGAACTCGTTTCCGCCATGTGCGAGAAACCAGTGGTTGCCGAGCACGTCGCGCAGGTCTGGCGGCCAGTCCACCATGGGCGGGAGGCTTTGCGTCGCCGGCAGGCAGAGCCGGACGCATGCTGTCGGCGCCAGATCGCGCCGCTGCACCACGGCGTTCGTGAAGTGCGTCGTGCCGATCATCACCACATCCACGGCTGTGGCCTGCCTGCCGCTGGCTGCAAGCACGTCGCGCAAAGCCTGCACCACCCCGGTCATCACATCCGCGCTGGTGGGTGCCTTGACCCCTGCAACCACCTTCGTGCCGTCCATCAGGACGGCATCCGTATTCGTGCCGCCCACGTCGATGCCGATGCGGATCATGCCTGACTCCTTTGCTTGTCCCGCAAGGCCAGCAGGTCTTCGGCCGTGGGGAGTTCACCGTTGATGAGGGGAACCTGCGGGCGCATCGCCTCTTCCTCGGCACTGATGACCGGGACCGAGGCAAGGAGCAGGCGGGTATAGTCGTGCCGGGGGTTCTCGAAGACCCTCGCGGTCGGGCCAGTCTCGACGATCCGGCCCCGATAGAGTACGCCGACCGTTCCCGCGAAATTGCGCATGAGCGAGAGGTCGTGGCTGATGAAGAGATAGGTCAGACCGAGGCGGCGCCCCAGATCCTGTAGGAGTTCGATCACTCGGGCCTGGACCGAGACATCGAGCGCGGATGTCGGCTCGTCTAGGACCAGCAGGCGCGGCTCTACGGCCAGTGCCCGCGCGATGGCGACACGCTGCTTCTGCCCGCCCGAGAGTTCGTGCGGATAGCGGTCTGCGAAGGCTGTCGGGAGTTGGACCATCTCGAGCAGATCCGGGATCCGCGCGCGATCCTTTCCATGGGCATCGAGCGCGACCCGGATCGATTGACCGACAGTGCGACGGGGATTTAGCGACGCACCCGGGTTCTGCCAGACCATCTGGACGGCGCTTCGGTCGGCGCCACCGAGGATCGACTGACCGTTCAGGCGGATGTCGCCCAGATCGGGCGCGGTCAGCCCCATGATCATCCGCGCGATCGTCGACTTGCCCGAACCCGACTCGCCGGCAAGGCCGTAGACGGTTCCGGGCGCGACCTGCAGCGAGACATCGTCGACCGCACGCACCTCGCCGATCAGGCGACCGAATGCGGAGCGCACCGGAAAGATCTTCGTCAGGCCGGAAATCTCGAGCGCAGGTGTCATCGCGCCCCTCCGGTCAGCCGGGGCACGGCGGCGATCAGATCCCGTGTGTATTGTTCTCGGGGCGCCTCGAAGAGGCTCTGGGTCTCACCTTCTTCGACGATCCGCCCCTGATTCATGAGGTAGGTATAGGACGCCGTCTGCCGTACCACGCCAAGATTGTGGGTGATCATGAGCAGCGCGAGCTTCTGTTCGGTCACGAGGTCCTGGAGCAGCTTGAGGATCTGGGCTTGTGTGATCACGTCGAGCGCGGTGCCCGGCTCATCCGCGATCAGCAGACGCGGCTGGCTCAGGAGTGCCATGGCGATCAGGACCCGCTGGCGCATTCCCCCCGACAGCATGATAGGGAATGACGCGGCAACGCGCTCGGGCTCTCTCATGCGCACCTGCGCCAGAACCTCGAGCACGCGCGCCTGCCGGCCACGGCTGCTGCGGTCGCGGCCCAGTCGCCGGTCCGCGTATTTGAGGATGGTTCGCAGCTGGTCTCCCACCGTCCAGACGGGATTGAGCGACGACATCGGATCCTGGAACACCATGCTCATCGCGGTGCCGCGCAGCGCAATCCGATCACGCTCGGGTAGGGTCAGCAGATCGCGTCCTTCAAAAAGGATCCGCCCACCCTCGATCCGGGCAGGTGGCATCGGCAGCAGGCCCATGATGGCCTTCATGGTCACCGACTTGCCGGACCCACTTTCGCCCACGAGCGCCCGTTGCGCCCCTTCCGGGATCGAGAGCGAGACGCCCCGCAATACCTCGGTCCGACGACCGTAGGTGGTGAAGCTCACGCGGAGGTTCTCGACCGACAGGAGGCTCATCGCACATCCTCGACGTCGAACATGTCGCGCAGGCCATCGCCCAGAAGGTTGAACCCCAGCGCCACGAACAAGATTGCGCCGGCGGGCAGCATGGACTCCCACCAGAAGTCGGGCAGATACTCGGCTCCGGCCGCAACCATCGTCCCCAGATCCGGGGTCGGTGGCTGGATCCCGAGGCCGAGGAACGACAGGCTCGCGCCGATCAAGATCACGAAGCCCGCGTCGAGCGAAGTCTTGACCGCGATTGCGGAGACGCAGTTGGGGAGGATCTCGCGGAACAGGATGTGGGCCTTGGATGCGCCAAGTGTTTCAGCGGCCTCGATGTATTCCTGGCTCCTGATCTGCCGTGTGATCGAGAAGATGAGCCGGGTGTGCCATGTCCACCACAGCACGGCGATCGCGAGCATCGCGTTCGTGAGCGACGGCGCAGCAACGGCCGCGACCGCGAGCGCCATCACAAGCGGCGGGATCGCCAGCGCGATGTCGGTCAGACGCATGATCACGATTTCCGTCCACCCGCCGAAGTAGCCCGCCAACAGTCCCATCAGGGTGCCAAAGGGCACGGCGACGATCAGCACGACGAAGGCGAGCGTCAGCGACACCCGCAGCCCGAAGATCACGCGGGTGAAGTTATCACGGCCCACATTGTCGGTGCCGAACCAGTGCTCGAGGCTCGGGGGCTGGTGGCGGTTTCGGAAATCGACGAAGGACCCGGCATGTTCGGGAAACGGCGTGATCCACGGGGCGAGAATGGCGGCCAGCACGCAAAGAAGCACGATGGCCGCTCCGACCACGGCTGTCGGATTGCGGCTGAAACGATACCAGTTCTGCCAGGCGTTCGAGAGGGGTTCGGTCGCGCTCATGCCCGCCGGCCCCGGATGCGCACGCGCGGGTCGAGCACGCCCACGAGCAGGTCGATCAGCAGGTTGACGACGACGAAGAAAGCGCCGCTGACCATGACCACGCCCATGATGGCGTTCAGATCCTTTTGCGTGATCGCACGAATGCCATAGGCCGCCATGCCCGGCCAGGCGAAGATCAGTTCGACGACGAAGGCACCCCCGATCAGGCTCGCGAATTCCAGCCCGAGGATCGTCATGGGCGGCACGAAGGCAGGGCGGAGCTGATACTTGAACAGTCGTACCGATGTGGGAATGCCGAAGGCGCGTGCGGCCTCGATATAGTCCTGCCGGCTGACGTCGATCATGCTGGCCCGGGTGATTCGGGCGATCTGGCCCATCGTTGCCAGCGACAGCGCCAGCGATGGCAAGAGTAGATGCCGGAGCGCCTCGCCCAGCACATCGAGGCGCCCTGCCATTAGGCTGTCCAGAACGATGAGGCCGGTCGGGCCGGAGAACTCCATGTCGGGCGGAAGGCGGCCCGTGGTCGGCAGCACCTGCAGGACGTACCCCGCCAGCACTTGCAGAAGCAGCGCGATGAAGAATGACGGCATCACCGCACTCACGATCGCGATGGCCCGTACGAGCGTGTCGGGCCAGCTGTCCTTCCATCGCGCAGCCGCGACGCCCAGCGGCACCCCGAGCACAACCGCGATCAGGATCGTTGTCAGCACCAGTTCGAGAGTGGCCGGGAATGTCTGGGCGATGTCGTTGTTGACCGACTGCTCCGTTAGCAGCGACCGTCCGAGTTCCCCCTCGGCCAAGCCCGACAGGAACAGCCCGTATTGCTGGATCAGCGGCAGGTTGAGGCCGAGTTTCTCTCGCAGCGCGTCGACCATCTCTGGCGTCGCCGTGGGGCCCAGCGCCATCCGGGCCGGATCACCCGGCACCACCCGCGCGATCAGGAAGATCACGACCGAGAGGCCGATCAGGACCAGGAGCGACCACAGCACCCGTCGCGTGAGGAAGGCCGCGAATTCCATCTTGCCCCATCAAGCTCGGAGGCCCGGCCACAGGAGGGCCGGGCCTCCGTATCCGCTCAGCAGCCCCAGGAGTAGCGGTGGAAGTCGTATTCGAACGACTGCATCGGCACCACATGGAACCCCTTGAGGCAGGTATCGATGGCGTGCTGCTGGGTCTGCGCCAGCAGCGGCACGCTGAGCATCATGTCCATTAGCTTGCGCTGAAGATCCTGATAGATCGCCGCTTGTGCCGCCACGTCGCCCGTTGCGCGGGCCGCATCGATCATCGCGTCAATCTCGGGGTTCTGCAGCCATTCCATGCTGGCCCAGGTGCCAGCCGAAGAAGAGTGATACTGCGTGAAGAACATGGAATCGGGGCTCGGATAGGTCGGGCCGAAGAAGATCTGGTTGACGTTGGGCGAGGTCGCGACATCAGCCGCGATCTCGGTGATCCGGTTCCACGGATCGGGCTGCTGGGTGACGACGAATCCGAGTTGCTCGAGATTGGCTTGCAAGAGCAGGCTGATCTCTTCCTCGAAGGTCGCGCCGGCGACGTAGCCAAGCGTGATCGGGATGGGCTTGCCCGCGTAGGAGGACTTGGCGACCTCTTCGGCCGCCTTGGCCAGATCGTAGGTCGGGGCAGCCACGTCGGCGGCGTGGAACTGCGCGAACCCTGCCGGCAGCGGCGTGTTCATCGCCTCGCCCGGGAAGATGACTTCGCGGATCGTGCTGTAGTCGGTGGCATAGGCGATGGCGCGGCGGATGTGGATGTCATCGGTCGGCGCCAGCTTGCTGTTGAGCTTGAGGTAGAAGGCCGTGACGGTGGGCTGGCTCACGACGTCGAAGCGGTCCATCTCGTCGAGCGCGGCCAGCGTCTCGGGCGACTGGAACTGGCTGGTCATCGTCAGCTCGCCGCTCGCGGCCATCGCGCGGACGGTGGCTTCGTCATTGGTGATGATCATGCGGACTTCGTCGATCTTGCCCTCGGGCCAGCCGCCCCAATAGTCTTGGTCGGCCTCGATCACCATCATGCTGCCGCGGTCCCAGGACTTGAGGGTGTAGGCGCCGGCGCCGGCCACGTTGTCGGCGAGCCAGGTCTGGCCATCATCCTGTCCGGCATTCTCGGCCACGACATCCGAGTTCAGGATCATGATCGCGGGAACCGTCGCCATGAAGGGCGCGAACGTCTTTTGCAGGGTGAAGGTCACGCTTCCGTCGCCGTTGTCCACGACCGAACCGGGGGCCAGAACGCCGGCAAAGAGGTTCGCCGGCCCCTGGTTGATACGCAGCAGACGCTCGACCGAATAGACAACATCCTTCGCCTCGACGGGGCTGCCATCGCTGAACGTGGCCGACGGGTTCAGCACAAAGGTCACGGAACTGGCATCGTCCGCGATGGTCCAGCTCGTGGCCAGTTGCGGCACGAGGTTGCCATCTCCATCGACGCTGATGAGGCCGTCATAGAGGTTCACGGCGGCCATGTAGTCGGTGTAGTCGCTGAT
>JBIKVM010000207.1:0-5181 GCA_044356825.1 Limisphaerales bacterium
GGATGTCCTCCTCGAACCCTATGGCGGCGAGATCCTCGACCTGCCGGTCGCCGCGACAACGATGCTGACCGCCCTCTGGGCGGCCGGCGCGCTGGTGGGCTTCGGGCTGGCCGCGCGCTGGCTCGGAAGGGGGCACGATCATTTCCGCATGGCGGGGCGCGGGATCCTGATCGGGATCACCGCCTTTTCGGCCGTGATCTTCGCCGCGCCCATGCAGGCGCCCGCGCTGTTTTTCGCGGGTGCGGCGGGCATCGGGCTCGGCGCGGGGCTCTTTTCGGTCGCGACGCTGACGGCCGCGATGGCCATGCCCGCGCGCGGCGCGGCGGGCCGCGGGCTCGCGCTCGGCGCCTGGGGCGCGGCGCAGGCGACCGCGGCGGGCCTTGCCGTGGCGCTGGGCGGCATCCTGCGCGACCTCGTCGGAGCCTGGGCGCTCGCGGGCAAGGGGGGCGAGGCGCTCGCCACCCCCGCGATCGGCTACACCTTCGTCTATCACCTTGAAATAGCGCTGCTCTTCGCAACGCTCGTCGTGCTCGGACCGCTCGTGCGCATGACGATCATCACCCCAAGACCCACGGGCGGGGCCGGCAGGATCGGACTTGCCGACTTTCCCACCTGATCACGGAGGACCATCACATGGTTGGCGTCACCTTCTTCGGCAACTTCGATCTCGCGCTCGTCGCGCTCTATCTCTTCTGGGGCTTCTTCGCGGCCCTCGTCTACTACCTGCAGACCGAGAACATGCGCGAGGGCTATCCGCTCGAGAACGAGGACGGCACGGTCGCGAACAACCAGGGCCCCTTCCCGGTGCCCGCGCCCAAGACCTTCATCCTGCCCCACGGCCGCGGCAAGGTGACGGTGCCGGACGGCGCGCGCGAGGCGCGCGAGGTGGCGCTGGCCCGCACGGCGGTGTCCGAGGGCTTCCCCCACGCGCCGACGGGCGATCCGATGGCCGACGGGGTCGGGCCGGCGTCCTGGGCGCCGCGGCGCGATGTGCCCGAGCTTGACGGCCACGGCCACGCCAAGATCGTGCCGATGGCATCGGCGAAGGGCTTCCACGTCTCGGCCGGGCGCGATCCGCGCGGCCTCAAGGTGCAGGCCAACGATCTCGAGATCGTCGGCACCATCTCCGACCTCTGGGTCGACGCGCCCGAGCAGCTCGTGCGCTATCTCGAGGTCACGCTCAAGGACGGCTCGCGCCGCCTGATCCCGATGACCATGGCGCAGATCCGCCATGATCGCGTCAGCGTGGTCTCGATCTCGTCCGAGCGCTTCGCGGGCGTGCCCAAGACGCGCTCGGCCTCCGAGGTGACGCTGCTCGAGGAGGAAAAGATCATGGCCTGGTTCGCGGGCGGCGCGATGTATGACAGCGCCCGCAAGGTCACCGACGCCGAGCGGCGGCGCATGATCTTGCAGGCGGACTGATCCGATGCACGACGATTTCGCCACCGAACCCGTCCCCGGCCTGCCCGGGCACCTCCCGCCGGGCGAGGTCGTGCTCTGGCAGGGCCGGCCCGATGGCTGGCGGCTGGCACGCGAGGCCTTCGCGCTCGACTGGTTCGCGGCCTATTGGGTCGCGCTCGTGCTCTGGCGCGCAGGTGTGGCGTGGTCCGAGGGCGGGGCGGCGCAGGCGGTGGCGGTCGGCCTGCCCTATGCGGGGCTCGGGATCCTCGGGGCGGGGGTGATCTGGGTGCTGGCGCGCGCGCAGGCGCGGGCCACGCTCTATACCATCACCTCGCAGCGCGTCGCGATGCGGATCGGGGCGGCGCTGACGCTGACGCTGAACCTGCCGTTTCCGCAGATCGAGGGCGCGGCGCTCGACCTGCGCCGGGGCGGCACGGGCACGATCGCGCTGCGGCTTGTCCCCGGCGCGCGGATCGCGGCGCTGACGCTCTGGCCGCACATGCGGCCCTGGCGGCTCGGCAGGCCGGAACCCGCGCTGCGCTGCATCCCCGACGCCGCGCGCGTCGCGGGCATCCTGGCCGAGGTGGCCGAAACCCGCCTCGCCCGCCCCGTTGTCACCCGCAGCCCGGCCGCGGCACACCCCGCCGCCGCCGTCCCCGCTGAATGAGGGCCCCGCGATGACCGACCGCCCCGCACCCCCCGCCTTCCGCCACGACCCCGAGCGCGAGCTGATCCCCGCCGCGATGCTGCGCGCGATGGCGGGCCTCGTGATCGCGGCGCTCGCGCTCACGACCTTCGCGGTGCTGACCGGGCGCGAGCCCGAGGGGCAGCCGCCCGCAGCACCCGTGGTGGCCGAGCGCGTCCTGATCCTCGAGGGGCTGGGCGCCAAGGCCGTGCGGGTGCGCACGCCCGAGGGGCAGGTGGTGGCCGATCTCGACCACGGCGGCTTTGTCACCGTGGTGCAGAACGCGCTCGCGCATGAGCGCGCCAAGCATGGAATCCCGGCCGACCGGCCGGTGCGGATCGCGGCCTATGCCAACGGCCGGCTCGCGATCCACGACCCCGAAACCGGCTGGAGCGCCGAGCTCGGCAATTTCGGGGCAGCAAACAGGGCCGCGTTCGAACGGCTCATGCAGGACTGAACAAAAAAGGGGAACCAGATGGGACTATTCACGAGACGACGCGAAGAAGTGCCCTGCACCGTCGAGGTCAGCCACCGCTTCGAATCCCTGCATGCGCATGTGCGCTTCAACAACGGCGCCGTCGTCCATCCGGGCGACGAGGTGCTGGTGCACGGCGCGCCGGTGATGGCGCCCTATGGCCAGATCGTGGTCGAGGACCGCACCGCCACCATCACCCGCGCCACCCTGCTCGAGCGGCTCTGGACCCGCGCGACGGGTGATTTCGACTTCATGGAGCTGTGCGAATTCTCCTTCTCCGAAGAGGTGACGCTATGAACGCCCCCACCGCAGCCTTCGCCGCCGAGGATGGCAGCACCGTTCCCGATACCACCGCGATGGCAACCGAGACGACGCTGCTCAACCCGCGCTTCTACACGACCGACTTCGACGAGATGGACGCGATCGACGTCACCCCCGTGCGCGCCGATTGGGACAAGCTCATCGCGCAGATGAAATCCGACCCCAACAAGGGCCACTTCAAGAAGACGGCCGAGTGGGACCAGATCGACTGGCAGGCGATGGAGCCGGGCCTGAGGGCCGAGTTCATCGACTTCCTCGTCTCCTCCTGCACGGCCGAATTCTCGGGCTGCGTGCTCTACAAGGAGATGAAGCGGCGCGGCAACAACCCCGACATCTGCGAGCTCTTCAGCTACATGTCGCGCGATGAGGCGCGCCACGCGGGCTTCATCAACGACGCACTGCGCGAGGCGGGGATCGCCGTCAACCTCGGCTTTCTGACCAAGGCCAAGAAATACACCTATTTCCGGCCGAAGTTCATCTATTACGCCACCTATCTGTCCGAAAAGATCGGCTATGCCCGCTACATCACGATCTTCCGCCACCTCGAGGCCCACCCCGAGCAGCGCTTCCACCCGATCTTCAAGTGGTTCAAGGAATGGTGCAACGACGAGTTCAGCCACGGCGAGGCCTTCGCGCTCCTGATGCGGACCGACCCGCGGCTGACCTCGGGCGTCAATGTCTGGTGGATCAAGTTCTTCCTGACGGCGGTCTATTCGACGATGTGGGTGCGCGACCACGCCCGGCCCGAGTTCCACAAGGCGCTCGGCGTCGACATCGCCTGGTATGACCAGGAGGTGTTCCGCAAGACCTCGACCATCGCCCGCCAGGTGTTCCCGATCGAGATCGACATCGACCACCCGCGCTGGATCCCGACGCTCGAGCGGCTCGAGCGCGCCTTCGTCGATCTCGACGCCGCCAGGCGGCGCGGCGGGATCGGGGGCGCGGTGGGGCGTATCGTCGCCGGGGCGCGCGCCGGGCTTGCCTTCGTCTCGCTCTACACCATACCCGCCCGCAGGAACACGCCCCCCGCGAGCGTCAGGCTGGAACCCTCGTATTGATCGCAGCACCCGGACCCCGAGGCCCCGCGCATGGCCGTTGACAGCCCCTGGATCGCGGCGCTTGCCGCCGTCTTCCTCTGGTGGTTCTCCACCGGGGCGATCCTGTGGCGCGTGCGCGCGGCCGACAACCGGGGAGCAGGGGCGCATCGCGCCTCGGTCGTCTGGGGGCTTCCGGTGCTGGCGCTCGGTCTCTTGGGCGCGCGGCTGTCGTTCGATCTGGGATCGGCCGCGGGGGTGTATCTGGGCTTCGTCTCGGCGCTCGTGGTCTGGGGCTGGATCGAGCTTGCGTTCCTCTCGGGGCTGCTGACGGGGCCGAACGCGCGGCCCTGCCCGCCGGGCGTGCGCGGCTGGCCGCGCTTTGCGCGCGCCGTCGGCACCATCGCCTGGCACGAACTCGCCCTCGCGATGACGACGCTTGCGCTGATCCATGCGGCATGGGGGGCGGCGAACCCCTTTGCGGCCTGGACCTTCGCGATGCTCTTCCTTGCGCGCGTCTCGGCCAAGCTGAACCTCTTTTTCGGGGTGCCGCGCATCAACACCGAATTCCTGCCCCGCACGCTCTCGCATCTGCCAAGCCACTTTCGCCTCGCGCCGATGAACGGCTTCTTCCCCCTCTCGGTCACGCTCCTGAGCTTCGCCGCCGCCTGCTGGCTCGAACGCACTGTCGCCGCCGGGGCGGGGTGGGAGGTGGCGGGTTTCTCGCTGCTGCTCACGATCACTTTGCTTGCGCTCCTTGAACACTGGTTCATGGTGCTGCCCGTTCCCGACCAGAAACTCTGGCGCTGGATGATGCCGGCGCCCCGACCCGCGCTGATGCGCCACGACAGACTCCAGGAGGACCCCAATGGATCATGACAGCCTGTTTCAGGCCCAGCTCGACCAGCTGAAGCGCGAAGGCAACTATCGCGTCTTTGCCGAGCTCGAGCGCCATTGCGGCGCCTTTCCGCGCGCTACCCGCCACGCCGGGGGCGCGACCGATCCGGTGACGATCTGGTGCTCGAACGATTATCTGGGCATGGGCCAGCACCCCACCGTGACCCGCGCCATGATCGAGGCGGTCGAGGCGCTTGGCGTGGGAGCGGGCGGCACGCGCAACATCTCGGGCACCTCTCACCTGCACGCGGCACTCGAGGCGGAACTCGCCGATCTGCACGGCAAGGCGTCGGCGCTCCTGTTCACCTCGGGCTATGTCTCGAACTGGGCGGCGCTCTCGACCCTCGGGGCGCGACTGCCGGGGGCGG
>JBIKVM010000208.1:0-5156 GCA_044356825.1 Limisphaerales bacterium
GGCGGGGGCCGGCGCGGGGGGTAGGGTGGGGGGCAGGGTGGGGGGCGGGGGCGCCCGCCGGGGGGCGGGCCTCGTCGCCGCGGCCGCCGCCGATGCCCTGAAACCGCGCCCCCGCCCCTTCGGCCAGCACCGACAGATGGGCCGAGATATCCTCGATCACCTCGGCGATGACATGCACGACCGGCCCGTCGCGCTCGATCCGGCCCGTGACGCGCATCAGCCGCGCCCCCAGCACCGCGCGGCGGAAGATCTCGTAGACGCGCGGCCAGATCACCACATTCGCCACCCCCGTCTCGTCCTCGAGCGTGGCGAAGATCACCCCCGAGGCGGTGCCGGGGCGCTGGCGGGTGATGACGAGGCCGCAGACCGCGATGCGCCCCCTCGCCGCCATGCCCGCCAGCCCGGCATGCGGGCACAGCCCCGGCAGCGCGGGGCGCAGCAGTTCCATCGGATGGGCCCGCAGCGACAGCCGGAGCGAGAGGTAATCCTCGATCACCTCCTCGCCGAGCGTCATCGGCGGCAGGGCGGGGGCGGGGTCGGCCGCGCCCTCGCCGTCGGCGCCGAAGAGCGGCAGCGGCCGCGCCCCCCGGATCGCCCGCACCGACCAGAGCGCGTCGCGCCGCCCGAGCCCCAGCGCCGCGAAGGCATCGCCCTCGGCCAGCCGTTCGAGCGTCGCGGGCGCCACCCCGGCGCGGCGCCAGACGCTCTCGGGGTCGGGATAGCCGTTGGCGCGGGCGGCGACGATCCAGCGCGCATCCTCCTCGGGCAGGCCGCGCACCTGCCGCAGCCCGAGCCGCAGCGCCAGCCGCCCGTCGGCGCGCCGTTCGAGCGTGCAGTCCCAGCCGCTGTCGTTGACCGAGACGGGCCGCACCTCGACCCCGTGGGCGCGCACGTCCTGCACGATCTGGGCCGGCGCATAGAAGCCCATCGGCTGGGCGTTGAGCAGCGCACAGGCAAAGGCCGCCGGGTGATGGCGCTTCATCCAGGCCGAGGCATAGACGAGCAGCGCGAAGCTTGCCGCGTGGCTTTCGGGAAAGCCGTATTCGCCGAAGCCCTCGATCTGGGCAAAGCAGCGCGCGGCGAAATCGGGCGCATAGCCGCGTTCGAGCATCCCGGCCACGAACCGGTCGCGAAAGGTGCCGATCGTGCCCATCTTGCGAAAGGTCGCGAGCGAGCGGCGCAGCCGGTCGGCCTCTTCGGGGGTGAAGCCCGCGGCGACGACGGCGATCTGCATCGCCTGTTCCTGAAAGAGCGGCACGCCCAGCGTCCGTCCGAGCACGCCGCGCAGCTCGGCCGAGGGCAGCTCGGCCCGCTCGCGCCCCTGCCGGCGGGCCAGATAGGGATGCACCATCCCGCCCTGGATGGGGCCGGGGCGCACGATCGCGACCTCGATCACGAGGTCGTAGAAGCAGCGCGGCCGCATCCGGGGCAGGAAGTTCATCTGTGCCCGGCTCTCGACCTGAAAGACCCCGACGGCATCGGCCCGGCAGAGCATGTCGTAGACGGCCGGATCCTCGCGCGGGATGGTATCGAGGCCGAGCCGCGGCCCGCCATGGGCGGCGATGAGGTCGAACCCCCGGCGCAGGCAGCTCAGCATCCCGAGCGCGAGGATGTCGACCTTGAGGATGCCGAGCGCGTCGATGTCGTCCTTGTCCCATTCGATGACGGTGCGCCCCTCCATCGCCGCGTTCTCGATCGGGCAGAGCTCGTCCAGCCGGCCGCGGGTGATGACGAATCCCCCCACATGCTGCGAGAGGTGGCGCGGAAAGCCGATGATCTCGGCGATCAGGCGCAGCGTGCGCGCCAGCCGCCGGTCGGCCGGATCGAGCCCGAGTGCGGCCAGATGCGCGGCCTCGGGCGGGCCGTCCGACCAGCTCCAGCTCTGGCCCGCGATGGCAGCGAGCAGATCCTGCGACAGGCCCATGACCTTGCCCACCTCGCGGATGGCGGCGCGGGTGCGGAAGTGGATGACGGTGGCGCAAAGCCCCGCCCGCTCGCGCCCGTAGGTGTCGTAGATGTGCTGGATGACCTCCTCGCGCCGCTCGTGCTCGAAATCGACATCGATGTCGGGCGGCTCGCCGCGGGCCTCGGACATGAATCGCTCGAACACCATGCTGATGACATCGGGCGCGACCTCGGTGATGCCGAGCGCATAGCAGATGACCGAATTGGCCGCCGACCCCCGCCCCTGGCAGAGGATGCCGCGGCCGCGGGCGAAGGCCACGATGTCGTTGACGGTCAGGAAATAGGCGGCGAAGCCCAGCCGGGCGACGATGCGCAACTCCTTGGCGACCTTGGCGGCGGTGTCGGCCGGCACGCCCGCCGGAAAGCGCCGCGCGAGGCCCGCCGCCGTCAGCCGCTCGAGCCGGGCCTGCGGCGCCTCGTCGCCCGCCACCTCGTCGGGGTATTCGTAGGAGAGATCGTCGAGCGAAAAGGCGCACCCCTCGGCGATCTCGACCGTGCGGCGGATGGCGGCGGGGTGGGCGGCAAAGAGGCGCGCCATCTCGGCCGGGGGGCGCAGCCGGCGCTCGGCGTTGGGCAGGGCGTGGCGGCCGAGGCGGTCGATGGTGCGCCCGAGGCGGATGCAGCACAGCACATCGGCAAGGCTGCGCCGCGCGGCGTGGTGCATCAGCACATCGCCCGCCGCGACCATCGGCATCCCCACATCCTGCGCCAGCCGCGCGCAGGCATCGAGCCGGGCCGCGTCGCGCCCGTCCCAGCGCGGCACCGCGCCCAGATGGCACAGCCCCGGCCGCGCGCGCGCCATCGCGACGAGGTCGGCCGCCGCCGCCCCGATCGCGGGGCCGAGCGGGTCGGGCGGCAGCGCGATCAGCCACAGCCCCGCCCCCACCCCCGCCAGATCGGCCCGGCGCAGGTCGCACCCCCCCTTGGCCGCCCGCCGCTTGCCCGCCGAGATCAGGCGCGAGAGCGCGGCATAGCCCGCCCGGTCGCGCGGCAGCGCCACCCATTCCACCGCGCTGTCGGCCAGCACGATCCGCGCCGCGGGGATGAGGCGCGGCAACGGTCTGGCCAGGGCCGGGGCCGGGGCCGCGACCCCGCCGCCCGGCCCCCGCGCCTGGCGGCTCGACGGATCGATGCGCCGCTGCGAGCGGATCGTGGCCGCCCCGCCCTCGGCCCGGGCGCGCGCCAGCTCGCGCAGGGCGACATGGGCGCGCACGACGCCCGCAAGGCTGTTGCGGTCGGCGATGGCGATGGCGGCAAGGCCCAGCTCGGCGGCGCGGGCGACCATCTCCTCGGGGTGCGAGGCGCCGGTGAGAAAGGTGAAGTTCGTCATCGCGCAGAGCTCGGCATAGGCGGGAGCGGGGGCGGGAGGGGCGCGGCGGGTCATGCGAATTCGCCCTGCACCGCCCAGCCCGGCGCCTGCGGCGTGTGAAAGAGCCACAGCCGCGGCCCCTCGGCCGTCTGCACGCGCCAGTAATCGCGCACCCCGCCGCGCCAGGCCGGATCGTCGAACCACCATTCGGGGGCGATGCGCTCGGGCCCCGTGGCCCACAGGGTGCAAAGCCGCCGCCCCCGCCAGCGGAAGCGGGCGGGCGGATCGGCGCCGGGCGGGGCATCGGCATGTTCGGGGGGAAAGAGGATCAGCGGCCGCTCCGGCCCGTCCGGCGCGGGCCAGGGCGTGCGGGCGGCGGCCCAGCCCTCGGGCGTCGCCGCGGCGAGGACGAGGAAGCTGCGCTCGGGGATGTGGCTCTCGGCCGGGGCGAGGCGCTGGAGCGCCTCGAACCCCAGCCGGTTGCCAAGCCGGGTGAGGAGGTCGGCCATCCCCTCATCCGTCGCGCCGGGGGCGGCGCCGGCCGCGATCTGGACCGGCGGCATCGGCTCGGTCGCGGGCGCCGAGAGGCGCAGCCGCTCGATCCCGAAGCCCGCGTCGATCTCCTCGAGCCGCGGGGCAAAGAGGCGCGCGATCCCGGCCGCATCGTGGCGGGCCCGCGCGAGGCCGAGCGCCAGGCACGCCGTGCCGCCATCGACGCGGGCAGCCTCGAGCACCAGCCGCCGCGCCCCCTGCCCTGCCGCCGCGAGCCGGTCGCACAGCCGCCCGAGCAGCCGTTCGAGCCCCGCCGCCACATCCTCGGTCCGCCCGATCGGCTCGGGCAGCGTCAGCCGCGCGGCAAAGGGCGGGGCCGCGATCTCGGGCGAGATCGGCTCGGCCAGGGCGCCGAGCGCCTGATCGAGCCGCATCACCACCTCGGGCCCGAAGCGCCGCGCCATCCCCGCCCGCGGCAGCGCGGCCAGATCGGCGATGCGCCGCAGACCGAGCCGCCCGAGCGCCTCGGCCGCCGCGGGCGGGATGCGCAGCGCGGCGGGCGGCAGCGCCCCGATGGCCCCGAGCGTCGCGCCGGGGGCCGCGACGCCCCCGCCGTGGCGGGCAAGCGCCCAGGCCGCGCCGGGCGTGTCCGCGATGCCCGTCACCGCCGCGAAGCCCGCCCGCCCGAGGCCCGCCGCCATCGCCGCGCCAAGGCCCGCCTCGCCGCCGAAGAGATGCCCGACCCCGGCGATGTCGAGCGCGAGCGCATCCGCCCCCATCCGCCCGACGAGCGGCGAGAACCGCCCCGCCCAGCGGATGATCGCCCCGAGCGCCGCCGCATCCGCGCCCGGATCGGCCGGGCGGGTGACAAGCCCGGGGCAGAGCGCGCGCGCATCGGCGAGCGTCATCCCCGCCCCGAGCCCCTGCGCCCCCGCCGCCGCCGAGACAGAGGCAAGGATCTGCCGCCCCCCCGCCTCGGCCACCACCGCGAAGGGCTGGCCGGGGTCGGGCCGGACCCGGCGCGCGGCCCGGTCGCTCGCCAGCCGGGGTAGCCACACCACCGCAATCCGCCGCGCGCGCATCGCCCGATTCTCCGTCATGTTCGTATTATGTTCTATCATCACCCCCGCAGGCGGCAAGGGCCCGGCACGCAGCGCGCCGACACGGCGGGGCCGCATGGGGGTGGTCGGCGACCCCGGTTGTTCCTAGATCTCGAACGCGCCTTGCCGGCCGCCCTCCTCGCGCGCCGCGCGGCGAAAGGTGTCGGCGCGGCGCAGGGGCAGCGCCACCGCGCGCTCGCGCAGCGCCATCGCCTGTTCGACCGTCACGATCTGGAGGCGCGGGACGGGGCTGCAGTCCTCGAGCGTGAACTGGCCGGCCGCGGCGGCCT
>JBIKVM010000209.1:0-5138 GCA_044356825.1 Limisphaerales bacterium
GGCGCCGGGCGCAAAAATGCCAGAGCGGCGGCGCCCGGAATGATACAGGTGATCCGATGCGCGCCCCCTATGCCAGCCGCCCCGAGGACAGCCGCGGCCGCCGCTTTGCCGAGGCCGTCTCGACCTTTCGCAACGATTTCCAGCGCGACCGCGACCGCATCATCCATTCCTCGGCCTTCCGGCGGCTGAAGCACAAGACGCAGGTCTTCGTCGAGCACGAGGGGGATTATTACCGCACCCGCCTGACCCATTCGATCGAGGTCGCGCAGGTCGCGCGCACCATCGCGGGCGCGCTCGGCCTCGACACCGATCTGGCCGAGGCGGTGGCGCTGGCCCACGATCTCGGCCACACCCCCTTCGGCCACACGGGCGAGGATGCGCTGGCCGCACTGATGGCGCCCTGGGGCGGGTTTGACCACAACGCGCAGGCGATCCGGATCGTGACCCGGCTCGAACGCCACTATGCCGATTTCGACGGCCTCAACCTGACATGGGAGACGCTCGAGGGGCTGGCCAAGCACAACGGGCCGGTGACGGGCGATCTGCCCGCCGCGCTGGCCGAGGCGAACGCGGCGTGGGATCTCGAGCTTGGCACCCATGCGAGCGCCGAGGCGCAGGTCGCGGCCATCGCCGACGACATCGCCTATTCCCACCACGACCTGCACGACGGGCTGCGCTCGGGCCTGTTCGACGAGGCCGCGCTTTGCGATCTGCCGGTAACGGGGCCGGCCTTCGCCGAGGTCGACCGCCGCTATCCGGGGCTCGAACGGATGCGGCGGCGGCACGAGGCGCTGCGGCGGGTGTTCGGCGTCATGGTCGAGGATGTGATCGCGGTGGCGCGCGGGCGCCTCGCGGCCGCCAACCCGCGCTCGGCCGCCGAGATCCGCGCGCTCGGCACCACCGTGATCCGCTTCTCGAAGCCGCTCTATCAGGATCTGAAGGCGGTGCGCGCCTTCCTGTTCGAGCGTATGTATCGCGCGCCCCGCGTCATGGTCGAACGCGCGCGCGTGACCGCCGTGGTGAACGACCTCTTCCCTCTCTATATGCGCGAGCCCTCCCTTCTGCCGCCCGAATGGCAGGCCGATGTCGCGGCGGCGGCGGATCGGGCGGGGCTGGCGCGCATCGTCGCGGATTACGTCTCGGGCATGACCGACCGCTTCGCGCTGCAGGAGCACGCGCGCCTCGCCGGTGGCACCTAGCGATTAGTCGAAGAACTGGTTGGCCGTGACATTGCCGACATTGCGCAGGAGTTGCGCGATCAGGCCGACGTTGCGGATCGAGGTCTCGGTCACGCGGCGCGAGATCGGCACGACACGACCATCCTCGAGCCCGTAGCGGGCTGTGCCGGTCAGCAATCCGGCCTCGTCGAACGAGACGACGACGACCTCCCGCGAGATCTCGGTCGAGGCCCCGGTCCCGAACTGACGCCAGCGGCTCTGGACAAAATACCAGTCGCTGCCTTCCATGAGGCCCGAAGCGGTCGGTCGGCCGACCTTGGCCACGACTGTCTCGCGCGTGTCGGTGCCGGGGACAAGTTCAGCGATCGACGCTTCGTCCGGGGCATAGCCGTGGTCGCGGTAGCTCGCCGCGCAGCCTGCAAGCGCAAAGGCCAGTCCTGCTGCGATTGCGGCGCTTCGTGCGATGCGTCCGATTCCCATGCCGCGCCTTGCCCTGCCTCTTGCCCCGAAGGGCCGCGCCCCGTAATCGGGAGGCCTCCGCGATACCTCTACAGCATCGCGGGCAAGAGGTTCAAGGACGCAAGGGTGCCGCGATGCCCGAGGCAGGAACGAAGATCCGCAGCATCGAGGTTCAGGGTCGCCGCGCCCGGACGGTCACGTTCGTGGCCGATGCGGAGGCGCGCGCACGCATCGGCAAGGTGCTCGGCCTCATCGCGCTCGACCGGCTGGAACTGCGCGGGGTCCTCTCGCCCGAAGGGCGCGAGGATCTGCGGCTCGAGGCGCGGCTGTCGGCCCGCGCGGCGCAGCCCTGCGTCGTGACGCTTGCGCCCGTTTGGACCGAACCCGAGGCCGAGGTGCTGCGCCGCTTCGTCGCCCGCCCGCCCGAACCTCCACCGGGCGAGATCGAGATGCCCGAAGACGACACGATCGAACCCATGCCCGAGGTGATCGATCTCGCCGAGATCGCGACCGAGGCGCTGGCGCTTGCCCTGCCCGACTATCCGCGCGCCGAGGGTGCAAGCCTTGGCGAGGCCGTTTTCGGCCCGCCGGGCAGCGAACCGCTGCGACAGGCAGACTTGCGCCATTTCGCGGCCCTCAAGGTGCTCAAGCGCGATGCACCCCCGGATGGGCAAACGGGCGGCGACGCCTGAGTGCGGCCAAGAGAAAGCACTTGCGCGCGGCCCGAATCCGGCTATGGTCCGCCGCTCAAATCCCGGGGGCGCCCGGCGGTCGGCCGTGCCGGCCGACAGGCGTCAGTCCCGTCCACCGCAGGGGCCAGTCCCCGCCATCCGAGGTAGAGACATGGCCGTCCAGCAGAACCGAGTGACACGGTCCCGCCGCAACATGCGCCGCGCCCATGATGCGCTCGTGGCCGCAAATCCCAATGAATGCGGCAACTGCGGCGAGCTGAAGCGCCCGCACCACGTCTGCCCGTCTTGCGGGCACTACGACAGCCGCGAAGTCGTGGCGCGCGCGCCCGAGACCGAATCCGAGGACGACGCGGCCTGAGGGCGTCCTCCGGCGCCCAGGCCCGGCACAGCCCCATGGCACACGGCTCCGACAGCAGCGACCGAGGAACTGACGCCCAGCCAGAGGCCCGGGTGGTCGTTTCGATCGATGCGATGGGCGGCGACATGGGCCCGGCGGCGGTCGTCGCGGGCGTTATCGCCGCGGCGCGCCAGAACCCCGGTCTGCACTTCATCCTTCACGGCCCCGAGGCCGATCTGCGTCGCCTCGTCGAGCGCGAGAGCGGCGTCGCCGCACGCTGCGTGATCCGCCACGCCGATCGCGTCGTGTCGATGGGCGACAAGCCGAGCCAGATCCTGCGCCAGAGCGAGGGCACCTCGATGTGGAGCACGATCGAGGCAGTGCGCGACGGGTCTGCTGCGGTCGCGGTGTCGTGCGGAAATACCGGCGCGCTCATGGCGATGGCGATGATCCGCCTGCGCAAGCTGCCGGGCGTCAGCCGCCCGGCCATCGCCTGCCTGTGGCCCTCGCGGAATGCGTCCGGCTTCAACGTGATGCTCGATGTCGGTGCGGATGTGCGCGCCGATGCCCCCGATCTTGCGCAGTATGCGCTCATGGGCGCGGCCTATGCCCGCCACGGCCTCGGGATCGCGACACCGCGGGTCGGGGTGCTGAATGTCGGCACCGAAGAGCACAAGGGCCGGCCCGAACTGCGCGCGGCCCTCGACCTCATCACCGCGACCGCCGCAACTGGCCGGTTCGCCTGCGCGGGCTTCGTCGAGGGCACCGACATCCCCTCGGACCGGGTGGACGTGATCGTGACGGACGGATTCACCGGCAATGTCGCCCTCAAGACCGGAGAGGGGACGGCCCGGCTCATCCGCGATTTCCTGCGCGAGGCATTCGGGGCCTCGATCTGGTCGCGCGTTGCCGCGCTGCTGGCCATGTCATCGCTGCGCCGGCTGCAAGGCCGGATCGACCCGCGCCGGGTGAACGGCGGGGTGTTTCTGGGGCTGAACGGCACGGTCGTGAAGTCGCACGGCTCGGCCGATGCGACCGGAGTCGCGGCCGCGATCGACCTGGCCCACCGCCTCGCGCGGTCGGGCTTTCAGCAGGGCCTGGCGGCGCAACTGGCATTGACGACCGGGGCGAGCGAGGGTGCCACCGCGGTCCCGGCCCTCGGAGGGGCAGAGTGATGCGGCGCGCCTGCATCCGCGGGGTCGGCCATTATCTGCCCGAGCGGATCCTCGGGAACGATCATTTCGAGGCGACCCTCGCGACCTCGGACGACTGGATCCGCGAACGCTCGGGCATCGAGCGGCGCCACTTCGCGGCCGAAGGCCAGACGACCTCGGACCTCGCGATCCGGGCCGGGCAAGCAGCGCTTGCCGATGCGGGCCTCGGACCGGATGCAATCGATGCTGTCATCGTCGCGACCTCGACGCCCGATCTGACTTTCCCTTCGGCTGCGACCATGGTGCAGGCAGGTCTGGGGATGACGCGCGGCTTTGCCTACGACGTGCAGGCCGTCTGCGCGGGCTTCGTCTTTGCCATGGCCAACGCCGACGCGCTGATCCGCGCGGGCCTTGCCGGGCGGGTGATGGTGATCGGGGCCGAGACCTTTTCGCGGCTGATGGACTGGACCGACCGCAGCACCTGCGTGCTTTTCGGTGACGGCGCGGGCGCGGTGATCCTCGAGGCGGCCGAGGGCGCGGGCACGCCCGACGACCGTGGCATCCTCGGGGTCGATCTCAACTCCGACGGGCGGTATCGCGAACTGCTCTATGTCGATGGCGGCGTCTCGACGGGCAGCGTCGGGCATCTCAGGATGCAGGGGCGCGAGGTCTTCCGCCACGCGGTCGAGAAGCTGGCCGCGACCGCGCAGGCGGCACTGGGCAAGGCCGGCCTGCACGAGGGCGCGGTCGATTGGGTCGTGCCGCATCAGGCCAATCTGCGCATCATCCAGGCCACCGCCGCGCGGCTTCAGGTGCCGATGGAGCGGGTGGTGGTGACGGTGCAGGACCATGGCAACACCTCGGCCGCGTCGATCCCGCTCGCGCTGTCGGTCGCGTGTGGGCGCGGGCAGATCCGGCCGGGGCAGGTTGTCGTGCTCGAGGCGATCGGCGGCGGGCTTGCCTGGGGTTCGGTCGTCCTGCGGTGGTAGTTGACTCGCGCCCTTCGAGCGAGCAATTTGAAACCATTCGGATTTGGTCGCGGAGAAGGGCAATGTCGGAAAACACGCTCACGCGGATGGATCTGAGCGAGGCTGTCGTGCGCGAGGTCGGATTGTCGCGCAACGAATCGGCGCATCTTGTCGAGTCGATCCTGCTCAGCATCTCGGACGCCCTCGTCGGGGGCGAGAGCGTCAAGATCTCTTCCTTCGGGACATTCTCGGTGCGCAGCAAGAATGCCCGCATGGGACGCAACCCGAAGACCGGAGAGGAAGTGCCGATCACGCCCCGCCGCGTGCTGACCTTCCGACCCTCCCATGTC
>JBIKVM010000210.1:0-5137 GCA_044356825.1 Limisphaerales bacterium
ATCGAGCGCCTCGCGCGGGGTCATCTCATCGGGCGCGGCGTCGCGCAGGCGGGCGATGATCGCGGCGTGGGGGTCGGGGGCGGGCTCGCGGGCGGGCTCGGGGGCGGACTCGGGGGCGCACCGCGCCGCGGCGAAGAGCGGCAGATCGTCGATCAGCGCCTGCGGGCGCGCGCCGCCGCCCGCCCTCGCGCCCGCCTCGAGCGCGTCGAGCACGACGCGCGCCCGATCCGTCACCGATGTCGGCAGGCCCGCAAGGCGCGCCACCTGCACCCCGTATGAGCGATCGGCCGCCCCCCGGCGCACCTCGTGCAGAAAGACGACATCGCCCTTCCATTCGCGCACCGCGACGGTCGCGTTCTCGACCCCGTCGAGTTTCGCGGCGAGCGCGGTCAGCTCATGATAATGCGTCGCAAAGAGGCCCCGGCAGCGGTTCGCGCCCTGCAGATGCTCGAGCACCGCCCAGGCGATCGACAGGCCGTCCCATGTCGCGGTGCCCCGCCCGATCTCGTCGAGGATCACAAGCGCGCGGTCGTCGGCGCGGTTGAGGATCGCGGCCGTCTCGACCATCTCGACCATGAAGGTCGACCGCCCGCGCGCCAGATCGTCGGCGGCACCCACCCGGCTGAAGATCGCGCTCACGAGGCCGATGCGCGCGCGCCGCGCCGGCACGAAGGCCCCGCAATGCGCGAGCAGCGCGATGATCGCGTTCTGGCGCAGAAAGGTCGATTTGCCCGCCATGTTCGGGCCGGTGACAAGCCAGATCGCGGGGACCTCGCCCGTGCTCAGCGCGCAGTCGTTGGCGACGAAGGGCGCGCCCTGGCGGCGCAGCGCGGCCTCGACGACGGGGTGGCGGCCGGCCTCGATCTCGAAGGCGCGGCTGTCGTCGAGGACGGGCTCGCACCAGTCGCCCGCGCGCGCGATCTCGGCCCAGGCGGCGGCGACATCGACCTCGGCCAGGGCACGCGCCACCCCCGCGATCTCGGCCGCGGCCCCGAGAACGCCCGCGCGCAGCCGCGCGAAGATCTCGAGCTCGCGCTCGATCGCGCGCGCGGCGGCGTTGACGATGCCAAGTTCGAGGTCGGTCAGTTCGGTCGTGGTGAAGCGCAGCTGGTTCGCGGTGGTCTGGCGGTGGATGAAGCGCGCCGCGAGCGGCGGGGCCAGCATCCGCTCGGCGTGGGTCGCGGTCGTCTCGATGAAATAGCCCAGCACGTTGTTGTGCCGGATCTTGAGGCTCGCGATCCCGGTCTCGGACGCATACTGCGCCTGCAGGGCGGCGATGACGCCGCGCGCCTCGTCGCGGAGCGTGCGCGCCTCATCGAGCGCCGGATCGTGGCCCGGGGCCACGAAGCCCCCGTCGCGCGCCAGAAGCGGCAGATCGGGCGAAAGCGCGGCCGCAAGCGGCGCACCGATCGCCTCGTGCCCGCTGAGCGCGGCGGCGGCCTCGGCCATAAGCGGGGGCGGATCGCCGGGGCCTATGAGGGCCGCGACCGCCTCTGCCGCCTCGAGCCCCGCGCGGATCGCGCCCAGATCGCGCGGCCCCCCCCGGTCGAGCGCCAACCGCGACAGCGCGCGGTCGATGTCGGGCACCGCGCGCAGCGCCCGGCGCAGCGCATCCGCGCGCAGCGCATCCCCGTGCAGCCAGCGCACCGAGGCAAGCCGCGCCCGGATCAGCGCGGGATCGCGCGCGGGTGCTGCGAGCCGCGCCTCGATCAGCCGCGCCCCCGCCGCCGTCACCGTCCGGTCGACCGCCTCGATGAGCGAGCCCTCGCGCCCGCCCGACAGCGCGCCCAGGATCTCGAGGTTGCGCCGGGTCGCGGCATCGATCTGCACGACATCCTCGGCCGCCTCGCGCACGGGGCTGAGCATGAGCGGCAGCCGCCCGCGCTGCGTGAGGTCGAGGTAATCGACCACCGCCCCCATCGCCGCGAGTTCCGCCCGCTCGAAACTGCCGAAGGCATCGAGCGCGGCCACCCCGTAAAGGCGCTGCAACCGCCCCTCGGCCGCGGTGCTGTCGAAGCTCGCGCGCCCGCGGAGCGTCGCGACCGCGCCCGCCTCGGCGACAAGCGCCGCAAGATCGCCCGCCAGCCCCTCGGGCAAGAGCACCTCGCGCACCTGAAGGCGCGCGAGTTCCGTCCCGAGGCGCGCGCGCGGGCAGGCCATGACGCGAAAGGCCCCGGTCGAGATGTCGACCCACGCCAGCGCGCCCGCCTCGCGCAATTCGGCATAGGCGGCCAGATAGTTGTGCCGCCGCGCCTCGAGCAGGGCATCCTCGGTCAGCGTTCCGGGGGTGACGAGGCGGACGATCTCGCGCCGCACGACGGCCTTGGCGCCGCGCCGGCGCGCCTCGGCGGGATCCTCCATCTGCTCGGCGATGGCGACGCGAAAGCCCTTGCGGATGAGGGTCAGCAGATAGGCCTCGGCGGCGTGGACGGGCACGCCGCACATCGGGATCTCCTGCCCCAGATGCAGCCCGCGCTTGGTCAGCGCGATATCGAGCGCGCCCGACGCCGCCACCGCATCCTCGAAGAACATCTCGTAGAAATCGCCCATGCGGTAAAAGAGCAGCGCGTCGGGGTGCTGCGCCTTGATCTCGAGATATTGCGCCATCATGGGCGTCGGCGCGTCATCTGCGGCCACGGATGAAATCCCCCTTGCGGGCCGACCCTATCCAACCGCGGCGACCGGGAAAAGGGCGCTTCGGGCTTGCGCCCCGCCACGCGGCGGGGGATGCTGCGCCAGACCCATGCCGAGCGGGGGCCCATGCGGGCGCGCCTTCCCTTCGTCTTCATCGTCATGACGCTTGCGATCGACGCGATCGGCATCGGCCTCATCCTGCCGGTGATGCCGTCGCTCATCGCCGAGGTCTCGGGCGGGGCGATCGCGGATGCCGCCCTCTGGGGCGGGGTCCTGACCACCTCGTTTGCGGTCATGCAGTTCCTCTGCGGCCCGGCCCTCGGGGCGGCATCGGACCGCTGGGGCCGGCGGCCGGTGCTGCTTGTCTCGCTCGTCACGCTCGGGGCGGATTATGTGGTGATGGCGCTCGCGGGGTCGGTGTGGCTCTTGCTGGCGGGGCGGATCGTGGGCGGCATGGCGGCCGCGACCTATGCGACCGCGGCCGCCTTTATCGCCGACATCTCGCCGCCCGAGCGCAAGGCCGCGAATTTCGGGCTGATCGGCGCGGCCTTCGGGGTGGGCTTCATCCTCGGGCCGCTGATCGGCGGGCTGCTTGCGGAATACGGCACCCGCGCGCCCTTCATCGCGGCGGCGGCGCTGGCCTTCGCCAACGCCGCCTTCGGCTGGCTCGTGCTGCCCGAGACGGTGACGCCGGAGCGGCGGCGGCGGATCGGGCTCGCCGACCTCAACCCCCTCGGCGCGATCCGGCGGATCGGGGCGCTCAGCGGCGTGGGCGTGCCGCTCGCGGTCTATTTCCTCTATGAATTCGCGATGGTCGCCTATCCCGCGACCTGGGCCTATTTCGCCACCGCGCGCTTCGGCTGGGGGCCGGGGACGATCGGGCTGTCGCTCGCGCTGTTCGGGATCGCCTTTGCGCTGGTGCAGGGGGGCCTCATCCGCCTCGTGCTGCCGCGTCTGGGCGAGCGGCGCACGATCCTTGCAGGGCTAGGGCTGAGTGCGGCGGTCTTCGTCATGCTCGCGCTCGTCGCCGACCCGCGGCTCGCGCTCGTGCTTTCGCCCATGGGGGCGCTCGGGGCGGTGGTGGTGCCCTCGCTGCAGGGGCTGATGTCGCGCGCGGTTCCGCGAGACCAACAGGGCGCGCTGCAGGGCGTCGTCGCCTCGGCCCGGGCGGTGTCGATGATCCTCGGGCCGCTCGTGATGACGTCGATCTTCTTCGCCTTCACGCGCGAGGGGGCGGGGCTGCACCTGCCCGGCGCGGCCTTCGTGTTATCGGCCATGCTGATGGTCGTGTGCGGCGTACTCATCGTCGCTGGCGGGCCAGCGCGCGCGCAGGCGGCGGGCGAGACAGGACAAAACGACAGGGGGCAGGCATGAAGCTGCGCGATCTCGAGGTTCTGACGGTGGCACCGCCCGCGCCGGGCTGGGGCGGGCGATACTGGATCTTTGTCAAGCTCGTGACCGATGACGGCATCCATGGCTGGGGCGAGTGCTATGCCTCGAGCGTCGGCCCCGTCGCGATGGAGGCGGTGATCCGCGATGTCTTCGCCCGCCACATGGAGGGGACATCGCCCGAGAACATCGAGCTGATGTATCGGCGCGCCTATTCCTCGGGCTTCACGCAGCGGCCCGACCTGACGGTGATGGGCGCGTTCTCGGGGCTCGAGATGGCGTGCTGGGATATCGTCGGCAAGGCGCGCGGCCGGCCGGTCTGGGCGATGCTGGGCGGGATGATGAACCCGCGCGTGCGCTCCTATACCTATCTCTATCCCGAGCCGGGGCAGGATGCGGGCGAGTTCTGGGTCAACCCCGACTGGCAGGCCGAGGCGGCGGCGAAATGCGTGGCGCAGGGCTTCACGGCGGTCAAGTTCGACCCCGCCGGCCCCTATACCATCCGCGGCGGGCATGAGCCCGCGCAGCGCGACATCGCGCGCTCGGTCGCCTTCTGCCGGGCGATCCGCGAGGCGGTGGGCGACCGTGCGGATCTGCTGTTCGGCACGCATGGCCAGTTCTCGACCCCCGGCGCGATCCGGCTCGGCCGCGCGATCGAGCCCTTCGATCCGCTGTGGTACGAAGAGCCGATCCCGCCCGACAACCTGCCCGAATTCGCGGAAGTTGCGCGCGCGGTGCGCATCCCGCTTGCCACCGGCGAGCGGCTCACGACCAAGGCCGAGTTCGGCGCGCTCTTGCGCCTCGGGGGTGTGAAGATCCTGCAACCGGCGCTCGGCCGCGTGGGCGGGATATGGGAGGCGCGCAAGATCGCGGCCATGGCCGAGGTCTACAACGCCCAGATGGCGCCGCATCTCTATGCCGGGCCGGTGGAATGGGCGGCGAACATCCAGCTTGCGGCGGCGATCCCGAACCTGCTCATCGCCGAGACGATCGAGACGGGCGGGGCGTTCCATTTGCGCCTCATCCGCAACGCGATCCGCTGGGAGGGGGGCGAAATCGTGGTGCCCGACGCGCCCGGCCTCGGGATCGAGATCGACGAGGATCTGGCGCGCGC
>JBIKVM010000045.1:0-17383 GCA_044356825.1 Limisphaerales bacterium
CATTATTACCAGTATCAGGTCATCATCAAACCCTCGCCCCCCGACATGCAGGCGCTCTATCTGGGCAGCCTCGCGGCCATCGGGCTCGATCCCGCCCGCCACGACATCCGCTTTGTCGAGGACGATTGGGAGAGCCCGACGCTCGGCGCCTGGGGCCTGGGCTGGGAGGTCTGGTGCGACGGCATGGAGGTGAGCCAGTTCACCTATTTCCAGCAGGTCGGCGGCCACGACTGCGCCCCCGTCTCGGGCGAGATCACCTACGGCCTCGAACGCCTCGCGATGTATGTGCTGGGTGTCGACCATGTCATGGACATGCCCTTCAACGATCCGGCCGCGCCCATTCCGCTGCGCTATGGCGACATCTTCCGCCAGACCGAGGAGGAGTATTCGCGCCACAACTTCGACGGCGCCGATACCGCGATGCTCCTGCGCCATTTCGAGGCCGCCGAGGGCGAATGCGCGCGGCTCCTGTCGGCGCCCGCGATCGATCCGCGGACGGGGCGGCAGATCGTGATGGTCCACCCCGCCTATGACCAGTGCATCAAGGCCAGCCACATCTTCAACCTGCTCGACGCGCGCGGCGTCATCTCGGTGACCGAGCGGCAGGCCTATATCGGGCGGGTCCGCGCGCTCGCCAAGGCCTGTGCGGACGCGTTCCTGACCACCCCCGCGGGCGGGGGGGCCGGATGACGGATACGGGCGGGCCGGATCGGCGCGCGCTGCGGCAGGCGCGCAGGGCGCGGCAGGCCGAGCGCGAGGCCCATCGCGCGGGCATGCGCGCGCTCAGGGATCCCGCGCGCCTCGCCTATGGGCGGGGCTTTCTCGATGGCATCTGCGCGGCGATGCGGCCGGGGGATGTCGCGGTCGATTGCGGGGCGAATGTGGGCGATGTGGCGGCCCGCCTCGCCGCCACCGGCGCCCGCGTCATCGCCTATGAGCCCGACCCGGAGGTCTTCGCCCTGCTTCGTGCCCGTCTCGGGGCGCTTGAGAACGTCACGCTGATCGAGAAGGGGGTGGGCGCGCAGGCGGGCGGCGCGATCCTGCGCCGCCTGAAGGGCCATGCGCGCAACCCCCGCGCGGCCTCGCTCGGCAACACGGTGATGGAGGGGGTCGCCTATGCCGACCCCGAGAACACGGTCGCGATCGAGATCGCCGACCTTGCCGCCGACCTGCGCGCGGTGCTGGAGCGGACGCCCGAGATCGCGCTGCTCAAGATCGACATCGAGGGCGCCGAACTCGATGTGCTGCCGGCGCTCGAGGCGGCGGGGCTGCTCGGTCGCATCCGCTGCACGCTGGTCGAGACGCATGAGGTGCAGATGCCCCATCTCGCCGATCGCTTCGCCGCGCTGCGGGCCTCGATCGCCGCGCGCCACCCGCGCGAGCGCGTCAACCTCGACTGGATCTGAGGGGCGGAACATGACCGGTCGCATCCTTGTCATCGTCATCGTCCTCACAGCCGCCATCGCCGGGGTGGCGATGTGGTGGCTGCAGGTCCACGCATTCTATGACCGGCTCGGGCCGCAGGGGACGGTCGCGGCCGTTGCCGCCGATGGCACGACGCGCGAGGTCGCGGTGCGCGACTTCGCGGGCATCGATTCCACGAGTTCGCCCATCCGCTACCGCGCCTGCTTCGCGCTCGCGGATCCGGCCGCGCTGGCCGATGCCGAGCCTGCGGCCGATCCGACCCCCCTCGTCGGGCCGGGCTGGTTCGACTGCTTCGACGCGGGCGAGGTGACTCGCGCGCTCGGGACGGGCGAGGCGCGCGCGGTCCTCTCGGTGCGCGAGATGGCGCGCGGGGTGGACCGGATCATCGCCTACTGGCCCGACGGGCGGGCGGTGGCGTGGCAGCAATTGAACGGGACGCTGGAGAACTGACATGGCCGAGTTGCTGATCGAGCTCTTCTCCGAAGAGATCCCCGCCCGGATGCAGCCCCGCGCCCGGGAGGATCTGCGCCGCCTTGTCACCGACGGCCTCGTCGCGCGCGGCCTGACCTATGCCCATGCGGCGGCCTTCTCGACCCCCCGCCGCCTCACCCTCGCGCTCGAGGGGCTCTCGGAGCACGCGCCCACGCTGCACGAGGAACGAAAAGGCCCCCGCGTCGATGCGCCCGAGGCCGCGATCGAGGGCTTCCTGCGCGCCACCGGCCTTGCGCGCGCCGACCTGATCGTGCGCGAGGACAAGAAGGCGCAGGTCTATTTCGCCCGCATCGAACGGCCCGGCCGCCCCGCAGCCGAGATCGTGGCCGAGGTGCTGGCCGAGGTCGTGCGGGGCTTCCCCTGGCCCAAGTCGATGCGCTGGGGGGCGGGCGCGCTGCGCTGGGTGCGCCCCCTGCATTCGATCCTTTGCATCCTGTCGGGCCCCGCCGGCGCCGAGGTGGTGCCCGCCGTCATCGAGGGCATCGCCGCGGGCGACAGCACCGCGGGCCACCGCTTTCTCGCGCCCGGGCCGATCCGCGTGACGGGGTTTGACGATTACGCGAGGAAGCTCGCGGGCGCGCGCGTCGTGCTCGACCATGACCGCCGCGCCGGGCAGATCGCGGCCGATGCCGAGACGCTGGCCTTTGCCCGCGGCCTGTCGGTCGTGCCGGACCCCGCGCTTCTGGCCGAGGTGGCGGGGCTCGTGGAATGGCCCGTCGTGCTGATGGGGGCGATCGCGCCCGAGTTCCTCGACCTGCCGCCCGAGGTGCTCCAGACCTCGATGCGCGAGCATCAGAAGTTCTTCTCGGCCCGCGACGGGTCGGGGCGGATCACCCATTTCGTCACCGTCGCCAATGTCGAGACCGAGGATCAGGGCGCCACGATCCTTGCGGGCAACGCGCGCGTGCTGGCCGCGCGGCTGTCGGATGCGCGCTTCTTCTGGGAAAACGACCTGCGCGTCGCGAAGGCCGGGATGGCGGAATGGGCCGAGGGGCTGAAGGCCGTGACCTTCCACAACCTGCTGGGCTCGCAGGCTGACCGGGTGGGTCGGATCGCGGCGCTGGCGGCGCAGATTGCGCCCATGGTCGGCGCCGATGCCGAGGGGGCCGCGCGCGCCGGGCGCGCGGCCAAGCTCGACCTGCGCAGCGCGATGGTGGGCGAGTTTCCCGAATTGCAGGGCGTGATGGGGCGCTATTACGCGCTTGCCGCCGGCGAGCCGCCCGCGATCGCCGACGCCGCCCGCGACCACTGGGCGCCGCGCGGGGCCGAGGATGCGGTGCCGACCGCGCCCGTCAGCGTCGCGGTGGCGCTCGCTGACCGGATCGACACGCTTACGGGCTTCTGGGCCATCGGCGAGACGCCGACCGGCAGCAAGGACCCCTTCGCGCTGCGCCGCGCGGCACTGGGGGTGATCCGCATCGTGCTCTCGAACGGGCTGCGGCTGCGGCTTGCGCAGGTGATGGCGGCCGCCCGCGCCGATGCCCGGGCCGATGACCTTCTGGCCTTCTTCCACGACCGGCTGAAGGTCCATCTGCGCGAGCAGGGGATCCGCCACGATGTGATCGACGCGGTGCTCGCGCTGCCGGGCAGCGACGACCTCGCGCTGGTGGTGGCGCGGGCGGGGGCGCTTGCGGCCTTCCTCGCCACCGAAGACGGGGGGAACCTCGTGCAGGGCTTCCGGCGCGCCAACAACATCCTGACGCAGGCCGAGGCGAAGGACGGTGTCGAATACTCCTTCGGCCCCGACGCGCGGCTCGCGCAGGTGCCGGCCGAGGCCGCGCTCTTTGCCGCGCTCGATGCGGCCGAGGCGGCGATCGCGCCCGCGATGGCGGCCGAGGACTTCGCCGCCGCGATGCGTGCGATGGCTGGCTTGCGTGCCCCGGTCGATGCCTTCTTCGAAGCGGTGCAGATCAACACCGACAATGCCGTGGTGCGGCGCAACCGGCTGAACCTCCTCCACCGCATCCGGGCGGTCTGCGGCGGCGTGGGCGATCTGGGGCGGATCGAGGGTTAGCGCGCTTGCGCCGGGCCGCCGAGGGGTTATGCTGCGCTGCAACAAGAGGCCGACGCCCCAATGCCCAGACCCGAGGACGCCAGAGACTTCACCCCCGTGACACCCGGCGCCGCGATCGCGACGGTGACGCATGGCTGGCGCGCGAAATGCCTGCAGCGGCTGATCCGGCTCGATCTGCCGGTGCCGCACACGGCGGTGCTGTCGTTCAAGGCGGTGCGGGCGGTCGCGGCGGGGCATGCGCCGGATGCGCGCGCGATCCTCGCGGGGTTCGGGGATGAGGCGCTCGTCTCGGTGCGCCCCTCGCCGCAGAACCCCGATTGGGGCGGGCCGGCAACGATCCTCAATGTCGGGCTGAACGATGCCCGCCACCGCGAGCTTGCGGCACGGCTGGGGCAGGGGGCGGCGGACGCGCTCTATCTGCGCTTCGTGCAGGCCTATGCGGTCCATGTCGCGCGGCTCGACCCCGACATGTTCGAGGCGCGCGAGCCCTCGGCCGAGGCGCTGAAGGCTGCC
The DNA here is from genome assembly GCA_044356825.1 of Limisphaerales bacterium. Taxonomy (GTDB): domain Bacteria; phylum Pseudomonadota; class Alphaproteobacteria; order Rhodobacterales; family Rhodobacteraceae; genus JAUREX01. The sequence continues at coordinate 4,445 of JBIKVM010000045.1, forward strand.
CTGCGCGCCTATGAGGACGAGACCGACGAGGCCTTTCCGCAAGACCCCGCCCAGCAGCTCGGCGCCGCGCTGCGCTCGATGGCTCGCGCGTGGGAGGGGACGACCGCGCGGCTTCTGCGCCAGGCCAAGGGCGCCCCGGCCGAGGCGGGGCTCGGCCTCATCGTGCAGCGGATGGTGCCGGGGATCGGGCCGGGCGTGTCGGGCACGGGTACGGTGCAGTTCGTCGATCCGGTGACGGGGGCTGCGGGCGTGACGGGGCGCTTCGTCGCGCAAGCCATCGGGCCGGGGGGGACGGTGACGAACGGTTCGGTGCCCGTGGCATCGGACGGCACGGTGCCCGCCCTGCAAGAGTTGGCGCCCGCGGCCTTCGCCGACCTCGTGGCCTTCGGCGCGGCCTGCCGGGTACGGCTGCGCGAGGAGATGCAGCTCGAATTCACCCTCGCCGATGGCCGGCTGTCGGTGATCGATGCGGTCCGCACCGCGCGCGCCGCGCGGGCCGAGCTGCGCATCGCCGTGGGGCTCGCGCAGGAGGGGGTCATCTCGACCGCCGAGGCCGTGCGGCGGATCGAGCCGCGCGCGCTCTCCGAACTCCTCCACCCGCAGGTCGATCCGCGCGCGGCGCGCGATGTCTTTGCCCGCGGCATCGCGGCGAGCCCCGGCGCCGCCGTCGGGCGGATCGTCTTTTCTGCCGCCGCCGCGCAGGCGAGTGCGGCGCGCGACGAGCCTTGCATCCTCGTGCGGCGCGAGACCGCGCCCGAGGACATCCGCGGCATGCACGCGGCCTCGGCCGTGCTGACCGAGCGCGGCGGGATGACGAGCCACGCGGCCGTGATCGCGCGCGGCCTCGGGCTGCCCTGCGTCGTCGGGGCTTCGGCGCTGCGGATCGACACGCGCGACCGCCGCCTCCTGACCGCCGAGGGCCGCGTCTTTCGCGAGGGCGACATCATCACCCTCGACGGCACGGCGGGCGAGGCGCTGGCGGGCGCCGCCGCGATGCTCGCCCCCGCGCTCGACGAGGATTTCCGCACGCTCCTTGGCTGGGCGGACGGGTTCCGCGACATCGGGGTGCGCGCCAACGCCGACACGCCCGCCGATGCCCAGACCGCGCGCGACTTCGCCGCCGAAGGCATCGGCCTCTGCCGGACCGAGCACATGTTCTTCGAGCCCGAGCGGCTGATCGTGATGCGCGAGATGATCTTCGCCAACACCCCCGCCGACCGGGCCTCGGCGCTCGAGCGTCTCCTGCCGATGCAGCGCGAGGATTTCGCGCGCCTCTTCGAGATCATGCAGGGCCTGCCCGTCACCATCCGGCTCTTCGATCCGCCGCTGCACGAATTCCTGCCCCAGACGCGCGAGGGGCTGCGCGAACTGGCCGAGGCGCTCGACCGGCCGCTCTCGGACATCACCCGCCGGGCCGAGGCGCTGGCCGAGGCCAACCCGATGCTCGGGATGCGGGGCGTGCGGCTCGGTGTCGCGATGCCCGAGATCTACGAGATGCAGGCGCGCGCGATCTTCGAGGCGACGCTCATGGCCGCCGGTCGCGGCGCCCCCGTCGTGCCCGAGATCATGATCCCGCTCGTCTCGGCGATGCGCGAGGTCGAACTCATCAAGACGCGGATCGAGGCGGTGGCGGCCCTGGTGCGCTCGGCCGCCGGGCGCGATTTCGACTATCGGCTGGGCGTCATGGTCGAGACCCCGCGCGCGAGCCTGCGGGCGGGCGACATCGCGCGCCACGCCGCGTTCCTGTCGTTCGGGACGAACGACCTCACGCAGATGACCTATGGCCTGTCGCGCGACGATGCCGGGCGTTTCATGTCGGCCTATGTCAATCTGGGCGTCTTCCCCGAGGATCCGTTCCAGACGCTCGACCTCGAAGGGGTGGGCGAATTGCTGCTGATCGGGGCCGAACGCGGGCGCCAGACCCGGCCCGACCTGACGCTCTCGATCTGCGGCGAACATGGCGGCAACCCCGAATCGATTGCCTTCTGCCGGCGCGCGGGATTCGATTACGTCTCGTGCTCGCCCTATCGGGTGCCCTTGGCGCGGCTGGCGGCGGCGCATCTCGCGCTGCGGGATGAAGACAAATAGCATAAACAAATCAGTTATTTGATGCCTTTCGCGCATGGCGTGATCGGCAAGAATCCGCCACCTCGCAGAGCCGAGCGGGACAATCGACTCGACTCGGGGACAACCCTGCATCTAGCCGTGTTTGCGTTTGAGACCCCTTGGTTGCGAGACACCTGCAAGGCCCGGTCGGGTTCGTGCGTTGCGCAAACCGGCCTGAACGCGAAGGCAGAAGGCGCCTCTGCGTGCAGAAACAAGGCCGCGGCCCCGCTGGAGGATTTGACGATGAGAAGCTTGCTGCGCTTCGTTGCGGTGTTGTGGGTGGTTGGGACCTCCTGCGCCTCGGCCGATGTTTCCCTCAGCACGTCAAGCGACCCTACGGGCGGCATCGGTGCCGTGATGGCGACCGAGCACGTCGCGATGTCATCTGTTCCGACAGGCCGCCTCAGGGCGATATCGCAAGGTGAGGTCGAGGCCGCGGACGGTGCCGGTGCGTTCTATTCTCGGGCATGGCTGGAAGCCCGACCAGAACCTGCGGGCGGGCCGGAATGGGAATGTCTCGCGACGGCGATCTATTTCGAGGCCCGCGGCGAGACGCTCCAGGGTCAGGCAGCCGTTGCGGAGGTCATCTTGAACCGGGTCGAGTCTCCGGACTTCCCCGATACGGTGTGCGGTGTGGTGAACGAGGGGTCGGATCGCCGTCATGCTTGTCAGTTCTCGTTCTCTTGCGACGGCAAGCCGGATCGTCCGCGCGATGCGCTGGCCTTCAAGCTGGCTGGGCGGATCGCGGATTATCTTCTGCAGGGGGGGGCGCGCACCCTGACGCATGGCGCGACCCACTTTCATGCCCGCCGGGTAGAACCGGGCTGGGCGCGGGCTGATAGCGCAACGACGCGCATCGGCCGTCATGTCTTCTTCCGGCTCTAGTGTCGCGCGCGGGTGCTTGACTGCCGCGCCCGGGCGAGTCACGCGGAGAGGAGCGCGGATAGTGGCGCGCGATCACCGACCGGACGGCCCATGCCCAGCGACATCCGCCTTGCCTTCGCCCATCCCGAGGATCGCGCCGCGGCGACATCGCCCGACAATCCGCGCGACCGCATCAGTCTGCGCGACCATGTCGTCACGGCCGATATCGGCGCCTTCCAGACCGAACGCGGCCGGCCGCAACGGCTGCGCTTCAACATCGTGGCCGAGGTGCGCCCCGCGGACGCGCCGATCGCGGATGATGTCGACCGCATCCTCTCCTATGACCGGCTGACCGAGGCGGTCGCGGCCGAGTTGGCGGGCGACCGCCTCAACCTGCTCGAGACGCTGGCCGAGCGGGTGGCCGAGCGCATCCTGGCCGAACCGCCGGCGCTGCGCGTCTTTGTCCGGGTGGAAAAGCTCGACCGGGGCCCGGGCGCGCTCGGGGTCGAGATCGTGCGCGCGCGCGCCTCGGCGCCCCTGCGCTCGGTCGGGCCCGGCGAGGCGCTGCACCCGGTCGTGGCCCATCTCGATGCCGCGACGGTGGCCGCGCCCGACCTTGGCGCGCGGCTCGATGCGCTGATCGCGCGCGGCCGGCCGCTCGTGCTGACGGTGGGCCTGCCCGAGGCGGAACGGCCCGCGGCGGCGGCGGCGCTGGTGCAGCAGCGGATCGACCTGCTCGCGATCGAGCAGATGGCCTGGGTGCTGGCCGGGCGCGACCGGCGCTGCCTCGTGGTCGCGAGCCGGACCGAGCTTGATCACGCGATCCGGCAGGGGCGCACGGTCGTCTGGGCGCCGGCGAAACTGATCCTCGACAGCCATGATGCCCCGCGCGGAGCGACCGGCACGCCCGTGGCGCTGGCGCTGTGGCTGGCCGAGCAGCTCGCGGCCGAACGCCTGATCGTCCACGGCGCGCCCCTGCCCCCCGCGGGCAGCCGCGTTCCGGTCGAGCGCGCCTGAGGCCACCCGCGATGGAGGTCTTTCGCCCCGTCCCGCAGACCGATCCCGCCCGGCCGCCGGGGGCGCAGGCGCTCGCCGGAGGTTGGTGCTGGTTCGACCGGGTCGAGGTGCTCGCACGCGATGCGCCGCCCCGCATCCTGCCCCCCGAGGCGATTCCGCCCGCGGCCCTTGCCGCGCTGACGGCGCCGCCCCCGCCCTTTCCGGGGCACCGCACCGACCGGCCAGCGGTGATGGGGGTGCTGAACGCGACACCCGACAGCTTTTCGGACGGCGGGCGGTTCATCGACCCCGAGGCGGCGCTGGCGCAGGGCCTCGCCATGGCGGCGGCGGGGGCCGACATCCTCGACATCGGCGGGGAATCGACCCGCCCCGGCGCCGCGCCCGTCCCCATCGCCGAGGAGATCGCGCGCACCGCGCCCCTGATCGCGGGCCTGCGCGCGGCGGGGGTGCGGCTCCCGATCTCGATCGACACGCGCAAGGCGCGGGTGGCCGAGGCCGCGCTCGACGCCGGGGCCGACATGGTCAACGACGTCGCGGCGCTGGGCTTCGACCCCGATCTCGCGCCGCTCGTGGCCGCAAGGGGGGTGCATCTGTGCCTCATGCACATGCAGGGCACGCCCGAGACGATGCAGAACGACCCGCGCTATGACGATGTCGTGCTCGACGTGCGCGCGATGCTCGCGGAGCGGATCGCGGCGGCGGAGGCCGCGGGGATCGCGCGCGGGCGCATCCTGATCGACCCCGGCATCGGCTTTGGCAAGACCGCGGCGCACAACCTTGCGCTCGGTGCGCGTCTCTCGGCGCTGCACGGGCTTGGCTGCGCGGTGCTCTATGGCGCCTCGCGCAAGCGCTTCATCGGCCGGCTGGGCGGCATGGGCGCCGAGGCGCCCGCCGACCGCCGCCTCGGCGGCTCGATCGCGGTCGCCATCGCGGCGGCGGCGCAGGGCGCGCAGATCGTGCGCGTCCACGACGTGTGGGAGACGCGCCAGGCGCTCGAGCTCTGGCGGGCGTCGGTGACGGGGGAGGGGGCATGACGCGCAGGCTGTTCGGAACCGACGGGGTGCGCGGCACCGCCAACACCCATCCGATGACGGCCGAGATGGCGCTGCGCCTCGGCGCCGCCGCCGGGCGCTATTTCCGCCGCGACGGCCAGAACGGCCACCGCGTCGTCATCGGCAAGGACACGCGGCTGTCGGGCTACATGCTCGAGAACGCGCTGACGGCGGGGCTGACCTCGACGGGGATGAACGTGCTCTTGCTCGGCCCCGTGCCGACGCCGGCGGTGGGCTTCCTCACCCGCTCGATGCGGGCCGACCTGGGCGTGATGATCTCTGCCAGCCACAACCCGGCCGCCGACAACGGCATCAAGTTCTTTGGCCCCGACGGCTTCAAGCTCTCGGATGCGGCCGAGGCCGAGATCGAGGGCCATGTCGCGGCCGATCCCGTCCTCGTGCCCCCGGCCGAGATCGGGCGCGCGCGTCGGATCGATGACGCCCGCGGCCGCTATGTCGAATATGCCAAGACGACGTTTTCGGGCCGCGGGCCGCTCTCGGGCCTGAAGGTCGTGGTGGATTGCGCCAATGGCGCGGCCTATCGCACCGCGCCCGAGGTGCTGTGGGAGCTTGGCGCCGAGGTCGTGCCGGTCGGCACCGCGCCCGACGGGACGAACATCAACCTCGGCTGCGGCTCGACCGACACGCGCGCCGCGGCCGAGGCGGTGGTCGCGCACGGGGCGGATGTGGGCATCGCGCTCGATGGCGACGCCGACCGGGTGATGATAATCGACGAAGCCGGGACGGTCGCGGACGGCGACCAGATCATGGCGATGATCGCGGCCCGCTGGGCGGCCGAGGGGCGGCTGCGGGGCGGGGCGCTGGTGGCCACCGTCATGTCGAACCTCGGGCTCGAGCGCTTTCTCGCGGCCCGCGGCGTCGGGCTCGAACGCACCGCGGTCGGCGACCGCTATGTGGTCGAGCGCATGCGCGAGGGGGGCTTCAACCTCGGCGGCGAGCAGTCGGGCCACATCGTGATGACCGATTATGTCACCACGGGCGACGGGCTGGTGGCGGCGCTGCAGGTCCTCTCGGAGATGCAGCGCAGCGGGCGGGGCGCGGCCGAGACGCTGCGCCAGTTCGCCCCCGTCCCGCAGATGCTGCGCAACCTGCGCTATGCGCCGGGGACCGATCCGCTCGCGACCGACCCGGTGCGCGCGGCGGTAGCGGCGGCCGAGGCGCGGCTTGGTGCGGCGGGGCGGCTTCTGATCCGCCGCTCGGGCACCGAACCGCTGATCCGGGTGATGGCCGAATGCGAGGATGAGGGGGTGCTGGCCGAGGTCGTCGGCGCCGTGTCAGAGGCGATCGCGGGCGGGGCCGCCTGATGGCCGACCTCGCGCCCCTTCTGGCCCATCCGCAGCCCATTCCGGCGCATGCCTTCATGGCGATTGGCGCGCTGGTCGCGGGCGGGGCGCAGTTCCTGCTGCCCAAGGGGCGCGGGGCGCACCGCGCGCTCGGCTGGCTCTATATCGTGCTGATGGGGGCGGTGGCGGTGTCGGGCCTCTTCATCACCGAATTGCGCTGGTTCGGCCCCTTCAGCCCGATTCACCTGCTGTCGGTCCTCGCGCTCTACACCCTCTTTCGCGCGGTCGATGCCGCCTATCGCGGCGATATCGTCACCCATTCCCGCGCGATGGGGTGGCTCTACGGCCTCGGGCTGGTGCTCACGGGGGCGTTCACGCTCATGCCTGGGCGGGCGATGCACGCGGTCCTGTTCGGGGGTGCGGGCCTCAACTAGGCGCAGCGCACGACCAAAACTTCTGCGCATGAGGGGCTGTCATGTGTCGAGGGCTGCGATAGCCTGCGCGGATGCGAATGCGCCACCCTGCCTTCAACGAGCTTGCCCGGTACCGCACTGCCGCCGGGGGCGCAAGTTTCTGGCTGCGCCATGCAAGCGGCGCCGAAATCGTGCTCGACGATGACGCCCACGCCGCGCACGCCGCGGCGGTGACGGTGTCGTGCCCCGTTCAGGATGACAGCGGCGTGGCGCATGTCCTCGAACATCTGGTGTTTCGCGGCTCCGGGCCGCGGCCGGTCGATGATCTCTATGCCGAGCTGATGCTCGGTGGGCCTGTGACCGACCTCAACGCCACGACGCGGGCCGAGCGGACGAGCTATCACCTGACATCAGCGAGCGCCGCGGGTCGGGACGAGGCGCTGTCGCTCATGCTCGAGGCGATCCTCTCGCCCGATCTGCGCCCCGACGCCTTCGAGGAGGAGCGCGCGATCATCATCGGGGAAATGACGGGCGAATGGGCGGAGCCCGCGCGCGTCGTGCTGGCGGGTCTGCGCGGGGCGCTCTTTCCCGAATCGCCGCACGCCCGGGCGCATGGGGGACTGCCCGCGGCGCTTGCCGCACTGTCGCCCGCCGATGTGGCGGCATTTCACGCCCGCTTCTACCATCCGGGCGGAATGCGCATTCACCTGATCGGGCCGCCGCCCTCCGAGCCCGATCTTGATCGGCTCGATGCGATGCTGCGGGGGGCGGCGGCGCGCGCGCCCGAGGATGCACCGCGGGCGGCCACCGGCCCCGCGTTTGCTCCCCCGCTCACGATCGGGGCCGGCGCGGCGGCGCTTGGCGTTGGCTGGCGATTGCCTGCATCCGGCAGCCTGACCGCTGAGGTCCTGCGCGAGGTCATGGCCGGGCCCGAGGGACCCTTTGCCGACCGGACGCGCTGGCCGCTGGTGGCGGCGCTGGGCGGGCTTGACGGCCCCGTTCCGGATCTGCGCCTTACCTTCGCCCCGCGCAATGCGGACGCGATTGCAAAGGCGCGCGCCTCCCTCGATGACGCGGTGGAGGCTGCGCTGCCCCGGATGGTCGCGGCCTTTGCGGCGCGTGTCGGGATCCTCGCCGAAAGCGTCACCGCCGAGACCGGCCCGGACCGGCACGAGCGGATCGCCGCGCTCTGGTGCCGAGGGGGCGACCCCTCGCGCGCGCTCGACCGCGCGCAGGAAATCGCGGCCCTCCGCCTTGTGGCGCGCGACCCTGCCACGGCGGCGGGATATCTCGGCCGCCTGCTCGCGCCGGAAAATCGCGTGTGCCTCACCTTGCGCCAGACGCCTGCGGATCCGGTGCCCCCCGGCCGTGCGTCCCGCCTGACGCGCAGGGCCGCGCCTGCGGTGGCGATCGCGTGCAGCACCCCGGCACCGCCCCCGCCGCCCTTGCCGGTGCTTCGACCGATGGTTGGGACGGCGCATCTGATCGCAGAGGCGCCGGACGGTGCGGCGCGGCGGGTGCTGGTGCTGCCGCTCGGCGGGATAGGGCTCAGCGATCTTCCGATTGCGGGAGCGCTCGGGCGGCACTGGGCGAGGGCGGCGGGCCTGGCGGTGGAGCCTGTCGTGGGGGATGGGGCGTCCTTTCTTGCCCTGCGCGGCAGCGTTCGGGCAGAGGCCGCGGACCGCCTCGATGCCCGCCTTGCGCGCATCTTCCACGGCCCTGCTCTGCCACCTGCCGGGTTGCCCACACCCCCCGCCTTGCCCATGCACCTGCGGATGGATTCGCGTCTGCGGGCAGCGGTTTGCGGGAGCGGCGCGCTCGCCCATGCGCTGGCCCGGCCGCTGCCCGAGGGCATCTCGCACGAGGCAGTCGCATCGGTCCGCTACGCCCTGCTGGGCGGGGCGCGGCTGGTGGTATCCCCCTCCTCAGCCCCCGGCTCCGTGATCACCCCTCCGCCAGCCGCCGGGCGCGCGCCCACCGCCGCGCCGCGCGCGCCTCTCCCGCTCGGGGATGAGGTCTGGACGGCCGCACCCGGTGCAGGTGCGGCGGGGCTTGGCGTGCGCCTTGGGGATGAGCCCGCGCTGCCTCTGATCGCGCATGCGCTCGAATGGCTCTGGCTGCGCGAAAGGATCCGGCGCGAGGGCGGGGCCTATGGGGTGCGCTGCCGTGCCGGGGTGGACGGAAGCCTCGTGTTCCTCTCGGCGCGCGACCCCGACCCGTCCGCCTCGCTGCGGATCTTCGCCCGCAGCCCCGACTGGCTCGCCGGCGCGTTGCGGGGCGACCTGCTCGAACGGGCCCGGCGCGGGATGCTCGAACGCCTCGCACGGCCACTCGCCCCCGAAGAGGCGCTGGTGCTTGCGCTCGCCGAGGGTGTGGCGGGGGTGACGCCGCGCGCCGATGCCTGGCGCGCGGTCACCGAGATCGACGCGACCGGCATCGACCGTATCGCCGCGCGCCTTGCCAAGGCGATGGATGGCGCGCCGCGGATCGAGGTGCGCGTCAACTCATGACAGGAGCCGCCCGATCGCCTCGCGCAGCGCGGCGAAGACCTCGGGGTGGTGTACGCTGTGGCCTGCGCCGGGCACGATGAGGAGCCGCGCCGCCGGCCATCCCGCCACAAGGCGCGCCGATGCCGCGGGCGGGCAGAGCAGATCCTGCAAAGGCTGGATGATCTCTGCGGGGATGTCGGCCAGATTGCCCGTGTCGCGCACAATTTGGTCGGGCGCGAGAAAGCAGTCGTGCGCGAAGTAATGCGCCTCCATGAAGGGCGTCGCTGGCAGGGGCGCACCTTCGGACGGGTCGGGCGCATCGGGGGGGGGGCGCAGCTCCGACATCGCGCGTTCGGCGCGATAGAAGGCCAGCGCCGCGGGGCGGTGCACGGCCGGATCGGGATCGAGGATCGCCTGCCAGATCCCGCTCAGCGGGTTGTCTCCGCCCCGGGCAAAGGCATGCAGCGCGGCATGGCGGGCGGGAAAGAAGGCGCGCAGCCCCGTGTCGAAGGCCCAGCGCAGTTCGTCCTGCGTGCCGAGAAAGACCGAGCGCAACGCAAGGCCGCGCACCCGCCCGGGGTGGGCCTCGGCGTAGACAAGCCCGAGCGTCGCCCCCCACGAGCCGCCGACGACGAACCACCGCTCAAACCCGAGTGCCTCGCGCACACGTTCGAGATCGGCCACGAGATGGGCGGTCGTGTTCGCGTGCCGGACGCGCGGCGGCAGGCTCCGCCCCGCGCCGCGCTGGTCGACAAAGACGACGCGGTGGCGGTCGGGGTCGAAGAGCCCTTGCATCGCGGGCGAGGCGCCGCTGCCCGGCCCGCCGTGGAGGAAAACGACCGGAACTCCCGCAGGATTGCCCCAGACCCGCACCCAGATGCGATGCCCGTCGCCGACCTCGAGGTGGGTGCCCTCAGCGTGCATCCTTCTCTGCCGTGCCGCCCGAGAAGTTGCGGTAGATGAAGCGGTCCGACTGCTCGGCCGATTCCTCGGCGGCGACACGGAAGATCTCGGCATGGCGGGGAGAGAGGGCGCACGCCGGATCGGTCGCATGCGCATCCCCCGTGAGCGCGAAGGCCTGGCAGCGGCAGCCACCAAAGTCCTCATCCTTGTGGGCGCAGCCGCGGCAGGGTTCGGGCATCCAGGCGGTGCCGCGGAAGGCGTTGAAGGCCGCCGAATTATGCCAAATGTCGGCGATCGAGCGGTCGCGCACGCTTTCGAATTGCAGCGTCGTGATCGTCTCGGCCGCATGGCAGGGCAGCACCTTGCCCTGCGGCGAGATGTTGAAGAATTGCCGCGCCCACCCCCCCATGCAGGCCTTCGGCCGGTCGGCGTAATAGTCGGGCAGCACATGGTCGATCTCGAGGATGCCGTGCAGCCTGATCCGCGCGGCCTCGACGATGCGCAGGCATTCCTCGACCTGCGCCTCGGTCGGCATGAGCGCGCGCCGGTTCTTCAGCGCCCAGCCGTAGTATTGCACGTTCGCGACCTCGATCCGCCCGGCGCCGAGGGCCACGGCCATGTCGATCATCTCAGGCAGCTGGTGCAGGTTCTGGCGGTGCATCACGGCGTTGACGGTCAGCGGCAGGCCAAGCTCGCGCACCCAGCCCGCGACCTCGAGCTTGCGCGCATGCCCGTTTCGGAACCCGCCGACCCGGTCGGCGACCCCCGACTCGGCGCCCTGAAAGCTGATCTGGACGTGGTTCAGCCCCGCATCTGCGAGCGCATCCAGCCGCTTGCGGTCGAGCATCACAGCCGAGGTGATGAGGTTTGTGTAGAGACCCGCGCGGTTCGCGGCCGCGACGATCTGCTCGAGATCCTTGCGCGCCGCCGGTTCGCCGCCCGAGAGGTGGATCTGGAGCACCCCGATTTCGGCCAGCTCGTCGATGACGCGCAGCCACTCCTCGGTCGTCAGTTCGCTCGAGGAGGGGTCGAGGTTGACCGGGTTCGAGCAATAGGGGCACTGAAGCGGGCAGCGGTGCGTCAACTCGGCGAGCACCGCCAGCGGAATCGCGTAGGTCTCGCCCGTGGCGGGGCCGATCTGCGCGGCGGGGGTCAGCTCATTCATGCGGTGTCACCTCGGTTGCCGTGAGGAAGTTCTTGTCCGCGAGCCCCTGGAGCAGCGCGATCACGTCGTTCAGGATCAGCTCGGGTGGTGCCGCGTAGTCGGCCGCGAGCGCATCGGCAACCTCGCGCAGCGTGCGCACGCCATCGAGCCGCTGCAGCACCGCCACCGCGATGTCATCGGGCACGAGCACGCGTTCGGGCGCAAGCAGCACCCAGCGGCCGCGCACCTTGTCGTGGCGCAACAGAACATGGCGCGGCAGCCGGACGACACTTCGCGGCGAAAGTGCTGCCTGCGCCATCACATCCCCTCGGGGCGGAAGGCGCCGGGGGGGATGTGCCCGTTGACATAGGCATGGTGGAGCGCATCGAGCTGCACCCACAGGCAGTTCGTCTTGAAGGTCAGCGCATCGCATACCGCCTGCCGCTCGGCGGGGGTGTGGGCATGTTCGCGTACATACTTCAGGGCAAACTCCGCATCCCGAGGCGCCTGATCGAGGCGGCGCTGGAAATAGGTCATGATATCGGGCTTGATGAAATCATAGTGCTCAAGCATGCCCGAAATGCGTTCTTCGTGCAGCCTGGGTGCGAAAAGCTCGGTGAGCGAGGAGGCGATGGCCTCGAGCGGGCTGCGTTCGCGCACGAAATGGACGTAGGCCTCGGTCGCGAATCGCGTCGCGGGCAGAGCTCCCGCTAGGGACTCGACATAATCACGATCAAGCCCGAGGCCGTCAGTCAACTTCAGCCAGCGCTCGATCCCGCCTTCGGTGTCGAAGCCGCCGTCGTGATCCTCGATCCGGTGGCGCCATTCGAGGCGGATCATCCGGTCGCGGAAGCGCGAAATCACGACCGCGTCCTTGATCGGGATGATCGACTGATAGCAATAGCGGTTCAACGCCCAGGCCTGCACCTGCCCGCGTGTCAGCTGGCCGCCGTGCAGCATGCGGTGGAAAGGGTGCAGCGCGTGATAGCGCGTCGCGCCGATCCAGCGCAGCCGGCGCTCCATTGCATCGGCACTATCGAGCGGCTCGCGGGGTTCGACCGGGGGGGCAGACAGATCGTTCATGGCACGAAGACCTCGTTCAGGGTTGGGATCGTCCAGCCGGCGGCGGTCGCAGCCGCGCGCTCGGGCGAGCCGTCGAGCAGGACGGGGTTGGAATTGTTGATGTGCACGAAGATCTTGCGGCCAATCCGTAGCCCCTCGAGACCCGCGATCGCCCCCTCGGGCCCCGACATCGCGACATGGCCCATCGAGCGGCCCGTCTTCTGGCCGAGGCCCTCGCGCGCCATCTCGTCATCGGTCCAGAGCGTGCCATCGAAGAACACGAGATCCGCGCCATCGAGCCGCGCCCGCAAGGGCGCATCGATCCGCGCGCAGGCCGTCAGCACATGCACGACCGGGCCGGGCTGACCCTTGGGCCGCAGCGTCAGACCAAGCGTGTCGCCCGGCGTCTCGCGCGCCATACCCGACACCCCCTCCATGTACCAAGCGACCTTGCCCGCAACCTCGAACGCCTCGACCTCGAGCCCCGACGGGCTGCCGTCGGGCAGAGCAGGCTCGAAGGCCTCGCCGGGCACGATCGGACGCCGCTTCACCCGGTTGCGGTCGAGGACGTTGAAGATCGGGTTC
>JBIKVM010000046.1:0-17358 GCA_044356825.1 Limisphaerales bacterium
TGGCGCTGATGTCTCGGGGCGGGCAGTTCTGCGCAAGAAGCTGAGACGGGATCAGGTTCTGTCTTTTTTCAGTCAGTTGCAGCCCTGCGTCGTTGCCATGGAAGCATGTGGGGGCGCCCATTTCTGGGGCCGCGAGATCGGGAAGCTGGGCCATGAGGTGCGGTTGATTCCGCCTGCTTATGTCAAGCCGTTCGTCAAGCGGCAGAAAAACGATGCTGCCGATGCGGAGGCGATCTGCGAGGCTGCCCAGCGTCCGACGATGCGCTTCGTTCCCGTGAAGAGCGAAGAGACCCAAGGGGCTGCGATGGTCTTCCGGATCCGCGAGTTGCTGATCCGGCAGCGCACGCAAGCGATCAATGCGCTGCGCCGCCATCTGGGCGAGTTCGGGCAGATCGTGCCACAAGGCGCAGCCAACGCCGCGCGCCTGATCGCTATCGTCGAGAACCCGGACAGCGGTCTGCCTGCCGATGCCATTGCAACGTTGAAGGTGCTGGTCGAGGCGCTCACCCATCTCGAGGCCGAGATCGGCGTGCTCGATGCTGAAATCGCCCGGCGTGCCAAAGAGAACGAAACGGCGCGCCGGTTGATGATGGTGCCCGGCGTCGGTCCCCTGATCGCCACGGCCATCGCGGTCCTCGCGCCGCCGCCTGACGCGTTCCGGAAGGCGCGCGACTTCGCCGCGTGGCTCGGCCTGACGCCGAGACAGCATTCCACCGGCGGCAAGCAGAGGCTCGGGGCCACGACAAAGATGGGCGAGCGATCTCTCAGACGGCTGCTGGTCATCGGCGCCAATAGCGTCATCATCAAGCGGCATGTCCATGCTGCGGCTCAGCCCGGCACTTGGCTGGGAGAGATGCTCAAGCGCAAGCCACCGATGCTGGTGCGGGTGGCGCTGGCGAACAAGATGGCGCGGATCGTCTGGGCATTCGCCATTGTGCTCGAATCAATGGCGCCCAATGGCTCATTGGCCCGGGGCGGCGTCTACCCGTCTCCGGCCGCGGTGGCATAAGCCGTCACGGTCGCGAGGGCGTCGGAGCGGAAGAGGGCAAGGAGAAGTTTGGCGCAAAGATCGTGAGACGGGATCGGGAGACCCAGGGTGCAACAGAGTGCCGTCGAGCACGCGGCTTTGATCTGGACCCGACCTGCGAACACCATACGGGCCCGCGGCATGCAAATGGCCGCAACAGAGGCCGGACACATGTCAGCACCCGATGACGCGCCAGAACCAGCTCCGAAAAATCCCTCTTGCGCAAGGGGCGGTTACACATGTTGCACAAATCGGGTGACGGACAGGGTTCCCCGTTCCCCGGCCAGACTTATCCTGCGACCTCTGTGATGGGCGTGCCGAGCGCGGTGAAGCCAATGAGCACGGCAACACGGACCTGGAACTCCCCAACCTGACGGTCGAAGTCGCGAGCGGACAGTCTCTGGCCCAGTAGCTTGAGGCAGTGCATCTTGGTCTCTGCGCGACTTCGGCGGTGATAGCCGCTCCATCGTCGCCAGATGGCTCGACCGACGCGCTTCGATGCGCGCAGGATCTCGTTGCGGGCGATGGCCCCGGCGGTGTCGGGTTTCCAAGGCTTGGCATTCTTGCGGGGAGGTATGACGGCCGCTGCCCCACGGGCGGCGATGGCGTCATGACACTTGCGGGTGTCGAAGGCACCATCAGCGGTGACGCTGGCGATCTCCTGGTCGGGCGGGACCTGGCTGAGCAGTTCGGGCAGCATGGGCGCGTCACCAACATCGCTGGTCGTGAACTCGGCGGCCCGGATTTCCTGCGACTTCTCGTCGATCCCGATATGGATCTTGCGCCAGACCCGCCGTTTCGAGCCGCCGTGCTTGCGGGCGTTCCACTCGCCTTCGCCCTCGACCTTGATCCCGGTGCTGTCGACCAGCAGGTGCAGGGGACCGTCCGACCCACGGTAGGGAACGTTCACCTTCAAGGTCTTCTGCCGCCGCGACAGCGTGCTGAAGTCCGGCACGGCCCAGTCCAGGCCGATGAACTCCAACAGGCTCTCGACGAACCCTGTGGCCTGGCGGAGCGCCATGCCGAACAGCACCTTCATCGTCAGGCAGGTCTGAATCGCGGCGTCGCTGTAGTCGGGTCGCCGCCCACGCCTCCCGGTGGGGGCAGCAGCCCAGGTCATGGCTGGATCGAACCAGATCGTCAGCGAGCCGCGGCGCTTCAGCGCTTCGTTGTAGCTCGGCCAGTTCCTGGTCTTGAAGGTCGGGGGTGTCGGCCTGCTCATGGCCTCCAGCTAGCACGCTGGATTCACGACATGAATCCCCTCAGGCGATTTGTGCAACAAAGCCCAGATCCACTCTCCGGTTCCTTGGTCACGACCTTATCTTCGTGTCCACGAAACCGGCGGCAGCTCAGCCACCCGCGGCCTGTGATGGTCACGGCAGCAGCTTGCCGGGGTTCATGCGGTCCGCAGGGTCGAAGGATCGCTTGACCGCCCGCATGAGGTCGAGGGCGACAGGATCCTTGTGGCGCGCCATCGCCGCACGCTTCGAGAGGCCGACGCCGTGTTCGGCCGAGAAACTGCCCCCGAGCGCCGTCGCGACCGCGTCGACTGCGGCGCGGATCGTCTCGGCCAGAGCCGGATCGTCGCGCGAGGGATAGGCCGTGTAGTGCAGGTTACCGTCCCCCAGATGGGCGACCACCATGTCGCGCGCAGCGGGGTCGATCGCGGCCAGACGTACGCGCATCTGGCCAAGGAACGTCTCGACCCGGTCAAGCGGCACTGCCACGTCGGTATCGACGATCGGCGTCTCGGTGAGGGTGATTTCGGCCGCAGCCTCGCGGCGTGCCCAGAAGGCGGCGCGCTGAGCGCCGGTCGTGGCAATGACGGCGTCGCGCGCCTCCCCCGCCGCGATCGCCTCTGCGAGCGCATCCTCGAGCAGGTTCGCGAGCGGAATGGTGCCATCCGTCCCGGCCCCACAGAATAGCGGCGCGGTCGCGCCGATCTCGACAAGGATCGTCGCCGGTGTGTCCGGCGGGAAGGGAAAGGCAAGATCGGGCCGGTATCTTGCCAGCCGGGCGGCATAGAGATCGGGCATGTATTCGAAGGCCTCGACGCCGCCGCCGCTCATCTCCTGCAAGCGGTTGAGGAGCGCGAGCGCCGGTGCGAGGCCGTGCATCGCGACAAGCGCGGTCGCATAGGCGCGCGGCTTGGGAAAAAGCTTCAGGACAGCGCGGGTGATGATCCCGAGCGTGCCCTCCGAACCTATGAAGAGGTCCTTCAGCGCATAGCCCGAATTGTCCTTGTGCAGCGCCATCATCAGATCGAGCACGCGCCCGTCCGCCAGCACCGCCTCGATCCCGAGGCAGAGGCCGCGGGTTGAGCCGTAGCGCAGCACGTTCGACCCGCCCGCGTTGGTCGCGAGGCATCCTCCGATCATCGCCGACCCGCGCGCACCGAAACTCAGCGGAAAGACCAGATCATGGGAATCCGCCGCCGCGTGCAGCGCAGCCACCACCACCCCGCCCTCGACGATTGCCGTGCGCGCGTCGGGGTTCACCGCCTCGATCCGGTTCATCCGCTCGAGCGAGACCATCACCGCACCCTCGGCGTAGGTCGCCCCCGTCAGTCCGGTGTTCCCGCCCACCGGCACGACAGCGTGACCCTCCCGCGTCACTGCCCGGACGACAGCCGCAACCTCGGCGGTCGAACCCGGGCGCACCACCGCCATCGGCTGCCAGTGGTATTTCCGTGTCCATTCGCGCCCATAACCCCCTGCATCGGCGCCCACGAGCACCTGCCGATCCCCAACGATCGCCCGCATTTCGGCCAGAAACCCCATCGCCCCCCCCCCCAAACTCAGCAATCCCAGCATGCTAGGGCCGCATGGGAAGAGATTCCATCGCACTTCCGTGATCAGCCTCCGTGATCAGGGTGTGATCGGCGAGGCTGCGGCGATTTCGGCATCACTCTCTGTACCGCGGGGCGGACCTCCTCTCAGCCATTCGGCGGAACCCACGGCACGGCGACCCGCCGCAGCCTGCCGTGTTCCGGGGCGTCAGCTTGACGCGGCGCGGCGAAGGCGGAAGATGGGCGCGGCCCGAACCGAACCCGGCGGGCAGCAGGAGTGGGTGCCCATGTCGCCGATTGTCAGGCTCGAGACGTTCCATGACGAATTCGTCTGCTTCGTGCGCGCGACCGCCGAGGACGGGGTGGTGGGGTGGGGGCAGACCTCGACCTACAACGCGGACATCACCGCCGCCGTTTTGCACCGACAGGTCGCGCCCTGGGTGCTCGGGGCCAATTGCACCGACATCGGGGCGCTGATCGACCGGGTTGAACGGCGCGAGCACAAGTTTCCGGGAAGCTACCGCTGCCGGGCGCTGGCGGGCCTCGATACCGCGCTCTGGGACATGGCCGGGCGGCGTGCGGGCCAGCCGGTGGCGCGGCTTTTGGGCGGCAGCCCGGGGCGGCTGCGCGCCTATGCCAGTTCGATGAAGCGCGATATCACCCCCGAGACCGAGGCTGAGCGGCTGAAGCGGCTCTGCGCCGAGCAGGGCTTCACGGCCGCGAAATGGCGCGTCGGCGCCGAATGCGGCGCCGATGTCGACGAATGGCCGGGCCGGACCGAGGCGATCATCCCCGTCGTCGCGCGCGCCCTTGGCGACGGCATCGACAAGCTCGTCGATGCCAATTCGGGCTTTTCGGTCGCGCGCGCGATCGAGGTCGGGCGGATGCTGCAGGACCACGGCATCGGCCATTACGAAGAGCCCGTGCCCTATTGGGATCTTGAGGCGACGCAGGCGGTGACGGCGGCGCTCGATCTCGACGTGACGGGGGGCGAGCAGGACTGGGACCTTGCCACCTGGAAGCGGATGATCGCGATGCGTGCAGTCGATGTCGTCCAGCCCGACGTCATGTACATGGGCGGCATGGTCCGCACGCTGAAGGTCGCAGAGATGGCGGCCGAGGCGGGGCTGCCCTGCACGCCCCATGCGGCGAACCTCTCGCTCGTGACGATGTGCACCATGCATCTGCTGGCCGCGATCCCGAACGCGGGGCCCTATCTCGAACTCTCGATCGAGGGGGACGACTATTATCCCTGGCAGCGCGGCCTGTTCCTCGGCGATCCCTTCGCGGTGGCGGATGGCCATGTCACCGTGCCCGACGCGCCGGGCTGGGGGCTCGAGATCAACCCCGCCTGGCTCGACCGCGCAACCTGGCGCGAGAGCACGCTCGATGGCCCCTCTCAGAGCGCCTATGTCGCGCTCTATCACGCGGGCGGCACGGCGCGCAGCTGATCTTTACCCGTCTTCGCGGGGCTTCCGAGCGGTTCGCCGCCCGTGCTAGTCGGACACTGACACAGGCGGATAAAAGGGGGGCAGTCATGGGGGAAGCGATCTTTGCGTCCGGTGACGGCGGGGGGCATCCGCTTCACGACCCCGTCCACCGTGCCTTTCTGCGCGCCGAGGCACGACGGCAGCTTGCCTTCTTCCGGCCGAGCTTGCGCGAGGATGGCGGGTTCGACGTGCTCGAGGCCGACGGAACCCCGATCGCTGGCGCCCCGCAGGAATTGCACACCACGACACGGCTCGTGCATTCCTACGCGCTCGCCCTGTCGGCGGGCATGGCCGATGCGGCGCCGGTCGTCGATGCGGGGCTGGCTTTCCTCGGGGCGCAGCACCGCGATCCGGCGCATGGCGGGTATTTCTGGGCTGTTGCACCCGGACGGATCGTCACAGACACCAAGCTCGCCTATGGTCACGTATTCGTGGTTCTGGCGGGCGCGAGCGCGCATGTTGCCGGTCATCCTGATGCGCGCGCGCTCATCTCGGACGCCATCGGGGTGATCGAGCGGCATTTCTGGGACGAAGCCCGCGGGCTCTTGCGCGATGAGATGACGCGAGACTGGCAGCCTTTCTCGACCTATCGCGGCATGAACGCCAACATGCACGGGATCGAGGCCTTTCTGGCCGCTTACGAAGCGACGGGCCAGGAGGTGCATCTCCTGCGTGCCGGCAAGATGCTCGACTTCTTCACTGCGCGCATCGCGCCGCGGCATGGCTGGCGCATCCCCGAACACTACGATGCCGATTGGCAGGTCGATCCCGCCTATCGCGGAGATCAGATGTTCCGCCCGCCCGGCACGACGCCTGGCCATTCCTTTGAACTCGCGCGCCTCATGCTGCAGCACTGGGATCTGGCCGGACGTCCCGCCACCGACGCCCCCGCGATCGCGCGGCGCCTGATGGAGCAGGCGTTGACGGATGGCTGGCTGAACCAGGGCGGGTTTCTCTATACCCTCGATCTCGATGGCCGCCCGAGCTTGCGCGACCGCCTCTGGTGGCCCGTGACCGAGGCCATCGGGGCGCTGGCCGCATTCATGAAAATCGGCGCTCAACCAACTGATTCAGAATGGTATGAACGTCTTTGGCGCTTTGCGGCAGAGCACTACATCGACACCCGTCGCGGTGGCTGGCTGCCCGAGATCGGCGAAGACGGGCGCCCCTCGGCGCGGCTTTTCCGCGGCAAGCCCGACATCTACCATTCGCTCCAGGCGGCGCTCCATCCGCTTGCGCCGGGCCTGTCGCGCCTGCAGACGGGGCTGCGCGGCGCGCTCGACGCCGCCTGAGGCGGGCGCTCCGCGACGATTTGGCCAAGTCCGCGCGCCCGTCTGCTGCGAAGTCCGGTTGAACAGGCACCCGAGCCCTTGCTAGGGAAGGGCAGGGCGGACGGCGGGGGGGCTATGCGCTATTCTGCACTGAGGATCCTGACCGAGGGGCTTACGGGGAACCGGGGCTGGGGGCCGGCGTGGCGCACGCCCGAGCCCAAGGCCGCCTATGACGCCATCGTCATCGGCGGCGGCGGGCACGGCCTCTCGACCGCCTATTACCTCGCCAAGAACCACGGGCTGCGCAACATCGCCGTGCTGGAAAAGGGTTGGCTCGGCAGCGGCAACATCGGGCGCAACACCACGATCGTGCGCGCGAACTACTTCCTGCCCGGCAACAGCGAGTTCTACAGCCATTCGCTCAAGCTCTGGGAGGGTCTCGAGCGCGACCTCAACTACAACGTCATGCATTCGCAGCGCGGGCTCATCAACCTCTTCCATTCCGACGGCCAGCGCGACGCCTTTGCCCGGCGCGGCAATGCGATGATCAACCAGGGCGACGATGCGATCCTGCTGGACCGGGCGGGGGTGCGCGCGATGCTGCCCTATCTCGATTTCGAGCAGACGCGCTTTCCGATCTATGGCGCGCTCTATCACCCCCGCGGCGGCACGGCGCGCCACGATGCCGTCGCCTGGGGCTATGCGCGGGGGGCGGACCGGCTGGGCGTCGATCTGATCCAGAACTGCGAGGTGACGGGGATCGACACCGCGGGCGGGCGCGTCACCGGCGTGCAGACGACGCGCGGCCCGATCCGGGCGGGCAAGGTCGGGATCGTCGTCGCCGGGCGCTCGGGGCAGGTCGCGGCGATGGCGGGGCTGCGCCTGCCGGTCGAGAGCCACATCCTGCAGGCCTTCGTCACCGAGGGCCTCAAGCCCGTGATCGACCATGTCGTGAGCTTCGGCATGGGGCATTTCTACATCAGCCAGTCCGACAAGGGCGGCCTCGTCTTCGGCGGCGATCTCGACTTCTACGCCTCCTACGCCGCGCGCGGCAACCTGCCGATGGTCGAACATGTGATGGAGGCGGGCATGACGCTCATGCCCATGATCGGGCGGGCGAAGGTGCTTCGATCCTGGGGGGGTATCATGGACATGACGCCCGACGGCAGCCCCATCATCGACCGCACGCCGGTCGATGGCCTCTTCATCGACTGCGGCTGGAACTACGGCGGCTTCAAGGCGGTGCCCGCCTCGGGCTGGTGCATGGCCCATCTGATGGCGACGGGCACCCCGCACGAGGTCGCCCGGCGCTTCCGCCTCGATCGTTTCGCCACGGGCCATATCCTCGACGAGGAAGGCACGGGCAGCCAGCACAACCTGCACTGAGGATCCGATGCGCATCCCCTGCCCACTCTGCGGCACCCGCGACCGGCGCGAGTTCTATTATTATGGCGCCGAGGACTATCTGCACCGCCCGGCGGCCGACGCGCCCCCGGCGGCCTGGGACGCCTATCTGCACCTGCGCGACAACCCGGCCGGGCGGTTGCGCGACCTGTGGTATCACGAGCCCTGCGCGAGCTGGATCGCGGTCGACCGCGACACGGTCAGCCATGCCATCCACGGCGCCGTCGCGGTGGCCGATCTCGGGGGCCGGGAATGAGCGGGCGGCGGATCGAGGGGCGCGGGCTGATCGACCGCAGCCGCCCGCTGCGCTTTCGCTTCGACGGGCGCGAGGTCGCGGCCTTTGCGGGCGACACGGTGGCCTCGGCGCTGATCGCCTCGGGGCAGCGCGTGGTCGGGCGCAGCTTCAAGTATCATCGGCCGCGCGGCATCCTGACGGCGGGATCCGAAGAGCCGGGCGCGCTCGTGACCGTGCTCGAGAGCGCGCAGCGCACGCCCAACGTGCGTGCGACCGTGCAGGAAGTGTTCGATGGGCTCGAGGTCGCCAGCCAGAACCGCTGGCCCTCGCTCGGGCTCGACCTGCTCGCGGTCAACGACCTTCTGCACCCCTTCCTCGGGGCGGGGTTCTACTACAAGACCTTCATGTGGCCGCGAAAGTTCTGGGAGGGGCTCTATGAGCCGCTGATCCGGCGCGCGGCGGGGCTTGGCGCGCTGTCGCGCCGCCATGACGAGGGGGTCTATGAAAAGGCCTTCGCGTTCTGCGACCTGCTGGTGATCGGGGCGGGGCCCGCGGGCCTCGCCGCGGCGCTCGCGGCCGGGCGGGCGGGGGCCGAGGTGATCCTCGCCGATGAGGGCGCGCTGCCCGGCGGGCGGCTTCTGGCCGATGGGACCGAGGTCGACGGCCGGCCCGGGCATCTCTGGGCGGCCGAGGCGGCGGCCGAACTCGCCACGCTCCCCAACGTGCGCCTCATGCTGCGCACGACCGTGACGGGGGCCTATGACAATGGCACCTTCGGCGCGCTCGAACGCACGGGGCTGCATCTGGCCGATCCGGGCGATCTCCCGCGCGAGACGTTCTGGCGCATCGTGGCGCGGCGCGCGATCCTTGCCGCGGGCGCGCTCGAACGCCCGATCGCCTTTCCGATGAACGACCGGCCCGGCATCATGCTGGCGGGGGCGGTTGCGGCCTATCTCAACCGTTTCGGGGTCGCGGCGGGACAGCGTGTCGCGATCTTTGCCAACAACGACGGCGGGCGGCGGCTGGGCCGGATGCTCGCGGCCGCAGGCGTAGAGGTCGCGGCGCTGATCGATTCGCGCCCGGGCCAGCCGCCCGAGCCGGGTTTCGCCGTCCACTCGGGCGCCGAGGTCGTGGATACGCACGGGCGCGGCGGGCTTCGCGCCATCACCATCCGCGAGGGCGGGACGACGCGCGAGATCGCGGCCGACTGCCTCGCGGTCTCGGGCGGGTGGAACCCGTCGGTGCATCTGACCTGCCACATGAACGGCCGCCCCGTCTGGAACCCCGAGATCGCGGCCTTCGTGCCGGCCGAGGGCGCGGTGCCGGGCCTTGCGGCCACGGGTGCGGCGGCGGGGGTGTTCTCGACCGCGGGGGCCTTGCAGGGCGGGATCGCCGCGGCCGAGGCCGCACTCGCCGATCTGGGCCGCCGCCCGGTGCCGATGGCCCCCCCGCGCGCCGAGGACGGGCGCTATGAAATCGCGCCGCTCTGGGCCGTCGAGGCGGGCAAGGGGCGGGCGTGGCTCGACTTCGCCAATGACGTGACGGTGAAGGATGTCCGCCTCTCGGCGCAGGAGAACTTCGTCAGCGTCGAGCACATGAAGCGCTACACGACCCAAGGCATGGCGCCCGATCAGGGCAAGAACTCGAACGTCGCGGCGCTTGCGGTGCTTGCCGATGCGACCGGGCGGGGCATCGCCGAGACGGGCACCACCACCTACCGCCCGCCCTACACGCCCGTCTCGATCGCGGCGATGGGGGCCGGCGGGCGGGGGGCGGGCTTTGCCCCGCAGCGCTTCCTCACCTCGCACGCCGCCTCGGTCGAGCGGCACGCGCCGATGATCGAGGCAGGGCTGTGGTATCGCCCCTCCTACTTCCCGCGCCCCGGCGAGACGACATGGCGCGAGGCCTGCGACCGCGAGGTCGCGATGGTGCGGGGCTGCGTCGGGGTGGCGGATGTCTCGACCCTCGGCAAGATCGACATTCAGGGGGCGGATGCGGGGCGGTTCCTCGATTTCGTCTACACCAACACCTTTTCGACCCTGCCGGTCGGCCGCGTGCGCTATGGGCTGATGCTGCGCGAGGACGGCCATGTGCTCGACGACGGCACGAGCGCGCGGCTCGCACCCGACCACTTCCTGATGACGACGACGACGGCCGCCGCCGGGCTGGTGATGCGCCACCTCGATTTCGTCCATCAGGCCTTCTGCGCGGGCTGGGACGTGCGGATGATCTCGGTCACCGAACAGTGGGCGCAGTTCGCGGTGGCGGGGCCCAAGGCGCGCGCGCTGCTCTCGGGCGTGCTCGATGCGCCCGTAGACCCCGTGGCCTTCCCCTTCATGGCCTGCGGGCCGGTCGGCGTGATGGGCGTGCGGGGGCGGCTCTTCCGCATCTCCTTCTCGGGCGAGGAAGGGTACGAGATCGCGGTGCCCGCCCGCTACGGTGCCGCGCTTTTCCGCGACCTCGTGGCGCGGGCCGAGACGATGGGGGGCGGGCCCTACGGGATGGAGGCGCTGAACGTGCTGCGCATCGAGAAGGGCTTCATCACCCACGCCGAGATCCACGGCCGCGTGACGGCGGCCGATGTGGGCCTTGGCAAGATGGTGAGCGCCGCCAAGGACTGCATCGGCAAGGCGGCGGCGCAGCGGCCGGGCATGGTCGGGCCGGGGCGCGAGGAACTGGTGGGGCTGCGCCCCGTTGATGCCAAGGCCGAGCTGACGGCCGGGGCGCATCTCTTCGGCGCGACCGACGCGGCGGTGCGCGTGAATGATCAGGGCTATGTCACCTCGGTCTGCTGGTCGCAGACCCTCGGCGGCGCGCTCGGCCTTGCCTTCCTGCGCGACGGGCGCACCCGCATGGGTCAGACGGTGCGCGCGGTCGATCACCTGCGCAAGTCCGAGATCCTCTGCACCGTGACGAACCCGGTATTCCTCGACCCCGACGGAGGGCGGATGCGTGGCTGAACTGATTGCGCTTACCCCCCTTGCGGGGCATGTGCCGCTGACGGTCGGACGTTTCGAACTGTCCGAGGCCGACCTCGGCCCGATCCATTCCGTGGCCCCGCTGCCCGGGCGGCGGGCGGCGCTCGATGCGGCCCTTCTGGCTGCAGGCCTCGTCTTTCCCGCGCCCTCCGAGGTGCGCCCGGGCACGGCCGGCCGGATGGTCTGGGCGGGGCGCGATGTTGCCTTTCTCATCGGGGCCGCCCCGAGCGATGATGTGCGCGCGGCGGCGGCCGTCACCGACCAGTCCGATGGCTGGGCCGCGCTGCGCCTCGGCGGCCGGGGTATCGCGGATGTGCTCGCGCGCCTCGTGCCGGTCGATTGTCGCGAGGGGGCGCTGCCACCCGGTCGGGCGGTGCGCACGCAGATCAACCACTTGCCGGGGCTTCTGCTGCGCGAGGGGGCTGAGGCGGTTGTCCTCATGACCTTCCGCTCGATGGGCGCGACCCTCGTGCACGAGGTCGCAGAGGCTGCGCGGCGCGTCTCGGCGCGGGGCTGAGCGGTTCAGCCGCGCGGCCGGGCGAAGCTCCAGCTCGAGGTACAGATATCGGCCAGCGAGCGCCGCGCGCGAAAGCCGAGCACCGCTTCGGCCCGCGCAGGGTCCGCCCAATAGGCCGCAAGGTCGCCCGGCCGGCGCGGGGCCGCCACCCACGGGAGGGCGCGGCCCACCGCACTCTCATAGGCCTTCAGCACCTCGAACACCGACGCCCCCCGCCCGGTGCCGAGGTTCAGCACATGCCCCTCAGCGCCCCCGAGCAGCGCCGCGACCGAGGCGACATGCCCCTCGGCCAGATCCATGACGTGGATGTAGTCGCGCACGCCGCTGCCGTCCGGCGTCGGCCAGTCGGTGCCGAAGACGCGCAGCACTGGCAGATCCCCCCGCGCAACCTGCGCGAGATAGGGCACGAGGTTCGCGGGCACACCGGCCGGATCCTCGCCGATCAGCCCCGTCGGATGCGCCCCGGCCGGATTGAAATAGCGCAAGACCCCGATCTGCCAGCCCGGCTCCGATGCCCCGAGTCGGGCGAGGATCTCTTCGCCTGCCCGCTTGGTGAAGGCGTATCCCGACACGCCGCCAAGCGGGGCCTGTTCGGTCAGGGGCATGGTCGCGCTCTCGGCATAGACGGTCGCGGATGAGGAATAGACGATCCGCCGCACGCCGGCCGCCTGCATCGCCTGCAGGAGCGTGACAAGCCCGCCGATGTTGACCTCGGCATAGGCAAGGGGCGCGCGCACCGACTCCCCCACCGATTTCAGCGCCGCGAAGTGGATGACCGCATCGAAGCGGTGCGCGGCGAAGGCGGCATCGAGGGCCGCGCGGTCGCGCACATCGGCGCGGATCACCTCGACCGGCGCGCCGGTCAGCAGTTCGAGCCGGGCGGGGATGTCAGCGCGGGCGTTGGCGAAACTGTCGAGGATGACCGGATCATGCCCGGCCTCGCGCAACGCAACGAAGGTATGAGAGCCGATGTAGCCCGCCCCGCCGGTCAGCAGGATGGGGGCGCCGCCCACCAGGGCAGGGGGGGAAGACAGGGGCAAGGGATCGGTCCTGAAAAGGGCGAGCAGGCGCTGAAATGCGCGCGCAGCCTATCACGCCCCCGCCCTGCCCGCCAAGGGGCGCGATCAGCCGAGCGCGTAGCCCGCGCCCCGCACCGTGCGCACCGGATCCTCGCCGCCCTCGCGCATCAGCGCCTTGCGCAGCCGACCGATATGGACATCGACCGTACGGGTATCGACATAGATGTCGCGTCCCCAGACCCGGTCGAGCAGCGCCTCGCGGCTCCAGACCCGGCCGGGCTTTTCCATCAGCGTCGAGAGCAGGCGGAATTCCGTCGGGCCGAGGTTGACGGGCTTGCCGGCGCGATAGACGCGATGCTCGGCCGCATCGAGCAGGATGTCCTCGAACACGAGCTGCTCGCCCATCGCCGCCGGGCGGGTGCGGCGCAGGAGCGCGCGCAGCCGCGCCATCAGCTCGGCCACCGAATAGGGCTTCACGACATAATCGTCGGCGCCCGTCTCGAGCCCGCGCACGCGGTCGAGTTCCTCGGAGCGCGCCGAGATCATCACGACCGGGATGCCGCGCGTCTCGGGCCGGGCCTTGATCTGGCGGCAGACCTCGATCCCCGAGACGCCCGGCAGCATCCAGTCGAGCAAGATCAGGTCGGGCGTCTCTTCGCGGATAACGATCAGCGCCTCGTCGCCCGAGGTGGCGGGAACGACGGTGAACCCCTCCGCCTCGAGGTTGTAGGAGAGCACCTCGCGCTGGGCGCTCTCGTCCTCGACCAGAACGATCACGGGTTGGCGCTGCGCGAGCATGTCTGACCTCGTTCAGCTCTTGGGAGAGGCGACATAAGGCGTGCGGTCGTCCTTGAGCCGCGCCTCTTCGGGCATGGAGCCGGTCACGAGATAGATGACCTGCTCGGAAATCGTCGTGGCATGATCGCCCATGCGCTCGATGTTCTTGGCGATGAAGTGCAGATGCATGCAGGCCGTGATGTTGCGCTGATCCTCGAGCATGTGGGTCAGCAGGACGCGGAAGAGCGCGTTGTAGATCTGGTCGACTTCGCGGTCGCGGTCGCGCACATCGGTCGCGAGCGCGGCATCGCGGCGAATATAGGCGTCGAGCGCGTCCTTCAGCATCTGCTCGACCTGCTTGGCCATGCGGCGGATCGTACCGGCTGTGCCCTCGATCGGGGTGAATTGCGCGAGCACGCCGGACCGCTTGGCGATGTTCTTGGCATAATCCCCCATGCGCTCGAGGCTGCCAGCGATCTTCAACACCGTCAGGACGGTGCGCAGGTCGCCTGCCGTCGGAGCGCGCAGCGCGATGATGCGTGCGACCTCGTCGTTCACCTGCGCCTCGAGAGCGTCGATCGCGCCGTCGCTGTCGCGGACAAGGCGCGCAAGATCCTCGTCGCGCGTCTCGAGCGCGCGCGCGGCATCGAGGGTCGCCACCTCGACGAGCCCGCCCATCTTCATGATGAGGGCCTGGATCGTCTCGAGGTCGCGGTCGAAGGCGGAAAGGATGTGGCCGTCGCTGTTCATGTCGCCTCTCTCAGCCGATCCGGCCGGTGATGTAGCTTTCGGTCCGCGGATCCTTGGGCTTGGTGAAGATCTGCGTCGTGTCGCCGTACTCGACCAGATGGCCGAGGTGGAAAAAGGCGGTGCGCTGGCTGACGCGGGCGGCCTGCTGCATCGAATGGGTCACGATCACGACCGTGAAGTTCGCGCGCAACTCGTCGATCAGTTCCTCGACCTGCGCCGTCGCGATCGGGTCGAGCGCCGAGCACGGCTCGTCCATGAGAAGCACCTCGGGCGAGGTCGCGACCGCGCGTGCGATGCACAGCCGCTGCTGCTGCCCGCCCGAAAGCCCCGTCCCGGGTGAGGCGAGGCGGTCCTTGACCTCGTTCCAGAGGGCGGCACGGCGCAGCGAGCGTTCAACAATCTCGTCGAGCTCGGCCTTGGAGCTGGCAAGTCCGTGGATGCGCGGCCCATAGGCCACGTTGTCATAGATCGACTTGGGGAACGGGTTCGGCTTCTGGAACACCATGCCGACCTTGGCGCGAAGCTGCACAGGGTCGATCCTTCGGTCGTAGATGTCCTCGCCATCGAGCCGGATGTCGCCGGCCACGCGGCAGGTGCTGATCGTGTCGTTCATCCGGTTGAGACAGCGCAGGAAGGTCGATTTCCCGCACCCCGAGGGGCCGATGAAGGCTGTCACGGTGTGGTCGAGGATGTCGACATCGATATCCTTCAGCGCATGCGTCTGCCCGTAGTGGACCTGCACGCCGCGGGCCGCGATCTTGGTGCGTTCTGCGTTCACGGCTCTCTCCATCAATCTCTGGTCATCCGGCATGTCGGCGTCTCGTCACCATCTGCGTTCGAAGCGGCGGCGAAGGTAGATTGCAAGGGCGTTCATCATCACGAGGATCGCGAGCAGGACCAGGATGGCCGCCGAGGTCCGGCTGACGAAACCGCGCTCGGGGCTGTCGGCCCAGATGAAGACCTGGGTGGGCAGGGTCGTGGCGCTGTCGAAGGGCGTGGCGGGCGCCGCCGTGATGAAGGCGTTCATCCCGATGAGCAGGAGGGGGGCGGTTTCGCCGATCGCGTTCGCCATCGCGAGGATCGTGCCCGTCATGATCCCCGGCATGGCGAGCGGGAGGACATGGTGGAACACGACCTGCTGGCGCGAGGCCCCGACCCCGAGCGCCGCCTCGCGGATCGAGGGCGGCACCGCCTTGAGCGAGGCGCGCGTCGCGATGATGATCGTGGGCAGGCTCATCAGGGCGATGGTCAGGCCGCCGACGAAGGGCGCCCCGCGCGGCAGGCCGAACCAGTTGAGAAACACCGACAGCGCAAGCAGCCCGAACACCACCGAGGGCACGGCGGCAAGGTTGTTGATGTTGACCTCGATGAAATCGCTGAAGCGGTTGCGCGGCGCGAACTCCTCGAGATAGATCGCCGCCCCGATCCCGACGGGCAGCGCGATCGCGAAGCAGACAAGCAGCAGATAGCCCGTGCCGATGAAGGCGCCCTTGAGGCCCGCGAGTTCGGGAAAGCGCGAATCGACGTTGGCGAACATGCCCCAGTTGAAGGGCGCCGAAATGCGCCCCTCCTGCGCGAGCTTGTCGAAGGCCGCGATCTGGGCATCCGTCACGCGGCGGTTGGCCTCTTCGGTCTGCCGGTCGACCAGCCCCTTGCTGAGCTGGTCGAAGGGGTCCGAGACGGGGACGGTGATGCTGAGGGTCGATCCGATCAGCCCGGGAGCCTCGACCACCCGGTCGCGCACCATGAATTGCGCCCCGTTCGACAGGATCTCGCCCGCGGCCCGCAAGGCGCGCCCCTCGAGGTCGGGGAAGTGGCCCGCGACCGCATCCTGCATCACCCGGCGCCAGTTGCTGCCGAAGATGTCGGCACTGTCCACATGCTCGGCCGAAATCGGCACGTCGATCGTGACATGGGTCTGGGTGAACGCCTTGTATCCGGTCGAGAACAGCGCGGCGAGCATGAGGCCGAGGAAACTCACCGCGAGGATGATCGAGGCAAGCCCCGCGCCGCGCAGATACATCTCGCTGCGCCGACGGCGGCGGATGAGGTCCTGATAGGCGCGCGACGACCAGTCGAACCGCGTCTGTCGCGATGAAAAATCGGTCACGGAGCAGCCCCTAGTCGTAAAGTTCGCGATACTTCCGCACGATGCGGAGCGCGAGGATGTTGATGCCAAGCGTGATGACGAACAGCAGCATCCCGAGCGCAAAGGCGGCGAGCGTCTTGGGATTGTCGAATTCGGTGTCGCCGATCAGGAGGGTCACGATCTGGACGGTCACGGTCGTCACGGTGTCGAGCGGGTTGATCGTGAGCTTGGCGATGATGCCCGCCGCCATCACGACGATCATCGTCTCGCCGATCGCGCGGCTCACGGCCAGCAGGACGCCGCCGACGATCCCCGGGATGGCGGCGGGAAAGAGGACCTTGAGCATCGTCTCGCCCCGCGTCGCCCCGAGTGCGAGCGAGCCGTCCGAGAGTGCCCGGGGCACCGCCGAGAGCGCATCGTCCGAGAAGGAGGAAATGAAGGGAATGAGCATGATCGCCATGCAGACCCCCGCCGCGAGCGCCGTGTTGGGCGAGATGTCCATCCCCATCGCCGCACCGCTCGATCGCAGGAAGGGCGCGACGACGAGGATGGCGAAGAAGCCGTAGACGATCGTCGGCACCCCCGCGAGCACCTCGAGCACCGGCTTGATGATGTTGCGCGCCCGGGGCGAGGCGAATTCGTTGAGGTAGATCGCGGACAAGAGCCCGATCGGCACCGCGACGACAAGCGCGATCATCATGATCACGACCGAGCCCAGGATCACCGGGATCACGCCGAACGCGCCCTGACCTGCGACCTGGTCGGACCGGATGGCGATCTGGGGTTCCCAGCGCAGGCCGAAGAGGAACTCGTGCAGCGGCACCATGCGGAAGAACTTGATGCTCTCGAAGATGAGCGACAGCACGATCCCGACGGTGGTGAAGATCGCGATGGTCGAGCAGAAGACCATCAGGCCGAGGATGATCCGCTCCACCCCGTGGCGGGCGCGGAACTCGGCCGAGACGCGGCTGCGGGCAAAGACGACGAGCGCAGCCGAAAGCAGACCGACCACG
>JBIKVM010000211.1:0-5108 GCA_044356825.1 Limisphaerales bacterium
AGCCCGACACGCCGCCGCCGATCACGACCGCGCGCGCATGAGAGGGGGGGAGCGTCATGGGGCACCTTCACGGATGGGATGGCCTGCGGCGCGCAGGCGGCGGGCGATCTCGGCGATATGGGCGGGCGTCGTCTCGCAGCAGCCGCCGACGAGGGTCGCGCCCCGCTCGACCCAGCCCATCACGAAATCGGCATAGCGTTCGGGACCGAGATCTTGGCGCGCGCTCAGCACCGCAACCGTCGGGCTGTCCTCAAGGAAGGCGGGCGCGATGCGGGTGAAGCCGTTGGCATAGGCGCCGAAGGGGCGGCCGAGCGTGGCGAGGATCGGGATCGCGGCGTCGATCGCCTCGGGCGGGGCGCAGTTGACGAGGACCGCATCGGGCAGATCGAGCGCGGCCAGATCGGCCAGCGCCTCGCCCGAGCGCAGCCGCGTGCCGTCCTCGTCCCCGACAGTGACCGAGAGCCAGAGCGCCCGGCCATGCGCCCGCGCGGCATCCCGCGCGCCCTCGATCACCGCGCGGGCATGGGCGAGCGAGGCGACCGTCTCGGCCAGCAGCACGTCGCAGGCAGGCGCGAGGATCGCCGCGATCTCGGCATAGCGCGCGACCGCCTCGGCATGGGGCGGCAGCGTCTCGGGCCGGTAGGAGGCGACGAGCGGGCCCATGGCCCCCGCGATCAGCCCCCGCCCGTGGCCGGCGCGCGCCGCCGCCGCCTCGGCCAGCGCCTGCGCGTAGAGGTCGCCAAAGCGCGCGTCGCACCCCGCGCGGATCAGCCGGTCGTGGTGGAGCGCATAGGTGTTCGTGGTGGCAAGGCTTGCCCCGGCGGCGAAGTAATCGGCGTGCAGCCCGCGTGTCAGGCCGGGATGGTCCATCATCACCTGCGTCGACCACAGCGGGGTCGGCGCATCGCCCGAGCGCGCGACGAGTTCCTGCCCGAGGCCGCCGTCAAGGAGCGTGATCATGCGCGGATCCTTGCGTTCGCCGGATCCCAGGCGGGACCGTCGGGCAGGACGGTGGCGCGGCGACGCTCGCCATAGATCTCGACCTCGACCTCGGTGCCGGGCGCGCAGAGATCGGCCCGCAGCATCCCGAGCGCGAGCGACGCCCCCACCCGATAGCCCCAGCCGCCCGAGGTCGTCTCGCCCGCGACCTTCCCCCCGTGCCAGATCGTCGACATGTAGGGGGCATCGGCCGCGCCCGCATCGACGCGGAGCGTCACGAAGCGCTTGCGCGGGCCGCGGTCTCGCTCGGCCATCAGCGCGGCCTTGCCGGGGAAATCCTTGGACCAGTCGATGAACCGCTCGAGCCCGCCCTCGATCAGCGAGTAGTCGGTCGAGAGGTCGCCCTTCCAGGCGCGATAGGCCTTCTCGATCCGCAGGCTGTCGAGCGCCCACATCCCGAAGGGTCGCGCCCCGCGCGCGGTCAGCGCGTCCCACACCGCCGGCACATCCTCGGGGCGGCAATGCACCTCCCAGCCCATCTCGCCGGCGAAGGAGACGCGCATGAGCGTGACCTCGGCCCCCGCCACGCGCCCCTCCTGCACGCTGAGCCACGGCAGCGAGAGGTCGCAATCGGTCAGCGGCGCGAGCACCTCGCGCGATGTCGGCCCGGTCACGAGCAGGCATTCGTAGCGCTCGGAGCGGTCATGCACCGCGATCCCCGCGGGCGCCTGCCGGCTGAGGATCTCGCCGTCGTGCCATTGCGCGACCGAGGCGGTGATGAGCCAGATTTCGCGATCCGAGCGCGGGATCACCGACATCTCGGTCAGGATGCGCCCGCGCGCGTCGGGGAAATAGGCCAGCCCCACCCGCCCCGGACGCGGCAGGCGCGAGGCCGAGAGGCCATCGACGAAGGCGCGCGCGCCCTCGCCCTCGACCGCAAGCCGGGTGAAGCCCGAAATGGCGATGACGCCGCAGCCGTCGCGGACGGCGGCGCATTCCTCGGCGATCCGCCCCTCCCACGGGCCGGCGCGGTTCCAGGTCTGGGCGGCGGCAAAGCTCGTGTCGTCGCCGGGCCGGGCGAACCAGTCGGCGCGCTCCCAGCCGTTGTAGGCGCCAAAGACCGCGCCCGCGGCCTTGAGCCGCCCGTGAAGCGGCGAGAGGCGCCGGTCGCGCCCGGCCGGCCAGTGCGCCCGGGGGAAGTGCATGGCGTATTCGTGGCCGTAGACCTCCATGCCCCTGGCCACGCAATAGGCGTCGTCGGTAAAGCCCGTGAAGCGGCGCGGGTCGCACGACCACATGTCCCACTCGGTCGCGCCCTCGGTCACCCACTCGGCCAGCACCTTGCCCGCGCCGCCCGCCTGCGCGATCCCGAAGGTGAAGACGCAGGCCTCGAAGGCGTTCGGCACCCCCGGCATGGGGCCGATCAGCGGGTTGCCGTCGGGCGCATAGGGGATCGGCCCGTTGATGACCTTCGAGATCCCCGCGCGCGCCAGCATCGGGACGCGCGCCATCGCGTCCTCGATCTGCACATGCAGCCGGTCGAGATCGTCGGGGAAGAGCTGGAAGCTGAAATCGTCGGGCATCGGGTCATCGGGCGAGGCCCAATGCGCCCGGCAGGGGTTCTCGTAGGGGCCGAGGTTGAAGCCCGCCTTTTCCTGCCTCAGATAGTAGGAGACATCGACATCGCGCAAAAGCGGCAGCTTGTGGCCGACCTCGGCCGTCCAGGCCTCAAGCTCGGGGATCTGTTCGGAGAGCAGATACTGGTGGCTCATCACCATCATCGGCACGCGGCGGCCGCCATGGGGGCGGAACCACTCGCCGACGCGCTGGGCGTAATAGCCGGCCGCGTTGACGACGATCTCGGCGCGGATGTCGCCCTTGTCGGTATGCACGATCCATTCGCCGCCCTTGCGGCTCACGCCCGTCGCGGGGGTGAAGCGCAGGATCGTGGCGCCCATGTCGCGCGCCCCCTTGGCGAGCGCCTGCGTCAGTTGCGCGGGGTCGATGTCGCCGTCGGCCGGATCGTGCAGCGCGCCGCGCAGGTCGTGCGTCTCGAGGAAGGGGTATTTCCCGCGGATCTCCTCGGGCCCGATGAGGTCGAGCGCCATGCCCTGATAGCGCCCCATCCCGACGGCGCGGGCGAATTCCTGCATCCGCTCGGCCGAATGGGCGAGCCGGATCGAGCCGGTGACGTGGTAGTTCATCGGATAGTCGACCGCCGCGCCGAGGCCGCGGTAGAGCTCGGTCGAATAGCGCTGCATGTTCATGAGCGACCACGAGGTCGAGAAGGTCGGCACATTCCCGGCCGCGTGCCAGGTGCTGCCGGCCGTCAGCTCGTTCTTCTCGAGCAGCACGCAATCGCGCCAGCCGGCGCGGGCGAGGTGGAACAGGCACGAGGTGCCGACCGCCCCCCCGCCGATGATGACAACCCGCGCCGTCGTCGGAAACCCTGCCATGCCCGCCCCCTCCGGCCTCGTTCTCGCGCCGCACTATCTGCCTCTCGGGGCGGGGTTTCAATTCGGCGGAGCCTGCGCTAACGATCGGGAAAACCGATCAGGGCACGGATGCAGACCGACCTTCTCGACACCTTCCTCGACCTGCTCGAGACGCGCAGCTTCCACCGGACGGCCGAGCGGCTGGGCGTGTCGCAATCGACCGTCTCGGGCCGGGTGCGCGCGCTCGAGGAGGCACTCGGCGTGCGCGTCTTCGACCGCTCGCGCGCGGGCGTGCAACTCACGACCGAGGGCTTGCGGTTCGAGCCGCACGCGCGCGCGCTCCGCCTCGGCTGGGCAGAGGCGCTCCGGGGCACGCGCGGGGCGGGAGCGCGCGCGCTGACGCTCCGGATCGGGATCCAGCACGATCTGGCGGGCAGCCGGCTGGCGGATTGGCTGGCCGATTTCCGCCGCGCGCTGCCCGACGCGGGTTTCTACATCGAGCCCGACTATTCGGCGCAGATGTGCGCGGACCTTCAGTCCGGCGGGCTCGATTTCGCGGTGATGTTCACGCCCCGCCCGCACCCCGACCTGCATTTCGTTTCATTGGGCGAGATGCGCTATGTCATGGTCGGAACCGAGGCGGCGCACCTCGCGGAGGTCGACCGCGACCGCTACATCCTCGGCAACTACGCCCCCGCCATCGCAAGCGCGCACCGCGCCGCGCTGCCCGATCTTCACGAGGCGCCCGTCGCCTCGGGCCAGTCGGCGGCGGTGGCGGGGCTTGTGACCTCTGCTGGGGGGACGGCCTATCTCGCCGAGGAGGTGGCGATGGGCCTGATCGCCTCGGGTCATGTGCGGCGCGTCTCCGATGCGCCCGTCCTCACCCAGCCCGTCCATGCCGGGATGCTCCTGCGCCACCGCACGGGGCGGCTGCACGCGACGCTGCTGCAGATCGTGCGGCGGCGCTTCGGGGCGGGGCCGCCTCAGCGCCCCTTCCAGACGGGCGGGCGCTTTTCGGCGAAGGCGCGCGCGCCCTCGAGCTGGTCCTCGGAGGAATAGAGGCGGTCGACCGTCGCCATCTGGCGCTTGGTCACGCGGTTCAGCGCATCCTGAAAGCGCATGTTCTCGGCCTCGCGCACGACCTCCTTGATCGCGGCATAGACAAGGGGCGGCCCCGACGCCAGAAGCCGCGCGAGTTCCCACGCCTTGGGCAGAAGGTCGGCGGGCGTCGTGACCTCGCGCAACAGGCCCCAGCGCAGCGCCTCGGCCGCGTCGAACCACCGCCCGGTCAGCAAGAGGTCCATCGCGACATGATAGGGGATGCGCTTGGGCAGCTTGATCGAGGCGGCATCCGCCACCGTGCCCGAGCGGATCTCGGGCAGCGCGAAGGTCGCGTTCTCCGAGGCCAGGATCAGATCGCACGACAGCGCGAGTTCGAGCCCGCCCCCGCAGCAGATGCCGTTCACCGCCGCGATCACCGGCTTGTTGAGGTTGGGGAGTTCCTGCAACCCCCCGAAGCCACCCACGCCATAGTCGCCATCGACCGCATCGCCCGCGGCGGCGGCCTTGAGATCCCAGCCGGGGCAGAAGAACTTCGCCCCCTCGGCGCGCAGGATCGCGACGCGCAGGCTGTCGTCGTCGCGAAAGGCGCGGAAGGTCTCGCCCATGATGCGGCTCGTCACGAGGTCGATCGCGTTCGCGGGCGGGCGGTTCAGCGTGACCTCGAGGATCGCG
>JBIKVM010000001.1:0-51395 GCA_044356825.1 Limisphaerales bacterium
CCCCTTGCGGCCGCGCGCGCGCCTCAGCGCTGCAGGAGGCTCAGCACGCCCTGCTTCGAGGCATTCGCCTGCGCGAGCATCGCCATCGAGGCCTGCTGCAGGATTTGCGACTTGGCGAGGTTCGTCGTTTCCGCCGCGAAGTCGGCGTCCTCAATCCGACCGCGACCGGCTTCGAGGTTCGTCGCGATGTTCGTGAGGTTCTTCACCGTGCTGTCGAGGCGGTTCGAGATGGCGCCGAGATTTGCACGCTGATTGGCAATTTGACGGAGAGCGCCATCAATAACATCGATTGCAGCGGATGCTCCCGCGCGGGTTCCGATATCGATTGACGAAACCGATGTCAGACCGGAAGAAGCAGAAGCAGAGGTATTGAAGTACCCGGTGGTTGCAAGGACTGTTGCAGCAGCCCCGTCCGACTGCCCCGAGACGGTGAACGCACCGTTCGCCGAAAGCCGGACAGTACCAGTTACGATAGAAGAGTCATTGCCGCCTGCAGTCAAAGTCTCCGCAGCGGCTGCCGACACATCGCTGGCATCGAAGTTCATTGCCCGAAGGGTTGCCGTTCCCGTTCCTCCGTCAGAAAAGTTCTCGATCGAGATGTTGTCGCCATCCGCTTCTGTCAGGATAAGCGCGGCCTTCGATGAGCCGTCGAAGGTTGCGGTGACACCTGTTGTACCCGACGCGCTGTTGATGGCCGTCAGAAGATTTGTCAGGTCCGAAGCGGACTGGACAGTTGCGGATATAGCCACTGCACTTCCGCCACCTTGCAGCGTGAAGCTGATTGCACCTGTTGCAACGGAAGATAGTTTGGCGTGGGTGACCGCAGTAGCCGTCACACCCGTGGTCGATGTGTCATCGTTGACACCAACCGCCACAGCCTTGGCGGAACTTGCTGCAGAAAAGGTCGCCGCAGCGCTGCCCGTCGGACCCAAGACATTGAACGTCGTCGTGGTATGGGTAGCCGTCGCCGTTGCAGCAGCCGTATTGGCAACGGCGGTCGAGTCAATCTTGTTGATGCCGAGATTCCCGGAGGCCGTCGAAGTGACCGATGCGTTCAACACCTCACCCGACCGCGCGCCAATCTGGAAGGTCTTAGCGAGGAAAGAGCCGTCGAGCAGTTTCTGACCCGCCCAAGTCGTGGTCGATGAAATACGATCAATTTCAGCGGTCAGTTGCTTCATCTCTTGCGACAGATAGTTCCGGTCAATCGCGGAGTTCGTATCGTTGACAGCCTGAACAGAAAGTTCGCGCATGCGCTGGAGAATGAACTCTACCTCCTGATGCGCTCCCTCAGCACTGTCAATCAGCGCCTGGCCGTCCATCGCGTTGCGAATGGCCTGGTTCGTGCCGCGGATTTCGGCCGTGAGGCGCGAGGCGATGGCGACGCCGGCCGCGTCATCTGCCGCCGTGTTGATGCGCTTGCCGGTCGACAGGCGCTCCATCGACGTTTCCATCGACTTGTTGATCGCGCTGGCTGCGGCCGAGGCCGACAGCGCGCCGACGTTGGTGTTGATCGAGATCCCCATCTCAGTCTCCTCTCATGCGCCGGTCCGGCGCGGTTCCAGTGCGGAGGCAGTCGTGCCCGGTTGGGCGGTTCGTCTTCCGATCCGGGCCTGACGGTCGATGCCTCCGCAGACATCCCGCGCCGTCAGGCGCCTGAGTTCGGAAACGACCGGATTGTGGATTGTTTAGAGGGGCAGACGAAAAAAGCCGCGTCAGGCGCGCTCAGCGGTCGCGCACGAGGCGTACGGCGAGTTCCTGATAGGGGAAGAAGCGGCCGTAGCTGTGGCCGGTGCGGAAGTTCACGCTCCAGACGTGGCGGGGCGCGAGCCAGTTGCGATTCGCTGTCCAGAAGGAGTCGGCCGGGGTGTCGGGGAAGTTGACCGGGTCGATCTTGGTGCCCTCGCACTCGAGGCAGAGGAGGCTTTCGAGCTCCGCGCGCGAAGGCAAGCGCCAACCGGGGCCGAGTTGCGCCTCGGCCTGCGCGATGGCCTCGGCGGCCGCGTCGATGCTGAGCATGACGGCGGCGCCGTCGCAGCGCTCCGTCTCGGGGTTCCAGCGCTGGCCAACCGTGCAGCGCAGCCATTCGATCCCGCGCGAGAGGTCGGTGACATAGAGATCCTTGGCATAGAACTGCGCCGCCGCCCCGCCGGCCGAGGCAAGACCGATGACGAAGGCAGCGGGAGCGATCAGAGCGAGAGGAAATCCCATGTTCAGACCTTTGCAGCGCACCCTGAGCGCGTCAAGTGGGGGCATCCGGATTGCCTGTCAAATTCCTGACGCAGGCACCGGATGGCGAGTTCTATCGTCAATCTGCCCGAGATGGTATGAATCTTGGATGAACACCGGGCTAGGTGTGCCCCTCAACATGGGAGTCTGAAATGGATCTCGCTACACTCATCGGACTGACGGGTGCGTTGGCCTGTATCATCGGCTCGCTCTTCGCCGGGGGGGGGACACTCGGGCCTTTCATCGACATCCCGTCCATCTTGATCGTGGTCTTCGGAACCTTGTTCACGGCGATGTACACAAAGCCGCTGCCGATCTTCCTGTCGCACTTCGGAGCGATGGCGAAGGCCTTTCTGCCGCCGGTCAAGAAGATGGACGTCATGATCAAGCGCATGGTCGAGTTGTCGGCGATAGCGCGCAAGGACGGGATGATGGCGCTCGAAGGACAGGCCGTGCCCGACAAGTTCTTCGAGAAGGGCCTGCAGATGCTGGTCGACGGCGCGGATGAAAAGAAGCTCGTCTCGCAGCTGACGGCCGAGATCAAGTCGATGAAGAGCCGCCACGCCGCCAACCAGCAGTGCGTCAAGGCGTGGATCGACCTCGCACCCGCGATGGGGATGATCGGGACCCTGATCGGCCTCGTGCTGATGCTCGGCAACATGGGCGACCCGAAATCGATCGGCCCCGCCATGGCGGTGGCGCTGCTGACGACGCTTTACGGGGCGTTGCTAGCTAACGTGATGTTCATGCCGATGCTGACCAAGCTCGAGGGCTACACGGAATACGAGGTGACATACCGCGAAGCGGTTGTCGAAGGTCTGCGTGGCATCGCCCGCGGTGACAGCCCGCGCAACATCCAGGACGTTATGGCAACGAACCTGCCGCCCAAGATGCAGGCCAAGCTCGAAGCCGCGTGATAGCGGCGAGCGCCGGACCAGAAGGAACGCACCATGGCCGCCAAGGCAGCCGAAGTCGAGGAAGTCGAGGAAGCCCCGGCAGAGGACTGCCCGAAGTGCCCGCCGGTCGGCGCACCGGCATGGATGGCGACTTTTGCCGACATGGCAACGTTGCTCATGGCATTCTTCGTGCTGATATTGTCCTTCGCCGAATTCAACGTTCCCAAGTTCAAGCAGATCTCGGGTTCGTTGCAGAACGCATTCGGTGTGCAGAAGATCGTGCCCGTGGTGGAACAACCACAGGGCACGACGCTCTTGCAGCTTGAGTTCAGCCCATCGCCCAGCCCATCGCTCACCAACGAGATGACGCAGCAGACGACCGAACTGCAACAGCCCGAGCTTGAGCTTCAGACCAAGACCGAGGATGCCGTGGACGGCGACACGGCAAGCCGTGACGGCGAGGCTGAAGGAACTGGCGGCAAGGCCGGTCAGACCGGAGAAGCCGGCTCGGACGGCGAGATGGACGCTCAGGCGCTGGCCTCGGCGCTGCAGGAAGCCATCGAGAGCGGCGAAGTGCAGGTCGAAATGAACGGCGAGAATGTCGTCGTCAACTTCCCCTCCGAAGATACCGAATCCAAGGATCTGCCATCGCTCGTGAAAGAAACGCTCGCGGCTCTGGCCGAAGCGCGGCAGGCCTCTGGCCAGGCTGAGACCGAAGTTCTCTTCGGAGGACTGGAGCAGCAGTTGGCCCAACTCGCGGCTGCGGCCGACCAGGCCGCGAGCGGCCAGGGAGAAAGCCCGACGCCCGAGACAGCCGAGGCTGCGGCCCAGGCCGAAGCGGCGGCAGCACAGGCGAGCGCGGCGGTCGATCAGCTTCAGGTGGCGCTGCGCGAAGAGATCGCACAGGGGCTTGTCGAGGTCGAGCAGCGCGACGGCAAGGTCTATGTCACCGTCGGTGCAGGGGGCGCGTTTCCGTCCGGGTCGGCCGACCTCACCGCCGATGCCGTCAACATCATGAACCGCATCGCCTTCGCCTCGATGAGCAGCGAGAGCACGATCACCGTCGCGGGCCACACCGACGACGTGCCGATCTCGACCTCGCTCTTCCGCGACAA
The DNA here is from genome assembly GCA_044356825.1 of Limisphaerales bacterium. Lineage (GTDB taxonomy): Bacteria > Pseudomonadota > Alphaproteobacteria > Rhodobacterales > Rhodobacteraceae > JAUREX01. The sequence continues at coordinate 4,241 of JBIKVM010000001.1, forward strand.
CTGGGATCTCGCAGCCGGGCGGGCGGCGAGCGTCGTGCAGGCGATCCAGGCCACGGGCCTTGTCGATGGCGGCCGGATGCGGGCTGTAAGCTATGGCGAGACGAAGCCCGTCGAGGACAACGCCACCCCCGAGGGTCGCGAACGCAACCGGCGGATCGAGATCGAGATCGAATACTGAGGCGCTGCGCGCTAACGCTTCGCGCCGCGCCGTCGTTTCAGACCGAGAAGGACCAACAGGGCGGAACCGATGGCTGTCGACTATCTGAGCGCGCTGAACTCCCGCGGATCGGGCCTGAACATCACCCAGATCGTGGGCTCGCTCGTCGATGCCGAGATCGTTCCCAAGCGCTCGCAGATCGAGAAGCAGATCGAGGAAAACGACCTCTCGATCTCGGAACTTGGAAAGCTCAGGGCCGAACTCTCGTCGCTGTCGTCCTCGCTGGCCGTCACGGGTGCGGGCCAGGCCTATGACGCGCGCAGCGGCTCGAGCGCGATCGCGATCGCGATCACCGACGCGTCCAAAGCAACCGCCTTTGATTCCAGCCTGCGCGTCACCCAACTCGCAGCAGCACAAGTGGTGGAGTATTCGGGCTTTGCCAGCGCCTTGGCGACAGTGACGGCCGGTACCCTTCAGGTCAGCGTCGGCGGCGGTGCCACGACAACCCTGACGATCAGCGCGGGCGACACGATATCGGACGTCGCTGACGCGCTCGATGACCTCGACGGTGTCTCGGCGAGCGTGGTCGCAACCGGGACAAACGCCTATTCCATCATCGTGAAGTCCGAGATCGGCGCGTCGAAGGCAGTCACGATCAACGCGACCGACGCAACCGCGATCGGACTCGGAACAGCGGTGGTAAAAGTACCGGCAACCGACGCGATCCTCACGCTCGATGGCATCACTGTCACCCGGGGCAGCAACGTGATCTCGGACCTCGTCCCGGGGGCGACGCTGACGCTGACCGACACGATGACATCCGCAACGCGCGTGCAACTCGAGGAACGTCAGGACATCGCACTGGCCGAGCTGAAGGCGCTTGTCGAGCGGTTGAACGAGACCAAGAGCCTCATCGCAGAGGCCACCAAGCGCGGTATCAACGGTGCGGCATCGGGGCCTTTGGTCGGCGATCCGACGATCATGGCAATCGGGCGTCGCCTTGCGGCGATCACGACGCAGCCGATCGTGGGCTTTGCGGCCGATCCCGTCTATCTCTCGCAAATCGGGGTGCGCACGCAGCGCGACGGCACGCTCGAGGTCGACGAGGCGACGTTCAACGCCGCCTACGAGACCAACCGGCACATCTATCGAGCGGTGTTCCAGAGCCTGAACCAGACGACGACCAGCGGGATAACGGTGCGCACGACGGCCAATGCCAAACCACCGGCCGGGGTCTATGCGTTCGACTACGTCAATTCCACTACGGCGACGCTGAACGGCACATCCCTGATCGTGCGCTCTGGAGTCTCGCCCGCCAAGGAATTCTACGCGGCAACCGGCACCTTCGCAGGTGTCACGATCCGGCTCGAAGACGGGATCGAGCAAGACACGACGGTGATGATCGGCAAGAGCGTTCTCTCGCAGATCCGCGACTTTGCCGACACGCTGATTGCCAAGACGGGCGACATCACCCTGCGCGAGAAGAAGTTCACGGAAAAGGGGTTTGAACTCGGCGACGCGCTCACGGATCTCAAGGACCGCGAGGATACCGCCCGCCAGCGCTACTTCGCGCGCTTCACTGCGATGGAACAGATCGTGACCCGGGTCAAGGGGACGGGCGAATACATGCAATCCATCATGGATGCATGGAACAAGCAGGAGTGACGGCGCTCAGAGCCCGTCGAACATCGAGACCTCGATCTCGGGAAGCTTGCACAGCCAGTCGCCATCCTCGACCCGTGCCCAGGTCCAGCCCGGCGGGGCTGCGAGCGCGGGCTTGAGCCGGAGGGAATAGACGTACGGCTTGAAGATCTTTACGCACTTCTCCGCGTCGTAGTTCAGTTGCTTGAGTCCATCGAGCTGGCTGGTGAACACGCGGCGGATCTTGCGCGGCGATCCGTTGTAGTGGGTGGTGATGCGGTGATGCGCATAGCCATGCAGGACCGAGACCGCATCCTCGACCTCGGCCTCGAGCATGATGCGCAGCATGCCCTCGGCGGTAAATTCCAGTGCATCGGCCGGGACGGCGACATAGCGCTGGCTCAGCACCTCGGCATACTTGATCGCGAAAGCCCGCATGCCCAAGTTCGACACGAGGTAGCGCTGCGCGATAAGGGCGGCGACGACGGAATAGACCCATTCGGGACAGTAGCGCACCGCAACCTCCTGCCGCAGACCCTTGGTCAGACATTAACCTCGGACGTGGCGGTTTCAACCTGCCTTGTTCGAAATGTCGCCCCATGCGGTCGTGATCTCGTCGATAAAGGCCACACATTTCTCGAGGTTCGCCGCCGGGTCGCGGCGGAAGGCAAGCGTCAGTTGGGTGCGGCAGTATTCGTAGATGCGGAAGAGGTTCACGGCGATCTCGCCGCCCGCGTCGAAATCGAGGCTCGACTGCAGGATGTAAATCGCGGTGAAGGCCCGCGTCATATGCGAATTGCGCACATCCGACGCGACCACCTTGCCCTGCGCCAGCACCCCGAGGCTGCGACCGAGTTCGCGCAAGGTGACATGGATGATCTCATGCGGATCGGAAATCTCCTCGTAGCCCACGGCTCGGGTCTTGGCGTAGAGATCGCGCGCGACAGAAAAGTTCATCTTTCGCTCCAAAGGCTCTGAGGTCACCGTGGAAGATGAAACGTCGCGACGCACCAAAGTTTTACCCCCCTGCCCGCCTAATTCCCGAATGACTCGCGCATCGAACGGTTGATCATCTGCTGGCGCGCGCTCGACTCGCAGTCTGCGATTAACTCCACATTCCGCGCCGCTGGTTCGTCATAGCCTGCATAGGTGACCGCGTCGAAGCCCGGCGCGATCCGCAGGCGCAAGGGCTCGCCCTCGGCCACCAAGATCTCTGCCACGCCGTCGACAAAGCGCGCGGTCCTGCCGGACTGGGGCGCTGCAACGACAAAGGCATCGTCACCGACAGGGCAGGTGTTGCGCAGCGTCACCCGGGCCTCGATCATTTCGGGTCGGCTATCGCGCTCAACCCCTGTCCAAAGGAAAAAGCCCCCGGCGGCGACCGACAGGATCACGGCAAGGATGATGCCGGCAGCAAGGAACGGATTCATGGACCCAACCGATGAGCAATCATTGTGAGAGAATATCTGTGCACGTTTCCAGCCGATGCAAGGGGCAACGCCGCCGCCATGCCCGTCGTGGCACGCAAGTTGCTTGTGTCAGTCGACCGACGAGGAGACCTGCCATGAATGCCCGCAGCCCGAAGATTTCTCCGGCACCGCACGCCCCCGAACGCACCCCTGACACCCGCATCTTTGTCGAAGTCGGGTTCTACGATCCCTCCGAGCGGATCGAACGCGTGCTGCATGCCGATCTCGACAGCTATCTCGCAGACCTCGTCCGCGTGAACGTGGCGCTGACTGCAGGCTGATCTGCAGCATCATCCGAAGTTTCGCTGGCGCGACGGTAACGGCGCCATTCGATCCATTTCAGGGACGCCACGAACACCGCCCATACCCCCATCGCCGCGACGAAGTGCCAGACGGTCAGCTTGGCCAGCAGCGGGAGCGAGGGCCCGAAGATGGGCAGGGTGATCATGAGAAATGCCGCCACGATGAGAAAGTGGCGTATGCGCGCGCAACTCCGACAGGGACCGGACTGTGGCGCATTTGACCGATGATAGAACATGACGCCTCGCTTGCTCCTGCAATGATAGCACGTCGGACGGGACGCGGCCAGCAGCGGATCAGGCCGGGCCGCCTTCGCCATAGCCGCGGCGGGCCTTGCGGGCACGGGCCAACTCCGACATCGCCGCCCGCAGCGCGGCCATGGCGCGAACATCGGCGGCCATTTCCTCGGCCAGCGTCGCGCGCAGTTCTGGCGTCGGGCGAGAGACACTCGCCAGAAGAACGCGCCGCTCGTCATCGATCCGCTCGACAGTGTCCGAATCGGCTTCGAGCATCGCGCGGCGCAATTCCGCGCCAAGCCCTGCGAGGCGGCCCGCCGCGTCATCCATGATCGCGCTGCCCGGAAGCGTGAACGGCAAAGAGCACATGCAGATCGCGCAGGACGCCTGTCTCGGCCGCGAACTCGGACTGGCCCGAAGCGAAGCCCTCGACAAGACGCTCGCGCAGGTGGCGCATCAAGAGGCAGATTAGGCCGGACGCCAGACCCCCCGCACGCAAGTCTATGCTTTCGAATATGAAATCCACTCCGCGCAGGATGCGCGTGCGTTCGACCTCTGCGTCGGAGGCCCGGCCGTCCACCTCGGCGCTCTCAAGCCGCGTCAGGCCCTTCAGGATACCGTCGAGGGCCACATAGATCGTGGTGACCGGATCGATGCGAAAGTCGCGATGCGGATAGCGCCGCAGACGATAGGACTGTAGCGAGGCCACGTCACTCATGCTATCTTCCCCCTGCGGTCGATGGTCGGACCGTGGAAAACCCGATGCTTGCAACCCCAGTCAGCGCCGCCCCGATGCTTCCACCCTCGATTTCGGGGCCGGAACGGGGCACGCTCGGCGGTCCGCTTCCCCAACTTGCAAGCGCTGTGCCAGACCTGCGGCAGACGGTCTTTGGTCTTGAGCCGCCAAAGCCCATGCACGCGGCGGGTGCGATGCGGTCCTACCGCGAAGCGTCGCTGGCAGAGGGGTTCGCGGGTCGCATCATCCACCCGGGTCAGGCACCGTCGGCAATCGCGACCGAGAACGCGCTCGTCGCGCGCAGCATCCTTGCGCCCGTCTATGTGCACGACAGCGCGGCAAGCAAGATGGCGAGGCTGTCGAACCAGCACCGCGATGCGCCGCGCTACGGGAACCTCGTGAACCTGCTCGCCTGAGCGCAGAAGGTCCTCAGGCCTTGCCAGCCTCGGCTTCGTCCTCGCCCTTGCGACGCTTGCGCCGGCGCGACTTGACGCGCTCGGGCTCGTCATCGAAGCGCACTTCGGGGTCAAGAAGACGGTAGTTGGCGCGCGCGCGCACCTCGTCGGTCTCTGCCAGGATGTGCCAATAGAGCCGGTCACGATAGAGTTGGTAGGACCGCAGAAGGTTCAACTGCGCCCGCCGGGTATAGAGCGCGAGCAGCACATGCACGATCACCAGGATGGTCCAATGGGTCAGGAGTGTGACGCCATAGGCCACGAGCGCCCCGACCATCGGGAAGTAGAGCCGATGATTGAGCATCCACAGCGGGGGCAGCGTCGTCGCTAGCGGATCGGGCTGGGTCGGATGGATGGCTGCCACCTTGGCCTTGAGTTCGCGGAAGACCTCGTAGTTCTGATAGGCCGCGATTGGCCCGTAGGTGACGGACCTGAAGGCCGCGGCGATCTCGAGCGCGGTCTCGGGGGGGCAATGATCGAAGCTGCCGCGCAAGGGCGTCGTGTAGATCTGGTGAAAGAAGACCCCACCCCGGCAGAATGTCACAAGCCACCGCGGATCGATATCGGCCTCTTCGGCCGCCTTGTCTCCATCCTCGAAGAACCTCTGCAGCGCATCGACGTCGCCGCTGAACATCTGGCCGTCGATCGCCACCAGAATGTCACCGTCCTTGAGGCGCATCGACCGGCCAAGTTTCGAGACGCCGTCTTTCTCGATCCGCAGAAAGGTGGGGACCGTCGCAACGCCCTCGAGCGTGACGCCCCCTGATCCCTGGGCACCGGGACGGGCGCGCGCGCCGGTCGTCTGGGGATCGGCCATCGCGGTTCGCTCAGGGGAACTTGATGATGTCGCCGCCGCCCTGCGAGCCCGACGATGCGGCGGGCGCACGCGGCCGCGGTGCCGCGGGTGCGGCTGCGGGTGCCGGACGGTTTGCAACCGCCGTGATCTTGGCCGAGATTTCCTGCGACAGCAGCGTCACCGCGTCCAGCTTGGCCATGATCTCGGTCAGCGCGGCAGCGGATCGGTCAACCGGCGGCTCCGCTGCCGCACCGGCTTCCGCGGCGCCCTCGGCCGGCACGGCAGGCGGTGCGACGCTCTCGAGTGCGGCCACCACGCGGCCGAGCGTTTCAGCCTGTTCGGCAAAACCCGCCGCCAGAGCGGATCCAAGCTCACCCGACATCAGGCCGAGCGGCCCCGGACTAGCCGGATCAGTGCCTGTCAGGGCGGTAGCGATCGACTGGGGCTGCGCGGCAAGGGCGGCTTCGATGCGGGCCATGGCCTCGGTGCTCTGGCCGATCGCACCCGCGATCTCGGCCTGAGCTTCGTCGAGCCCCTCGACGCTGCCGATTGCCCCCACGAGCTTGTCGACGTTCTCGGCGAAGATGACGAGTGCCTCGAGCGATGTCTGGTTCGTCGTCTGCATCTCGCTCAGCGTACGGTAATACATGAGCGCGGCGAGGACGACCACCGCCACCGCCCCGATCATCGAGCTGGCAAAGACAGCAATGGCATAGCGGTACACCTTCTTCACCTCGCGGGCTGAAGCTTCGTTCTGCTTGCGGATGGTCTCGAACTCGGCCGTGACGTTCGTGGCGGCGTCGGCCGCGTCGAGGGCGATCTTGATGCTTTCCTCGATGGCCCTTGTGTCCTCGCTCATCGCGAACTCCTGACGGTGTGCGGACCGCGCGCGACGGTCGGTCTGGCTTCGAACCGAGCACAAACCGTGCCAGTTGCCACCAGAACTTCCTGCGACGGCAGGTTGGAGGATTTGAACCCGAAGGACCGGCAGCCCCAAGGGCGCTGCGGCTCGTAGGTGACGAAGAAGTGCCTGCAGGTGCCGCATCGCACCTCGCGGGTGGGTGCCGTCATCTCCCGTCTCCGAACAATGCAAGCCAGATGGACGCAATCACGTGTCGCAGCGCGCCGAGGACGGACAAGAGCGCGCACACGCCAAGTCCGATGGCCTTCCAGCGTTCGCCCGCGTCAGAGGCAAGCAGTGCTTCGCCGCCGAGCCAGAGGCCCATGCCAAGAAAGACCGCCGTCGAAATCATGTCGCCCAGCGTGGCATCGCGCTTCCGGATCCGCATGGCGCCTTACCCTCGTCCCTCGAGCGGTCGGCCATCCTCGCCAAACCGCAGTTCGGGCGGCAGATCCACCTCGGGCTGTTCGAGATCCTCGCCCCGGTCGATGCGATAGACATAGGCCAGCACCGCCGCTACCGCCGTGTAGAGCTTTTCCGAGATCTCCTGCCCGATCTCGCTCGTGAAGAAGAGCGCGCGCGCCAGAAGGGGGCTGCGCAGCACCGTGACGCCCGCCGCCTCGCCGCGCGCGATGATCATCTCGGCCATCCGCCCGCGACCCATCGCCAGAACGACAGGCGCGCCCGCCTCTCCTGCGTCGTATTTCAGCGCGACAGCGAAGTGCGTGGGGTTCGTCACGATCACACGGGCCTCGGCCACCTTGTCGAGTGCCTGCGCCGCTTGGGACGCGCGCCTCGTCGCCTCCATCTGCAGCCGCCGGATGCGCGACTTGATCTCGGGCGAGCCTTCGGTCTCCTTGTTCTCGTCACGAAGATCCTGGCGGCTCATGCGCAGCTTTTCGATATGCTGATGGCGCGACCACAGGAAGTCGAGCGCCGCAGTCACCGCCAGCACCACGAGCGTTGCTGCGATGAGCAGCAGGAAGTCGCGGAAGAGCTTTTCGGATGCGCTTGCGAGCCCGGCAGAGGAAAGCGAGAGCAGCGACGGCAGCAGATGCCACAACGTCAGGATCGTGGCGCCACCGAGCAGACTGACCTTCACGACCGCCTTGATGAGTTCCATCAACCCGTGGATCGAGAAGATGCGGCCGAGCCCCGCGATGGGATTGATGCGGGATCCCTTGAAGGCCATCGCGGCGGCAGCGAAATGAAGCCCCCCGACCAGAGACTGCGTGATGAGAGACACGACGAGCAGCGGCAACCCGACCAGCACCGAAGCGATCACGAAGACCCAGACCGCACTGGCAAGGTTCGTGCGAATCTGGTCGATCAGCGCCTCGGAGGGGTCCAGACGGAACCAAGACTGCCAGCCGCTCAGGACCTGCGGCATGATCGTCGCCGCCCCGAACATCACGATCACCCCCGCAAAGAGTGTCGCAAACACCATGACATCCTTGGCGCTGAGGATCTGGCCTTCCTCGATCGCCTTCTCAAGACGTCGTTGGGAGGGGTCTTCGGTCTTTTCCTGACCCTCGTCGCTTTCAGCCATCCGCAAGCCCCCTGAGCAATCCGTCGAGGACGCCCAGCGCCTGACGGATGAGGTCCGTCAGCGCCGTGCCGAGCGTACCCGCCGACATGAACAGCAGCAGGAACGCAGCCATGAGGGTGATCGGAAAGCCGAACGAGAAGAGGTTCAATTGCGGCGCCGACTTTGTGATGATCCCGATCGCGACGTTGATCAAGAAGAGGACTGCCGTCACGGGAAGCATGATCGCCGCCGCCGCTGCGAACATCACCCCCATCGACTCAACGCCGATCGTTGCAAGCGGCATAAGCAGGATCGGCGTGCCGATGGGCAGGGCGCGGTAGCTCTCGAGCACCATGCCGATGGCGGCCAGATGACCGTTGAGCGACAGAAAGACTACGATCAGGAACAACATGAAGATCTGGCTGACGACAGGCGTCTGGCCCGTTCCGGCGGGATCGACCTGCGCCGCGAAGGACAGGCCCGCAGTCGAGGCGATCTTGTCGCCCGCGACGGCTGCAGCGGAGAAGATGATCGTGAGCACAAGGCCAGCCGTCAGCCCGAGCGCGATCTCCTGCGCCACGATCGGCACGAGGCGGAAGCTTGTGAGCACATCGACCGGCGGCAGCGCCGCTTCGGTCATGACAAAGGCCGCGAGCGCCACCCCGAAGACGATCCGGACCGGCAGTGGAACCATGCGCGACCCGAAAAACGGTGCAGCCAGCAGGAAGGCCCCGATCCTCAGCGAGGCGACCATCCCCAGCAGGAGCAGATCGAGCAGCCCCTGCATTCCGCTGCCGGGCAACCCGCCGAAATCGAGGGGGACGACTGGCAGCATGTCAGCGCAGGTTCACGATTTCGTCGAAGATGAAGGCGAAATAGTCGGTCATCTGCGTCAGCGTGAAGCTCGACAGCAGCGCCATGGTCATAACGACGATCACGAGTTTGGGCACGAAGCTTAGCGTCATCTCGTTGATCGAGGTCGCCGCCTGCACGAGACCGATCGCCAGACCGACCGCCAGCGCCACCCCGAGGATCGGCCCAGCCATGATGACGATCTGCCAATAGGCAAGGCGGAGGTATTCCACGTTGCTGTCAAAATCCATCCTGTCCTCTCAACTCTGCACGAAGGTCGCGGCGAGCGATCCGACCGTCATCGACCAGCCGTCGACCAGCACGAACAACAGAAGCTTGAAGGGAAGCGAGACGAGCATCGGCGAGAGCATCATCATCCCGAGCGACATGAGGACCGAGGCGATCACCATGTCGATGACGAGAAACGGCAAGAACAGCAGGAAGCCGATCTGGAACGCCATCTTGAGTTCGGAGGTGATGAAGGCCGGCAAGAGAGTCGAGAAGGGGATGTCGGCCGTGCTCGCATAGGGCGGATCGCCCGCCATCTCGGCGAAGAGCAGAAGGGAATCTTCTTGCGTGTTCAGCACCATGAACTGCTTCATCAGGGCGCTGGCGATACTGATGGCCTGTTCGGGCGTGATCTGCCCGTCAAGATAGGGCGAGAGCGCATCGTCGTAGATCGCGCCGAAGGTCGGCGCCATGATGAAGAAGGTCAGGAACAGCGCGATCGCGATCAGGACCTGGTTGGGGGGCGTCTGCTGCGTCCCGAGGGCCTGGCGCAGGATCGACAGCACGATGATGATCCGCGTGAAGGCCGTCGCCCCGAGCACGATCGAGGGCAGGACCGTCAGCGCGGTCATCAGGGCAAGAATCTGGAGAGAAAGCGAATAGGTCGTCGCGCCGTCCTCTCCAGTCTCGGAGGTCAGCGCGGGCAGGCCCGCGATGGCGTCGCCCAGCACGTTCTGCGCGGCGGCGGGGTGCGCCAGAGCGGCGGCGACCAGGGCAAGGGGCAGAAGGCGCGCGATCATTGCGTCCCCCCGGTCGGGGCATCGTCGCGCCCGAGATCGAGCAGCGCCCCCGCCGTCCCGCGCGCGGAATGCACAAGCACGCGGCGGTCGCCCACCCGCAGCAGCGTGACCCGCTCGGTCGGAGCAAGGTTCGCTTGTTCGACGACGACGATCTCGCGTCCCTGACGCAAGCGGGCGCCGATCCCCTCGCGGTTTCGGCGTACCCAGACCTGCACCCCGACCAGCAGCGCGAGGAACACGATCACGATCACGACTTGCGATATCGACACGCCCGGCATGGGTCAGGTCCGCTGTTGGACATCCTGACCTGACAAGGCAAGATTCGCGCCAACTGCCCACGCAGGGCGCCAGCCACCGGGCGCAAGGGGGTCCGACCATCGCCGAGATCGATTCGCAACCCCGGCCGTCGGAGTTCCGACAGCCCCCGCTCCGGGGGGCGTCGGTGGGCCGTCAGATGCTTTCCATCCGCTTTTCGGGTTCGACGATCTCGCCCACCCGCACCCCGAAGCGTTCACCCACCATGACGATCTCGCCTTTGGCAACCATTGTGCCGTTGATGCGGATATCAAGCGGATCGCCCGCGAGGCGGTCGAGTTCGATCACCGATCCCTCGTTCAGGCGCAGCAGGTCGCGGATGGTGATTTCCGCGCGCCCCACCTCGACGGTCATCTCGACCTCTATGCTTTCGAGCACCCGAAGGTTCTCGACCCCCGCGCGATCCGCCCGGCGTGCACCGCCGTCCGATGCCTCGCCTCCAAGGATGTCGTCGTTCGACCCAGCCATGGCCCGTTCCTCCTGCGGCCTCAGTCGGCCGGTTTCTTGATCCGATTCTTCAGATTGAGTGCGGCCTGCCCGTTGATCTCGCCCAGCTCCGCCTCGAACATCGGCCGCCCCTCGAGCAGGACATCGATCTTGCCGCTGATCTGGATCGGGAACACGTCACCGCGCTGCATCTGGATCAGGCTGCGCATCGACACGCGCGGTTGCGCGAGCCTCGCTGTGATCGTGAGCGGGATGTTGAGGATCGCGCGCTCAAGCTTCTGGCGCCACGAGAGGTTGTCGCCCGACTTGTCCGATTGCACGCGCGAGCGGAGCTGCGAGGCGATGGGCTTGAGCGTCTGCAACGGATAGATGATGTCGAAGCTGACCGGATCGCCCTTTGGCAGCTGCACGAGGAAGGTGCAGACGATGACCGTGTCGCTGCCATCGACGAAGGAGGCGAACTGGATGTTCTCCTCGCGGCCCTGCACGGTGAAGTGCACGGGCATGAGGTCGCGCCAGGCCATGAACAGCGCCTCGTTGAGGCCCTCGGTCACGATCTCGATCACGCGCTGCTCGGTCGCGGTGAACTCGCCCGACTTGCGCTTCATCGCCGTGACGGACCCGCCGTAATAGGAGTTCGTAAGCAGCGCGATGAAGTGCGGCGGCAGAACGGTCAACTGCGCGCCGCGCAATTCCTCCATCCGGCTGTTCGTCAGGCTGACGAAGCTCTCGACCCCATGGGCGTATTCGTCGAAGGTCTTCACCTCGGGCGGAAAGGACGACATGCGCGGTTGAACGCGCAGCATGGGCAGGAAGACCGAACGCGCATAGCGGCAGAAGCGTTCGTTGATCATCCGCAGCGCGTAATAGTCGCCCAGCAGCGACAACTCATCCGTCCCGAACTGGAACGGACGCACTTCCGCGCCGGCGGAGATGATCGAGGTTGGGGCTGGTTCGGCGCCACCGCCAAGCCCCTCGATCAGAGCGTCGACCTCTTCGGTGGTCAGTCTGCGTGAAGACGGCATCCCGATGCGACCCTTGCCCTATTGCAGGATGAACGAGGTGAAGTAGAGCCCCTCCACCCCTCCGAAACCTTCGAGGGCTTCGAGCTTGGCATTGATGGCGCCGCGCATCCGCTCGGCCAGCGCATCCCGCCCCGCCTTGCCCTCGATGTCCTCTTCGGTGAACTCGCTGATGATTCCGAGGATCTCGGAGCGCAGTGAAAGCTGATGCGTGTCGACATTGGTGATGACCGTCTGATCATACTGGGTCGACACCCCGATTCCGACCTGGAGGAACTTGCGCGAGTTGCGCAGGTTGGTCGTGAATGTGCCCGGGAACTCGTAATAGGAGGTCACGAAGGTCTCGACCTCGGGCACCTCCTTGACGTTGAGTTGCGGCGCGCCAGCCTCGCCCTCGGCGCCTTCGGCGGCCTCCTCGCCTTCGGCGGGGGCTTCCTCCTCGGCAGGGGGTTCAAGCTGGCCGCTCTCCATCAGCTTGCGCTCGATGATGCTCTCGATTTCTTCCGACGGCGTCGGCGCGGCGCGACCGAAGACGACGTAGCCCGCCCCGAGGCCTACGCCGACAAGGCCCAGCCCTGCCCCGACGAGGCCGAGAACCTTGATGAGGCCACCCTTCTTCTTCTTGCCATCGTCTGCGGGTTGATCCGGCATGATGCGTGTCCTTCTCGGCGTCGTCAGGCGATCAGATTAATCGACGATGAAGTTTCTTCAAGTTTACGCACGCGGGCGTCCGTCTCGGCCCCGCGCGCCGCAGTGGACTTGCGGTCGGACGCGGCACCAAGAGCGCCGGCCTTCTGGCCGCGATCCCCGCCCCGTCCCCCGCCCGACGTGCCTTGCCCGGCGGCCTGCGCCACCATCGCCCCAAGGCGGATCCCCGCCTGATCGAGCATCTGCGACAGCCGTTCTTCGCCGCTGCCGATCAGCCGCGCCGCGGCGGCGGTTTCCGTCGTGATCTGCACCTGCGCGCGATCTTGCGCCAGCTCGATGCGGATCTTCAGCGTTCCGAGGTTCTTGGGTCTGAGCGATATCTCCAGCCCCCCGCGCAACTCGCGCACCGCGCCCGCGATCTCGCGCGTCAGACGGGCATCGAAATCGGCCGCGCGCGCATCGATGATCGCGCGCACGGCGGAGCGTGGCGCAGCTGTGGCACTCTGGGATTGCTGTGCTTGGGTCTGGCTCCCTTCGCCACCCTGCGCCGATCCGCCTTGCGCGCCAGCACCACCATCGGATGGGGTCGCTGCGGGGGCGCGAACGGGGGCCGAGGCATCGGGCGCGCTGGCAAAGCTGCGCTTCGATCCACCTGCCACATCGGGCTGGGGATCCGCCGCCGCGACAGGTTGACCGGCGGGGGGGGCGAGGCGGGCAGCATGGACCGCAACCTCGCGCGCGCCACGGGCAACCATGGCGTCAGACGGCCTCGATACGGCCTGTGGCGTCGCAGCCTGTGGGCCGATCTGCTGCGCAACCTGGACCAGCGCGGCGGCTGACCCCTGCGAAACGGGTGTCGCCGCGCCATCTGCACGGGCGGGGCCGCGCACCGCGAGTAACTCGCCCGAAGCCGGATCCAGAGCGGGATCGACGGTCGCTGCGCCGCGTTCGGCCTGGCGCAGCGGGTCCGGCCCCGTGGCCGGCGCAGAGCCCGGCGGGGCAAGCGCAGCATCATCCGGGGCAGATGCGCCGGTGTCGGGTGACATTACGGGGACGCCCCCAGCAGGACGGCGAACATCCGCCGCAACGGGGCTTGGGCGGGGGTTGCGGGGGCTTGGTTCCGCCTGGACGGAGATGTCGGGCCCGGACCCTCCGCCCGGTGCGACCTCGGTCGCCACGGATTCGCCCGGTGCCGGTTCTGGCTGGGCGGGGATGCCGACGGCTGGCGCCGCGACCGGCGCGGCAGATACCGCTGCCACGCCACCCGAAACCGGGATGGCCGGCGCAGGCGCGGCTGACTGGGCCCCGTCTGTCCGCGAGGCCCTGCGCTGGGCCGTGATGGGAACCCGACCCGCGGATGCGGCCAATCCGTCGGGCGCCGGCAGACCATCGGCAGAATCGGCAGGCGGCGCGGCGGCCGCCGCTATCGGGATCGGGACCAGGGGCAGGTCAGGCGCAGATTGGCCCGCAATCGCCTCGGGGTCATCGGCCGGAAGCGGCTCATCGGCCTCGGCGGCGGACTCGGGCGACGTCACGGGGGAAGTCGTGGGTTCACCTGCCGGAACGACCGTGCCCAACTCGGGCTCAATCGGCAGGCCCTCAAATGGCGCATCGGCTTCGGAACCGACCTCGACGACGGCGGGCATAAGGGCACCGGCCAAAGCTTCGCCGTCGGGCGCTGCGTCGGACCCGATGGCGAGCACGGGCTCAGGCAGAGACCCAGGCAGACTGTCGCCCGTCTCATCCTGGGGAAGAATCGGAAAGGCGAGGGGCGTAACCTCGAGCGCGACATCAACGGGCTCCACCTCGGCCGAAGGCAGCGCGACCGACGCGACGGCTGTCTCGTCACCCGGATTCGCCTGGTGCGGCAGACCCGCTGCAGCGGCTGCTGCGGGATCGGTGGCAAGACCGAGGTTGAACAGCGCCGCGAACGGATCACCCGCCGGCGCGGCACGACCGGGCCCTGCGGTTCGCGCCACCGGATCATGCGGCGCCATATCCGAACCGATCGCCAGCGTGCTCATGGCCCTGTGCATCCCTGCCCCGGATGGGGCGCGTCCGAAGGTGTCTTGCAAGGATGATGCCAGCCGTCCGCCACTCAGGGCTTGCGACCCTTGCGGCCGGGCGGCAGCAGTTGTTCGGCTGCGGCCTCGCGGGCTGCTTCTGCGGCGTCGCGCTCGACGCTCGCCCGATCGCCATAGAGCGTCTCGCGCCGCTTCATCTGGGCGAGCTTCTTTCGGCTATGGTCTATCTCGGTGCGCAGGAATTCCGCCCGATTGGCGCTGATCTCGCGCTGGGCCTCGAGCTTCACGCCGATCCCGAGCCGTGCGCGGAGCGCGGGCGCAGACATCTCGCCTTCGCGGGGCCGATTTTCCTCGATCAGGGTCGACAGCTTGTCGGCCATCGTCGCGATCCGCGCATGTTCGGCAGAGGTGACGCCCAGATCGGCAGCGATACGCCGCATCCGGATCACCTCGCGCTTGCGCAGCAGTTCGATCAGTCGCGCCTTGTCCGACACGTCAGCCTGCGACCAACTCGTAGAGCGCGGCCTGCGTTTCGGCAAAGCGCGCGGCCTCGTCCGGGCCCTGCCCGACAAAGCCCGTGATCCGCGGCCAGAGCGCCACGGCAAGGTCGAGGTCGGGATCCTGCCCCGGCGAATAGCCCCCCATGAGCATCAGGTCGCGGTTCTCGAGATAGAGCGTCACCAGTCGGCGGAAGGTCGCGGCCGCCTTCATGTGCCGGGCGGGCATGATTTCGGACATCACGCGGCTCACCGACACGCCGATGTCCACCGCCGGATAGATGCCAAGCTGGGCCTGCTTGCGCGACAGGACGATGTGGCCGTCAAGGATCGCGCGCGCGGTATCGACAACCGGGTCTGCCGTGGTGTCATCGCCATCCGCGAGCACGGTGTAGAGCGCCGTGATCGATCCGCCGCCCGCCGGTCCCGTGCCCGAGCGTTCGACAAGGCAGGGGATCATCGAGACGACCGAGGGCGGATAGCCCTTGGCGGTCGGCTGCTCGCCGAGCGCAAGCCCCACCTCGCGCCGGGCATGGGCCACGCGGGTGAGCGAATCCATGATCAGCAGGACATGCTTGCCCTTCTCGCGGAAATATTCGGCAATCGCGGTCGCATAATTCGCGCCCCTGATCCGCAAGAGCGGCGAGCGATCGGCGGGCACCGCGACAATGCAGACCTTGCGCCGCGCCTCGCCGCGCATGACAGCCTCGTAAAAGCTGCCGACCTCGCGCCCGCGTTCACCGATCAGGCCGACGACGATCACGTCGGCCTGCGAAAAGCGCGTCATCATCGACAGCATCACGGATTTGCCCACGCCCGAGCCCGCGACGATGCCGACGCGCTGACCGCGCCCGATGGTCAGCAACGCATTGACGACGCGCACCCCGACATCGAGCGGCTCTGCCACCGGCGCGCGACCAAGCGGATTGGTGGGTCGGCCGAGCAGAGGCCAGGTTTCTCCAAGCTCGGGGGCGGGTTCGCCATCGAGCGGCTTGCCCTGCGCATCGACGACCCGCCCGAGCAGCCCATCGCCCACCGCCACCTCGCGCCCGTCGTCGCGCGCGACCACCCGGGCGCCGACTTCGATCCGCGCCCCGAACTCATGCAAGAAGAGAAGGTTGCGCCCCTCGCGAAAGCCGATCACCTCGGCCTCGACCGTCGCGCCATCCGCACCTTCGACGGCGCAGATAGCACCCACCGAGATGGGAAATCCGTGACATTCGACGATCTGCCCATCGAACCGCGTGACACGGCCCGACGCGCGCAGGAACCGCTCGGCCGGAATCGCGGCCAACTCGGGCAGCAGGCGGTCAAGCACGCTCATGCCCGATCCCCCTCGGCCACAACGGGCGGCGGCGTCACGACCGGCAGCGCATCGAGCAGCCGGACTCCGCCGATCGCGATATCGACATCCCCCCGGTTCAGCGCCTCGCTCGGGATGATGCGGGCCTCGCCCAGCGTCTCGGAACGCCCGATGATGCTGCGCAGCGCCGCCGCATCGGCTGGATGCAGGCGCAGCACGATGCCGCGAAGATCAGCCTGGACCTGCTCGACCATGGCCTCGATCCGCCGCAGGAAAGGCAGCGGCATCTCGTCGATGCGCGCCCCGGCACGGGCCGAGGCAAGGCCAAGAACCGCGTCACGAAGGACGGCTCCGAGATGGTCGAGGACGGCACTTCCAGGTTCGGTCAGCGCGCGCGTCGCACGATCGAGCGCATCGAGCGCCGCGACCGTTTCGGCGTCGATCTCGCGGCGCGCCTGCGCCTCTCCAGCACGAAAGCCAGAGATGTAGGCCTCTTCCTTCTCGCGCGCGACAATCTCGGGATCGATCCCTCGCGGCGGCTCGGGCACAGGTGCGGGGGCGGGTGAAAGAGGAGCAGCATGCGGTTCGGGATGCGAGGGAACCGGGACCGCCTCGGGCGCCGGCGGCAGCACGAGTTCGGCATCCTCGACCAGCTCGCTGCGCGTCTCGGGCGCGGCAGGCGCCGGCGCAGGATCGGGGGCACGCCTCGGGGGTGGCTCCGGGCGCGCATCGCGGGCGATGTCGAGCAGGCTGCGGCTGCGGAAGGCCGAAGGCTTGCGCCCGGGGATCGATGCACCGGGCTGATAGCTGCCCTGCCCCGCGAGACGCACGAGGGAAACGATCTCGGCTTCCTCGAGCGCGCGGGCCGTTTCGGAAACTGTCTGGGCAGGTTCCATCTGCGTTCAACCTCAGACCATCTCGTCGCCACCGCGGCCGGCAAGGACAATCGTGCCCTCGTCCGACAGCCTGCGCGCGACGTCGATGATCTGCTTCTGCGCCTCCTGGACATCGGTCAGGCGGACAGGGCCGAGGGCCTCCATCTCGTCCTTGATGTTCGAGGCCGCGCGGGTGGACATGCAGCCGAAGAGCTTCTCGCGCAGCGCCTCGTCGGCGCCCTTGAGGGCGAGGGTCAACAGTTCGCTATCGACCGACCGCAGCAGCGTCTGGAGCGAGCGGTCGTCCGACATGATGAGGTTGTCGAAGACGAACATGTTGTCCTGGATCGACTGCATGAGGTCTTTGCTGTCCTTCTTGATCTCCTTCATGATCCGCTGTTCCATCGCGGTCTTGGTGAAGTTCATGATCTTCGCCGCCGCCTTCACGCCGCCGATCTGCGAGGCGCGCAGCGTCGTGTTGGCCTTGAATTTCTGCTGCATCACGCGCTCGAGTTCGCGCACCGCGTCGGGCTGGACGGTCTCGAGCGTCGCGATCCGGCGCACCACGTCGGGCTGCATGTCCTGCGGCAGCAGCGTGAGGACATCGGCCGCGAGCGCATAGTCGAGATACGAGATGATGAGGGCGATGATCTGCGGATGCTCGTCGAGGATGAGCTCGGAGATCGAGCGGGCGTCCATCCAGTCGAGGATCTCGATCGGGCGCTCCGAGGATGCGGGGGTGATGCGGCTCAGGACCGACTGGGCCTTGTCGACCCCGAGCGCCTTGGTCAGCACGTTGCGCACATAGTTGCCCGCGCCGAGGCCAAGGCTCGTCTGCTGCTTGATCACGGCCAGAAACTCGTCGAGGACGGCGTTCACCGTCTCCTGATCGACCCCCTGGACCGAATACATCGCCGTCCCGAGGTGCTGGACCTCGCGCGGGGTCAGGTTCTTGAGGATCTCGGCCGCCTCGTCCTCGCCCAGAAGCATCATCAGGATCGCCGACTTCTGCGTTCCGGTGAGCGTGTCGAAGAGCCGCTCCTCGCCCGTCTGCTGTGCAGGTTCCGCCATTGCTCGCTCCGTCGCCGCGCCCCCGCTTCGGGGGGCGCCCCTGTGTCAGAGATACGACATGTCCTTCTTCATCATCTGCTTGAACACGTTCGACACGCGCCCCGCCTCGTCCGAGACGATCATGCGGATGATGGCGACCTTGTCGTCGTAGGTGTTCGCCGTGTCGAGCATCTCGAGCGAGATGTTCGACTTCTTGGGCTTCAGCTTGGCCTTGATCTCGTCCAGCGTCTCGCCCTCCTTGACCACGACCGAGTCGAGCGCATCGACCTCGTCGTCGCTCAACCCGCCACGCGCCACCGCATCGCCGCCCGACGGTACGAGGACACGGTTCAAGAGCGGCCGGATGACCCCGAGCGCGATGACCGCAAGCGTAAGGACTGTCAGGAACTGCTGCGCCGCAAGCTTGACCCAGCCGGTCTCGAACCATTCGACCTTCACCGATTCATCAAGCTGCTGCACGAAGGGCTGCGCCATCACGGTCACGACATCGCCGCGCTCCTCGTCAAGTCCGACGACCCCGGCGACGAGGCTGCGGATCTCCTCTAGCGTTTCGGGCGCAAAGGGAACGGGTTCGACCAGGCCGGTCTCGGGATTGATCGCCTCGCGCTCGCGTACCAGTACCGCGACGGCAACGCGCGAGATCTTGGTCGCGGGGTCCATCGTCGTCTCGACCTTGCGGCTGATCTCGTAGTTCTGCACCGAACTGGTGGACTCGCTCTCGACCGAGGGATCTGCTGCTCCGGCTTCGGATCCGGGCAGGTTGGACGTAAGTTCAGCCTCAGTGGGCGCGCGGTTCGATACCGCACCCGGGATGCCCTGGGCCTCGGGATTGCGGCTGACGTCGCGGGTGCTCTGGGCGCTGCGCAGAGCGTTGCCCTCGGGATCGACCCGCTCTTCGGTGACCTCCCGGCGCGTGAAATCGATATCGAGGTTGACCTGCGCGTTCACGTTGCCCGCACCCACGATCGGCCCGACAAGCATCTCGATACGGCTGCGATAGATCGATTCAAGCCGCATCCGGTAGCGCAACTGGCTGTCCGACAGGATCGAGGACGGATCATCGAGCGAGCGCGTCAGCATCCGGCCCTGCTGGTCCACGACAGTCACGCCCTCGCGCGCCATGTTGGGCACCGATGCCGCCACGAGGTTCACGATCGCCTCGACCTGATCCTCGTCCAGCTTCCGCCCGGCGGCGATCTGCAGAAATACCGACGCGGTCGGCGTCTCCTGCTCGCGCACGAACACGGATCTCTCGGGCAAGGCGAGATGGACGCGCGCTGACTGCACCGCGGCGATTTCGGTGATCGAGCGGGCAAGCTCGATTTCCTGTGTCTGCTTCAGGCGCATGATCTCGACGGATCGCGACGTGCCCATCGGAATGTCGCCAAGCGCGGCATAGCCATCGGGAACCACGCTGGGCAGGCCCTGCGCCGCAAGGCTCATCCGCGAGCGGTGATAGTCCGCAACGGGAACGAGCACATCGCCCGTCGTCGGATCGACCGACACCTCGTAGCCCGAATTGGTCAGCGCCTCCACAACCCGGGCCTTCTCGGCTTCGGGCAGCGAGGCATAGAGGGTCGTCATCTTGGGTTGCTGAACCATGGCATAGAGCGCGATGCCCGCGATGGCGGCAATCACCGTGACGATGGTCGGCACGGCGCGTCGGAATCCGGGCTGCGCCGTCATCTCGCGCAGGTTTGCGAAGATATTGCCGCCCGATGACATGAGGCTGACCGCCCCGCCGGGTCGTCCGACGGCTGCGGCAACTTGGGTCGATCTCGCCTCGGGTGCTCTGGCCATTCTTCACTCTCGCGGTTCGGTCGTCTTCGGGGATGAGCGTGCCGGATCAGACCGGCATGTTCATGATGTCCTTGTAGGCACTCAGCGCCTTGTTGCGCAGGCTCAGCGTCAGCTGGAACCCGAGCGATGAGACCTGCTGGCTGATCATCACCTTGGCCAGGTCGTTCTCGAGGCCGAGTTCGTAGTTGCGCGCCATCTCGCTTGCGCTGTTCTGCGCGTCGGCGACATCGCGCAGGCCGGCGCCGAGCCGCTCGGCAAAGCCCGGCGCGTCGGCTGCCGGGCGGATCGATGCTTCCGAGAATTTCTCGTGAATGCGCGCGGCCGTCTGCAGATGGGTCTGCCCGACCTCGAAGCGCAGCTTGGGGATCTGCGACATGCCTGCACCTCCTAATAGGCCATGCCGGCCACACGACGGCCGAAGGCGGTTTCATCGCGCCGCAGACGCAATCCGTCGGAGGGCGCATCGACGATGATGTCAGTTGCGGTTATGACCCCCTCGGCATGCAGCACGAGCGCCCGCTGCATCACGTTCTCGAGTTCGCGCACGTTGCCCGGCCAGTCATGGGCCAGCAACAGCGCGACCGCATCCTCGCCGAGCATCGGCATTGGCGTGCCGGGCGGGCAATGCTTGCGCAAGAGCGCGGCCGCGATCGCCACGATATCGTCGCGCCGCTCCGCGAGCGCGCGCGTCGCCAGCGGAAAGACGTTCAAGCGATAGAAGAGATCCTCGCGGAAGCGGTTCTGGCGGACTTCTTCGTGGATGTCGCGGTTCGTCGTCGCGACGATGCGGACATCGACCTTGATCTCCGCCTGGCCGCCAAGCGGGGTCACGGTGCGCTCCTGCAGCACGCGCAAGAGCTTCGATTGCAGCCCGAGCGGCATCTCGGAAATCTCGTCCAGCAGCAGCGTGCCCCCCTCGGCGGCGCGGAAGATCCCCTTGTTGGCAAGCGACGCGCCGGTGAACGCACCCTTCTCGTGGCCAAACAGCACGGCCTCGAGCATGTTCTCGGGGATCGCGGCACAGTTGATCGCGACAAAGGGGTTGCCCCGGCGGACCGAGCGCAGATGGACATAGCGCGCGAGCACTTCCTTGCCGGTCCCCGTCGGTCCGTTGACGAAGACCGTCACGTCCGATCGCGCAACGCGGTCTGCAAGTTCCATCAGCCGCGTCGTCGAGGGATCGGCCGCGATCATGTTCGAGGTTTCGGCACACAGGACGTCCGCGGCATGGAGCAGCGCGAAATCCTGCGCGAGCGGCAGGCCGGCGCGCGCAGTCGGCAGGCCCATCCGGATTACCCGGCCGCCCAGCTCGGTTTCGCAGACAAGGGTCGCGGCAGACTCGTCGAGGATCACGACAAGACGAGGCCGCAGTGGCCGAAGCCGCTCAGTCAGCGCGCGCAACCCGCCGGCCGCGGCAACTGCGGCGGCCCCGCATGCATAGGCTGCCCCTGGTTGCACGCCGGGATCTCGGCCAGGATCGGCCGAAACCACCGCCCGGACCTTGCGGCGGGAAATCGCCTCGGCGAGCCGTTCGGCTGCAGCGAACCCGTTTGCATCGATCACGACGTCGGACATCTTGCGCACTCCCTTGCGTCTCAAAGGAAAGGCAAGAAGCGGGCCAACCCCCGCAGGGCCTGTCGGAATGCCCCGATCAAAGCACACAAATATCTGACTTATATAAATTATTCAGGATTTGTCTGGACTGCGGAACAGCGCCCGGAACGGGCTTTGATCGGTGTCGGAAACACGTCACACCGAGCAGGCGATCCGATCGGCCAACCATGCGGGCGTCGGGAATCCGCCGCCCGTCAGGTCAGCACGAAAGAGGTGATGATGACTTCCTCGATGTCGGGTTCGAGGCCCTCGGACACCAGCCAGTCATTCAAAAGCGTGCGGATCCGTTCGGTCAGGGCGCGCCGAGCTTCGACCGTGCGCAGATCCTCGGCGGCAACGTCGGCGAGTGTGTCCATGATCAGGCCACGTACGACGGCTTCGCGTTCCTGAAGGCGCAATATGACCCCTTCGGAAAACATTGGCGGCAGGAAAACGCTGACGGACAGTTCGAGACTGAAAAGACCCGAGCCGTCGCGGGCATTTCCGGCAAAAGCCGACGCGAAGCTGAAGTAGCGATAGGAGGGGGGAATGATCTGGCCTTGCTCGTCGACCTGGACGCGCTCTTCGCCCGTGGCCGTGGCTTCGGCGCCCGCGGGCACGGCTTCGCCCTGGGCGGGTGCCTCACCCTCGGCGGGTGCCGCCGTCGCTTCGGCGGCGGGCGCATCCGTGTCGGCGGGCGCGGTGGCCTCGAAGCGGTCGCGATAGGGCTGGAGGTGTTCGGCGCGCGGCCCGACTGCGGCGTGGCCGCCGATGAAGGCCGCAAGCACGATGAAACCCGGCAGGATATAGACGATCCCCTGGAGGAGAAGAGCCTTCATC
This sequence comes from Limisphaerales bacterium, assembly GCA_044356825.1. Lineage (GTDB taxonomy): Bacteria > Pseudomonadota > Alphaproteobacteria > Rhodobacterales > Rhodobacteraceae > JAUREX01. Next base: position 26,775 of record JBIKVM010000001.1, read on the forward strand.
CGACAGACCCCGCACGCTTGCCCGGGGTCGTCCCCGAGCGAAAAATGCACCCGAGGTCCGGATGGCACCCGCCACCGGACCTGCTGACGCCAGACGGCGCCCCCTGCATCGCGCCGTTGTCAGCCGCGCGAGATGTCCGCCTTCAGATAGGATCCGAAGCCCGACAGGACCTGCACATGCGCGCGCAGCCGCAACTCGATCCGGCGCACGTCTTCGCGCAGCGCCTCGAGCGACAGCCGGTCAACCCCCTCGGTCTCGGGCCGCACCGCCATCGTCTCGGCGAGCGCGCTCGTGACCGTCTGGAGATCGGATGTCGCCGACGTCAGGGCCTCGGCATCATGCAGACTGCCCGCCACCCGTCCAAGGGTGTCGCGCAGGGCATCGAGGCGTCCGTTCAGGTCGGTCGGCATCGCGTCGTGGTCCATCTTCAGGCCCTCAACCCTTGAGTTGAAGGTAGCTTTCCATCAGCCGGTCGGCCACCCGATCGAGATCGATCGGATAGTTCCCCTTGCGGATGGCGTCCTTGATCCGTCCAACGGCTTCGATGTCGATGGGCGGTTCGCTCTTCATTGCCGCCACGGTCGCCTTCGACTGCAAGTCGCTGGTCGGGGCCGCAGGTGCTGTCGAAGCGGCTTTCGCCACCTCGGCCGCAGCCTTGCGGTCAGCCAGTTCCTTGGCAATCGATGCGCCAGGGACGGACACTCTGTGTGCCGTATGCTTGATGTGATCAACCATGACACCCTCCTTACGCGATGGGAAACGACCGCAGACTAGTTCATGTTAGCGATGGGACGTATTTTTTCCGAGCCTTCGACGACGCCCTGGATGATCTCGCCGGAAGAAACGTTCTCGACCTCGATGATGTCACCCAGTTGGCCGTTGCCGACGGCGCGGCCGGGTGTCACGATCTCGAAGCCGCCGATCGCATTCACGATCATGAGCGGATTGCCCTCGCGCACGAGCCAGTCGTAATCGAGGTGCCGGGCGTGGAGCGCGCGCCCCTCACCGAGCGTCTGGGTCAGCGTGCGCCCGATCACGTCGGATGCGTTCGTGAACAGCCCGGTAGAGGCCTTCTGCGGCGCCGGGATCATCATAACATCGTCCTCGGTCAGAACCGCCCCCTTGCGCAGGCTGCGCCGGAGCGCCGCGACGACGACACCCGAGCTGGCCGCGTCCGCAGCCTTCTCGCCGGTGTTGGCCTCAGCGGCAGGGGCCGGCATCGCTTCGGCCGCCTCGGCCTCTAGAGCCGCAACCGCCGTTGCATCGGGCAAGGGTGAGGACAGGTTCGTCCGCACGAGCAGCGACCACTCGAAGGGCGTCGTGCAGCGCACCGTGACCATGCTCCAGTCGGTTCCGTTGCGCGGTTCTGCACCGAGGGGTTCGGAGCAGGGATAGAAGCGCCGGGTCGCGGGGATCACGGGCTCGCCACGCAGGCCGGCAGCCTGCAGGAGGTCGATCACCGCCGCTTCGACATGTGCGGCCGTGACATCGAAGGCCCCGGTTGCATCGGCGGCCGTTGCGGCGTCCTCGACGGTGCGCACATAGACGGCCCATTCGAGCGGTTCGGAGCAACGCACCTCGACCGTCCGCCAGTCCGAGCCGAAGCGCGGCGCGGCCTTGAGTTCGCTCGAGCAGGGAAAGAAGCGGCGCAGGCGCGACACGAGCGGGGTCGCGGCGATCCCCTCTTCGCTCAGCGCACGCCTGACCGCGGCCTCGATGTCGGTGGCGGTCGCGCGCGGTGCCGAGTCAAGCGCGGTTGTGCTCGCGGGGCCCCGGCGGGCAACGGTTCGGACATTGAGCGACCAGCGCGCCGGGGCGGGGCAACTGACGGCAACCGTCCGCCAATCACCCTCGATCCGCGGCGCGACATCGAGCGGTGCCGCACAGGGGTAGAAGACGCGCGACTGGTTCACGACCGGCACGGCATCAAGCGCCGCCGCATCGAGTTTGGCCTGAACCGCCGCGACGATCTCTGCTGCATCAACCTGCCGGACGGGATCGGGGACTCCCGCGGCATCGGCCGGCAGCGCAGCGCCGCTGCGGACCATCACCGACCAGCGGACAGGCGCCGGGCAGGTGACGTTGACAGTGCGCCAGTCGTCGCCATTGCGCGGCGTGACCTCGAGTGGCGCGCCGCAAGGATTGAACTGGCGCCCGGGCGGAATCACGGGGTCGGCCTCGTAGCCCTGCTCCTGAAGGACGCGGCGGACGCGCGCAGCTACCTCGGCACCCGAGACGACCTGTGCCCCGGCCATCTGCTCGGCCAGGGTGGGGGGCGGATCCTGTTCGGGCGCCGACACCGCGGGCCCTGCCGCGAGACAGGCCATGAGCGCGAGGACGAAGCGGCGGATCGCCATCAGCGCACCTCCATGAAGCGCGCCTTGGCGCCGGCCAACGCGGCGGTGTCGCGCGTGCGATCGATGGGTCGCAGCCGGACCGAGGAGTCCTCGATCCCGATGATCTCGAGGATCGTGTAGGGCGTCGAACTGCCCTCGGTATAGGCGAGGTGGTTGCGCGTGAGGCCGTGGCGCCGCCCGAACGGCAGGCTGAGGGTTCCGTCCCCGGCAGCCGCGAGCATCCCCACGAGCGGGCGGCACACGATGTCGCGAACCAGCGCATCGACATGCGCCTCGAGCCCCGCCGTCAACTCGGCAACGACCGTGGCGCGGTCTCGGCGGGAGATCGGGTTCATAAGCGCGAGCGTCCCCGTTCCGGGCAGACGGACACTGCGGCGCAAGACGGCCTGCGCGCCCTCCTCGGTTCCTCCGGAGAACAGGCGCGACGCGATCTCGAGTTCGATCTCTGGGCCTTCGATCAGCCCCACTGCGGTGGATCCCGCGCGGATCTCTACCATGGTGTCAAAACCGAAACCGTTCGAGGCGACACCCGCGGCGAGCGGCCGCATCCCCGTCAGGGTTGCGTAATCGAAGGCGGGGTTGGCCGTGGCGCTCGACATCACCTCCTGAGCCGATGAGCCGACGCTCCCCGCGAAGTCGACCGAACGATGCGCGCCGAGCTGTTCCATCAGCGCGGCCGCGACGTCCTGCACCACGGGCTGAAGCCATGCGGGGGCGCGCGGATCGAGCACAAGTGACGGCCGGAACGCCATGATCGAGACGCGCACCTCGCGCGGGCAATCGGCAATCGGCTGGATCTCGCCCAGCAGCGCACGGACGCGGATCCGCGTTGCCTCGCCGACGCGCTCCTCGGAGAGGATCGAATAGTCAAGGATGCGCGATGCGGGCCGCACGACAAGCTGATCGGTCACGATCTCGCTGCGCGAAAGGGCGGTGAAGCCAGTGACCTCCGCTCCCCCGATCATGGCTGCCTGATAGAGCGCCTCTTCGAGCGCGCGCCGCCGCGTAGCCGATGCGGCACCTTGGACCGTGTCGACGGCCTGCCCCTCGGCCTCAACCGTCATCACCTGCGCCGCAGCCGGCAGGGCATGCCCCGCCGCGGCGATGACCAGCGCAAGCAGCGCGGCAGGGATGATGGGCCGGCTCACGGAAAATCCCTCAGCCGGCGCGACGGGCAGCGCGCAAAAGCTGATCGACCATCTCGCGGTCGATCTCGAGCAGCACCTCGTAGGTATCGCTGCCCTTGGGTTCGATGCGCACGGTGCGTGCGCCCCGGATGGTGCCCGCGACAGACGCGCGCAACGTATCGCTCTGGACCACCGCATCGGCAATCGAGGTCTGGCTGTCGATGCGCAGCCCGTGAATCTTTTCGGTCAGCTCGCGCATCGCCTCGAGCCGCGCGGCGCGGATCGCCATCAGCCGGCGATGGGTCTGCGACTTGCCATGCTGGGCAGAGACAACCGCATAACCAACTCCACTGATCGTGGGGACCGTGCGCGCCGCCGTGTCGTTCACGTCAAGCACCTGCTGCGTGCGCAGGAGGTCCTGCGTGGCCGAAGGTCCCTGATCGGACGCCCCCGCGAAGGGAAGACTCAACGACCCGGTGCAGCCCGAGACGGCCAGCCCGAGGCCGAGCGCTAGCACCGTCGGCAGGACAGCCGGACGGGCGCGGTGGATCGTGAATTCATGTGCCAAGGTGCCGCTCCTTCGCAAGGGTTGCAAAGGACGGGTGCACGAACCGTGCCAGACGGCCCGGACGAGGTTGCCTGAGGCCGCAACCATGCGGGTGGCACAGGTTTTGCTTTCATGGATCGGAGAGATCTCGTCCAAGTGCGGAAGGCGCGGCAGAGATGGCAGCGATGGCAGGAAAAACCAGGGGGAACGGGTTCGGAACGGGCCACGGCATGACCCTTGGCCGAGGAACCCGGCGGGATTCCGACAGTCGGTGCCTGTCATGGAACTGACACGCGGCCGGATGGTCCCAGGCGATCTGCGCGGCGCCCTCGGAAGCGCGATCCTTCCGATCGGCATCCTCGCCGTCGTCGCGATGATGGTGCTGCCGCTGCCGGTCATGCTGCTCGACATGTTCTTCGTCGTGAACATCCTCGTTTCGCTGCTCATCCTGCTCGTGGCGATGCACACCTATCGTCCGGTCGATTTCTCGTCCTTCCCCACGGTGCTCCTGATCGCGACGATCCTCAGGCTCGCGCTCAACGTGGCCTCGACACGCATCGTGCTGGCCGAGGGGCACACGGGCGATGATGCGGCCGGACAGGTCATCAAGTCGTTCGGCGAGTTCGTGATCGCAGGCAACTACGTGGTCGGGATCTTCGTCTTCGCGATCCTCGTCATCATCAACCTCATCGTCATCACCAAGGGCGCGGGGCGCGTGTCCGAAGTTTCGGCGCGCTTCACGCTCGATGCGTTGCCCGGCAAGCAGATGGCGATCGACGCCGACCTCAACGCAGGGCTCCTGACGGCCGAGGAGGCGACGAAGCGCCGCCAGGAAGTCGCGCAAGAGGCGGACTTCTACGGCTCGATGGATGGTGCATCGAAATTCGTGAAGGGCGACGCGATCGCAGGCCTTCTCATCCTTGCCATCAACATCGTCGGCGGTCTCATCATCGGGACTGTACAGCATGGGCTGGGCATCGGCGAAGCGGCCGAGATCTACATCCTGCTCTCGATCGGCGACGGCCTCGTCGCGCAGATCCCCTCGCTCCTGCTCTCGATCGCGACCGCGATCATCGTGACGCGCGTCTCCTCGACCGAGGACATGGCCGAGCACATTGGAAAACAGGTAAATCTCTCGCGCGCCTGGATCCCTTCGGCGTTGGTGATGTTCATTCTCGGCGTGACGCCGGGGATGCCCAACCAGCTCTTCCTGACCTTCGCGGCGCTGGCGGCGGGGGCAGGCTATCTGGCCCGCCGAGCCGAAATCGCGCGCGCCGAGGAACCCGAGGAAGAACCCGAGGCCGCCGCTGGTGAAGGCCCGGCGAAAGAGGCGATCACGCTCGAGGATGTCACCGACTATTCTCCGGTCTCGCTCCAGCTCGGCTATGGCCTCATCTCGATGGTGGATGGCGACGAGGGCAGCCCCCTTGTCACCCGTATCACCGGGATCCGGCGCGAGGTGTCGCGCGCGCTCGGTTTCGTCGTGCCCGGCGTGCGCATCCGCGACGACCTCGGGCTCGAGCCCAACCAGTACCGCATCCGCATCGGCCAGACGATCGTCGGCGAGGATCGAGTCTTTCCCGACCGCAAGCTCGCGCTCGCGGGGGATCGGACGGCGGTCAGGATCGACGGGGTCGAGGTCAAGGATCCGTCGTTCGGAATGGACGCGACCTGGATCCGCCCGCAGCAGCAGGCCGAGGCCGAGGCGAACGACTATGTCGTGATCGAGCCCGAGTCGGTCCTTGCGACGCACCTCAGCCAGCTTCTCTACAAGCACGCGGCCGAACTCGTGGGGCAGGACGATGTGCAGGCGCTGGTCGACAACCTCGCCAAGAACAGCCCCAACCTCGTGCAATCGGTCGTGCCGAAACTCGTGCCGCTGCATGTGCTGACGGCGGTGCTGCGCGCGCTCCTGCACGAGCGGATCCCGATCGCGGACCTGCGGCGGATCCTCGAGGGGCTCGCGAACCTCTCGAACCGCAATGCCCCGCCGACAGAGATGGCCGAGGCACTGCGGCCCGCACTTGTGCCGCTCCTCATCCAGCAGGTGGCGCCGCTCGGTAAGCCGCTGCCCGTCATCACCCTGACGCCCGACCTCGAGCAGCTCCTGCTGCGGACCCTGCGCCAGTCGAGCGAGGGCGAGCTCGTCCTCGAGGGCGAGCTTGCCCAGCAGCTCGTGACCTCGATCAACGAGACATCCGAGCGGATGTCGGCCGAGGGAAAGCCCGGCGTCACCGTCGTCGCACCCCAGATCCGGCGCGCCTTCGCCGCCTTCCTGCGCGGCCACATGCCCGACGCCATCGTGCTGAGCTATACTGAACTGCCCGAAAACCGCCGTGTCGAGGTCGCCGCGACCATCGGCGGGGCGGGTGCGCTGCCCCGCGAAACCGGCCCCAAGACCAGATGAGGTGAACGGCCATGCCCACGCTCACAGTCCTTGCCCCCGACAGCTCTCTCGCGATGGACGAGATCGCGCGCCAGCTTGGCGACAACGCCTTCATCCTCTCGACCTCGAAACGCGACGGCATGATCGAGATCAAGGCCACCAACGACCCGATCCCCCCCGGCCCGCGCGAGACGAAGGCGCGATCGGCATTCGCAGCGGCGCTGGCGGCGCACGGGGCGAATGAGGAGGTGATGGTCCTTCAGCGGCCGCGCGAGGCACATGAGGCGCAGGAGAACGCCGAAACGGCTGCTCCCACCGAGGCCAGACCCGAACCCGAGCGTCGCTCGGCCACCGTCGTTCGCATGCCCCAGCCGGCGACCGAGGCAGCCCGCGCCCCGCGCGCCCCAGCGTTCCGCCCCTCATTCCAGCCCGTCGCGCCGGCGGTGCCCCTGCCCGCGTCTGTCGAAGCCCTGACGGCGCACCGCAGCACGGCCGAGGTCCGCATCCCCGCCCCGCCGGCCCACGCGCCCGCCGAAGACGTGGTGGAGACTCTCTCGCGCCTGCACGGCGCGCTGTCGGCATTGCGCGAAAGCATCGCGCGCACCGATCTCGCAGTCACTGCAACGGCCGCTGCGCCGCAACCCGCGGCGCCGACCTCGCAGGCGCGCATCGTCGCCGCAGGCTTCGAGGCATCGCTCGTGTCCGAGATCGTTGGGCAGACCGCGCGTACAGCAGAAGCCGCCGAGGCGGGCTTTGCCGAGGCACTGGCCGGGCGCATCATCGCCGCCGCGCCCGAGTCGATGCTTGCCCATGACGCAGTGCTGGTGCTCGGAGCGTCGGGATCGGGACGCTCGACCCTCGCGGCAAAGCTCGCGGCGGTCCTGCGCGACCTGCACCCGGACCGCCGCTGCCGCCTGGTCGAGATCTGCCCGCGCGGCATGACGGCGGGCGAATACCTGCGGGGATGTGCGCGGATGCTCAACAGCGCGCAGATGCTCGATATCGGGTTCGTTCTCTGGCACGAAGAGGATCTGGCCAGCCTGCCCCCGCTTGAGGCCGGCACCACCCACATCATCGACATGCCCTCGGATGGGGCGACATGCGCGCGCATCCTCGCGGGCATGGGCGGGGCGGTTCCGGCCGACGCGCCGCGCCTGCTGGCACTTCCGGCCGGGGCCACGACCGGGATGATCGACCGCCAGATGGCGCGCCCGGAATGTGCCGGGGCGGTGGTCGCGCTGACCAAGCTTGACGAATGCGACGTGGCCGCACCCGAGCTTTCGACCCTCGCGCGGCATGACCTGCGGATCGGCTGGCTGTCGGGGACGCGGGCACTGGTGGGCAATCTCTCGCCGGCGACGGCGCAGGTCATGCGCGACTACATCGCGGGCTATATCGAGCAGGCCTGAAGGGCCGCAAAGCGGAAAGGCAAGGGGGATGCCCCAGTCGATCACCATAGCCAGCGGCAAGGGCGGCGTCGGCAAGACCTGCATCGCGGTCAACCTCGCGCTCACGCTCGCGGCGATGGGGCTGCGGGTGAAGTTGCTCGATGCCGATTTCGGGCTGGCCAATTCGCATGTGCTCATGGGGATCAACAGCACGAAGTCGATCCGCGACGTCATCACCGGAGAGCGCTCGCTGGTCGAAATCGCCGAGCGGGTCGCGCCGCGGCTCGACTTGCTCGCGGGCGGCAGCGCGCTGTCGGAGTTGCTCAATGTCGATCCGACGGTCCGCTATCGGCTGATCCGCAACTTCGACGCGATGGCCGACGATACCGACGTGCTGCTCATCGATGCGCCGGCGGGAGCGTCGGACAATGCGCTGTCCTTCGTCGTCGCGGCGGACCGGGTCGTGGTCGTGATTGTGCCTGAACCGACAAGCTTCATGGACGCCTATGCCCTGATCAAGACCGCAAACCTCGATCATGGGCTCGAGCGGTTCTCGATCGTCGTCAACATGGCCGCCAACGAGACCGAGGCGGCGCGCCATTTCGAGAAGTTCCGCGCGATCGCGATGCGCTTTCTGGCGGTCGAATTGACCCATGTCGGGCATGTGCCGCTCTCGAACGCGCTCAGCCGGTCGGTTGTGGCCCTGAAGCCCATCATGCAGGGCGGCGGCAATCCGGCATCGCCCGAGGGGGCGGCGTTCCGCAAGCTTGCCAACGGCATCCTGCACGCGCCCGTGAACCCGCCCCGCGGCATCCGTTTCTTCGAAGGAACCGACGGCGCACCCGCTTTGCCGCGGCTCGTACCGGAGCCTGCGCAGGCGGCCGCACCCCAAGTGGCGGCGGCTGCCGATCCGGCGCCCGAAGTGCCGGGAGCCGCGCAGGGCGACACCGTGACGGGCATCCTCGTGCGGCTCCATGATGCGCTTGCCGGGTTGCGCCAGTCGATGGCAACCGAACCTGCGGCAGCTGCGGCCGCGCTTGAAACCAATCGGATCCTTGCCTCGGGCTTCGACCCCGACCTTGCGCGGACCCTCGCGCGGGTCGATGCCGGGGCGGCTCCGGCCCCCGCATTCGCACGCGCGCTTGCCACCCAACTTGCGCACGAGGCCCCCCTCGATCTGCTCGGCGCACCCGCAGTCATGGTGCTTGGGCCGTCGGGTGCCGGGCGGACGACGGTTGCGGCCAAGCTCGCGGCCTTCATGTCGGCGGCGATGCCGGGCCGGCGGGCGGCGCTCGTGAACGTGGTGGCGCGTGACGGCGGCGATGACGGCCGGCTGCGGATGCTCGCCACGCGTATTGGCGCGGCGGCGGATTTCACGGTCTGGACCGAGGACGATTCCGAGACTCTGCCGCTCGGTTCCGACATCACCCATATCCTCGACATGCCGCCCGGCCCGAAGGACTGCGTGCGACTTGCCGGGCGCTTCGCGGCCGCGTTCGGTCCGGCGGCGGTGCTGCCGCTGCTGGTGCTGCCGGGCGGGTCGAGTGCCTCGCTCGTTTCGCGCCAGCTTGCCCGGATCGATCCCTCGCGTGGCGCAGTCATTCTCTCGAAACTCGACGAGTGTCCGGCCGATCCGGGCGAACTTCTGGCGCTCGCGCAGGCGGGGGCGCGGGTCGGGTGGCTGTCGCAGGGGCGGGCGGCTGGGCTTGGCATCGTGCCCGTGACGCCCGCCCTCATGCACGATCACATTGCAGGTGCATCATGATGATACGGCGCGGCTACCTCGAACAGAGCCTGCGGCCCGAGGATCTGGTCGCGACGCATCTTGAGATGGTGCGCCGGATCGCGCATCAGTTGCATGGCCGCGTCCGCGGAGCGGTCGAAGTCGAGGATCTGATCCAGGTGGGCTACATCGGCCTTGTGGACGCGAGCCGAAAATACGAAAAGCGCGAGGGCGTCAGCTTCGAAGCCTACGCGCTCATCCGCATCCGGGGCGCGATCCTCGACTTCCTGCGGCGCAACTCGAACCTCTGCCGCACCACGATCCTGATGCGTCAGAAGATCGCAGCCGCGACCCTCGCGCTCGAGCGCAAGTTGCAGCGGTCGGCCACCGCGGCCGAGATCGCCGAAGCGGCTGGCGTTTCGACGGTCGAACTCGATCAGTGGCAGCAGGCCTTTCAGGCCAACGTGCACCATTCGCTCGACGAAGCGTATGACGAATTCTCGATCTGGTTCGCAGAAAGCTCAGACAACCCCGAAGAGGCGCTCTCTCAGTCCGAACTGCGCGGGGCGCTGCGCCGGGCCCTGACCACCCTGCCCGAGCGCGAGGCGCTGGTGCTGCAACTGTACTACGTCGAGGAACTGAACGTCTACGAGATCGCGGAGGTGCTCGAGGTCACGACCGGGCGCGTCTCTCAGATCAAGAAGGCCGCGATCGGCCGGATCAGGGCAACGCTTGCGACCATGCTGGGCGAGCCCTCGCTGGCCGGGGCCGGACCCGCATGAGCGGTGGGTGGTTCCAGTCAAGCACGTTGCAGATGTTCCTGCAAAGCGCCGAGTTGCGCCTCATCGGCATCGAGTTGCGGCCCGAACTCGATCTCTCGTGCGGGCTCGCGAGCATCGCGCGAGGGACCTGCACGCTGCGGTTGCGCCCGGCCGATGTCGTGCGCCCGGGCGTGATGGGACAGATCGAGGTTCTGGCCGACCGCCCGATCATGCGCGGCGAGATCGTCGTGCCGCGCGCGAGCTTCCAGACGCTCGCGCAACATCTCGAGCGCGAGCCGCCACGCCCCGTCGCGGTCATCGTCGCGTTTGCCGAAAGCCTCGATGTGAACCTTCAGGGCGATCTGAAGATCAGCGAGAACCGCACCCTGTCGGTCACGAACATCTCGTTCAACGTCCCGCTTCAATAGTCCTGTCAGACCTGACCGGCCATCACCGCCTTGCGCCTGCGCTCGAACGACGAGGGGATGTTGAGCATCTCGCGGTACTTCGCCGCCGTCCGCCGCGCGAGGTTCACCCCCTCGGCCTTCATCATCCGCACGATGGCGTCATCGCTGTAGGGGGCATCGGCGGGTTCGCCCTCGATCAGTTTGCGGATGCGGAACTTGACCGCCGAGGCGGCATCGGCCCCCTCGCCCGAGGTCGAGGACGGCAGTCCCACGCTGAAGAAGGTCTTGAGGCGGAAGGTCCCGAGCGGGGTCGCCATCATCAGGCCCGAGGTCACGCGGCTGACGGTGCTTTCGTGTACGCCGACGGCTTCGGCGACGTCGCGCAGCACGAGCGGGCGCAGATAGCCGAGGCCCTTTTCGAGGAATGCCTCCTGCTGGCGCACGATCTCAGCGCCGATGCGCAGGGTGGTGGCGTTGCGCTGCGCGATGGCGCGGCGCAGCCAGTTGGCATCCGCGACACGCTCGCGCGCAAAGCCGCGCGCGGCATCGGCTGCAGGGTTGGCGGCCTTGCCCGCAAGCACCGACTGGGCGAAGCCGCGGTTGACCTGCACCGACGGCAGGGTTGAGCGGTTGAGGTCCACGATCCAGCCATCCGGGCCGCGCCGCACGATCAGGTCGGGCGGCGTGATCGGATCGGCGACCTGCTCGAACTGCATCCCGGGTTTGGGGTCGAGGGTGCGCAGCGCGCGCAGCATCTCGCGCAGGGAATCGGCATCGACGCCGCAGGTGCGCGCGAGCGATTTCATGTTGCCCGAAGCGAGCAGCGGCAGGTTCTCGAGCAGCGCGGCGAAGGCGGGCGTCAGCATCCCCCGTTCAGCCGCCTGAAGGCGCAGGCATTCGGAAAGGCTGCGCGCGAAAATCCCGGCGGGCTCGATGCCCTGCAGCCGCTTCAGCACCGCCTCGACCTCGGCACCCGGCACGCCGAGCGCCATCGCGACCTCATCGACGGTCGGGCCGAGCCAGCCCGTGGGCTCCAGCCCGTCGGCCAGTGCAAGCGCGATGATGCGCTGTGCGGGGTGGGCGAAGATGAGGTCGATCTGCGTCGCGACATGATCGTAAAGCGAGCGTTCGCCCTGCGCCACGCTGCCCGAGATCGCGTCGAAATCGTCCCCCTCGTCGTCGCGCCGGCGCCCGCCGGTGCCGAGGTCGATCCGGTCGGTCTCGAAGGTGTTGGCATAGCCCTCGGCGCAGATCGGGCCGTCATCGGGGATCGCGGCCGCGCCGATCGGCGCGTCGATCGCCTCGGGGGCGGCCTCGGCCGTGGCCTGCGGCGCCTCGGGCGCAAGGATCGGCGCGTCGCGTTCGCCCTCGGCCACCTCGATGAAGGGGTTCTCCTCGGCCTGCTGGTCGAGGAAGGCGCGCAACTCGAGGTTCGACATCTGCAGAAGCCGGATCGCCTGCTGCAACTGCGTCGTGATGACGAGCGACTGCTTTTGCCGCAACTGCTGGGACGTGAAGATCTGCATGGGCCTACCTCCGGTTGCAGGCAGGATCGGCAATCGGCCCGGTTTTTGCAAACAATCAATTTGACAGGGCAATGTCGGAATTCCGACAATTTAGCCTCATGTAATCATTGAATTTTTTTTGGCACTGCCTGCAGTGGCGGGAATTTGACCCCGACTCTAGATGTCCTCGGTCGCCGCCATGGCGGGGCGCTCGATCATCAGCTTCTTCATCTTCTCGATCAGGGTCGTGCGCCGCAGCTTCAGCACTGCCGCCGCCCGGCTGACGAAACCGTTGTGCTTTTCGAGCGCGGCCTCGATCAGCACCACTTCGATGTCGCGCACATGCCGGCGCAGGTCGATCTCGTCGTGGTGGTCGAACCAGCCGCGATAGGCGGTGACCTGCGCATCCTCGCTCGGGGCTCCGAGGTTGCGGCCCACCCCGCCGAGGTTCGTGAACTCCGACCAGACCTCGGCCTGCTCGGCGGCCTGCCGCGCCGCATCGGGCACCCGCAGCAGGAGGAGGTTCTCGCGCACGTTCTGCCCCGAGACAGGGCGGCCGGGAAAGAGGATGAAGGCGCGATCGACGACGTTGCGCAACTCGCGCACGTTGCCGGGCCAGGCGCAGGTCGCCAGCGTCTGCATCGCCGAGGCGTCGAACTCGGGCGCGACCGCGGCGGGATCCATGCGGCAGCGGTCGGCGATCATCGCGGCGACGATCTCGGGAATGTCCGAGGCGCGCTCGGCCAGGCTCGGCACCTCGATCGGAAAGACGTTCAGTCGGTAATAGAGATCGGCACGGAACTCGCCCGAGGCGACCTTGGCATCGAGATTGCGGTGCGTCGCGCAGACGAGCCGGAGATCGAGCGCGATATCCTCGCGCCCGCCGATGCGCTGCAGCGCGCGCGTCTCGAGCACGCGCAGGAGCTTCGATTGCAGCGCCAGCGGCATGTCCCCGATCTCGTCGAGAAAGAGCGTCCCGCCCTGTGCCTGTTCGAAGCGGCCCTGCCGCTGACGGTCGGCGCCGGTAAAAGCGCCCTTTTCGTAGCCGAAGAGCTCGGACTCGAGCAACTCTGACGGGATCGCGGCACAATTGAGCGCGACGAGGCGCCCGCGCCGGCCGCTTTCGGCATGGATCGCCTGCGCCACGAGTTCCTTGCCCGCACCGGTCGGACCGAGCACGAGGACCGTACCGATCGACGGGGCGACGGTTGAAATGAGTTGACGCACGCGCTCGATGGCGGGCGAGGAGCCGATGATCGGCGTCCGGCCTGTTCCTGCGTCGGTCATGCGTTCCGCCCTGGCACCCTGTCGCTACTGCTCTGGTATCAACATGATTTCCCCGAGAGCAACGGGATTTCGTCGGTTTTCCGGCAGAGTGGCAGAAAAGTCGCGCAAATCGGGGGGGATTTGGGCCATCCACACCGCAATTTCGTCGGAATTCAGTCTGTTTTCAATCTGAATGAGAGTTTAATTCCGGTCACTCCACTCTCCGTGCCAACAGCCCGCTTGCGGCCGGCCTGCCCGACCGATAGAGGGTGGTGCCAAAGACCCGCTGAGGTCAGGATGCGCGCCGCCCGCCTTGCCCATGCCCTCGAGTCCGGTCAACTCGTACTGCCCGCCGAGGGCGCAGTCGGCGTGTTCCGCCCCGATGGCGCGGACGATCTTTCTGCCCTTCCGGCCGGTCGCGTGCGTGTCTTCACCGGCAACGCTCTTGCGCACCGTGCCTTTTCGGCACAGGGCCTGCCCGTTGCGCGCGCGCCCGCTGCCCCCCTTGCCGCCGCAATCGTCTGCCTGCCGCGCGCACGCGATCACGGCCGTGCTCTTGTGGCCGAGGCCATCGCATCGGTGGGGCACGGGGGCCTTCTGGTCGTGGATGGTCAGAAGCAGGACGGGATCGAGACGATGCAGCGCGACCTCGGCCGCGCGGGAATCACGCCCGAGGCGGTCGTCGCCAAGGCGCATGGGCGGCTTCTGACCCTCCGCGCCCCGGCTTCGGCCCCCGATGGCTGGGCGGCCGATTGGCGCGAAGTCGAACCGGGCGTGTTCACGCGGCCCGGCGTCTTTTCGGCGGATGGTCCCGACCCGGGCTCGGCCCTGCTTGCGGCGAACCTGCCCGAGGGGCTTGCGGGCCGCGTCGCGGATCTGGGCGCAGGCTGGGGTTGGCTTGCGCTTCAGGCGCTGCGGCACCCCGCTATCACGCAGTTGGACCTGATCGAGGCCGAGGCCGACGCGCTCGACTGCGCGCGACGCAACATCGCCGATCCGCGCGCGCAGTTCGTATGGGCCGACGCGCTGCGGCATCGGCCGGATGCGCTCTTCGATGCCGTCCTGTGCAACCCGCCCTTCCACGCGGGCCGGCCGGCCGAACCTGCGCTCGGTCAGGCGTTCATCCGCGCGGCCGCGGCCATGCTGAAGCCGCGCGGCACGCTCTGGCTGGTCGGCAACCGGCATCTGCCCTATGAGGAGACGCTGCGGTCATCCTTCGTGACCGTCGCAGAGGTCGGCTCGAGCCCGGGCTTCAGGGTCTGGTCCGCGCAAGGCAAGCGCACCAGCCGCACACACGGGATGGGGTGAGAGATGTCCTATTCGGTTGCGGGCAAAGCCATCATCGTCACCGGCGCGGCACGCGGGATTGGCCTTGCGCTCGCGCGGCATTTCGTCGACCGCGGCGCACGCGTCATGTTCGCCGATGCCGATGAGGCGGCGCTGTTGCACGAGGTCGGCGAGGACGCCCGCGCCGAGGGGCAGGTCCGTCATTTCGCCGGCGATCTGCGCGCGAAACTCGATGTCGCGAACCTCGTCTCCGCGACGATCGATGCCTTCGACCGGATCGACGTGCTCGTGAACGCCTCGCGCCATGTCGCGATTTCAGACCCGCTCGGGATCGAGCGCGACGCTGTCGAGGACATGATCGGCCTCAATCTGATGTCGAGCCTGCGACTGTCGCAGGCCGTGGCGCGCCGGATGATCGTGCAGTCTGGCCGCGAGGGGGGCGAGGATGCGACGACACCAGCGGGGTCGATCGTGAACATCTCGTCGATCGCGGCGCGGCGCGCGCAACCCGAACTGATGGCCTATTCGATCGCCTGCGCGGCCATCGACCAGATGACCCGCTCCATGGCTGTCGCCCTTGCGCCGCGGCGCATCCGGGTGAACGCCGTCGCCTTCGGCAGCGTCATGAGCGCCTCGCTCCAGGGTAGCCTGAAGGGCCATGCGGAGAAGCGCGCCGAGATCGTGCGCCACACGCCGCTCGGTCGCATCGCGGCACCCGACGAGTTGGCCGAGGCGGTTCAGTTCCTTGCCTCGGATGCCTCGGCGTTCGTCACCGGTCAGGTGCTGACGGTGGATGGGGGGCGCACCCTCATTGATCCGGTGTGCCTGCCTGCCCACTGACGGCGCCGGCGCGTGACCCCGCGCGGCCCGCGCCGGTGCTGTTGACAAAGACGAGCCCCACCACCACGAGAGCCCCCGCCCCGATCACCTCAGGCCCGACCGGATCGCCCAGAACCGCCCAGCCCAGCGCTACCGCAAGGATGGGCGTGAGCAGGCTGAAGGCCGCGACGCTCGAGGCCGGATAGCGTGCCAGCAGGCGGAACCACATCACGAAGCCCGCCGCCGCAACCACAACCGACTGATAGCCGAGCGCGGCCATCGCCCCCGGGCCAAGATCGCGCAGCGGCTCCCCGGCGATGATCGCGGCAAGCCCGAGGAAGGGGATCGAACCGCTCAGCATCCAGAAGAGCTGCACCTCGGCCGACATGCCGCCCGCCCCTGCCCGCCGCGCAAGAAACGTCAGCCCCGCCCAGCCGAGTGCCGCCGCCACCGCCAGAAGATCGCCCGCGAGGCTGCCGGGCACCGCGCTCCCGGGCTTTCCGGCCAGCGCGAGTGCCATGCCCGCGAAGGCCAGAGCCAGCCCGGCGGCCCGCCGCGGGGTGATCTTCTCGGCCGGAAGGGCGACATGGGCGATCAGGGCGAACCAGACGGGCATGGAATAGAGCATGATCGTCGCGCGCGGCACGGTCGTGCGGTCGAGCGCGAGGAAGAGGCAGAGGAACTCAGCCGCGAAACCCGCGCCGAGGCCAAAGGCCAGCATCCCCATGCCCGGGGGCGGCGCGATCCGCCCGCCACGGGCCACGATCCACAGCCCGACAAGAGCGGCGGCGAGGATCGATCGGATCGTCGCGGCGAAGGCAGGCTCGAAACCCTCGATTGCGAAGCTGATCGCGATCTGGTTCGTCGCGAAGAGCACTGCCAGCCCGCCGAGCCCCGCCGCGCCGGCGCCGTCGATCCGATCTCTCCGACCCGCCGCCATGGCATCCCCGCGAGATTGCTTGTGAGCCTTCGGGCCGGGCGGGGGCGATGTCAAGGCGGGGGGCTTGACCCGAGGGGGGCGATGCAGGCCAATAGTGGGGGTGATTCCGCTTGGTCGGAAGGCTCGCCATGGGTGCGCGCGCGCACGGGAGGACTGGATGTACGACAAGACACAGGGCGGGACGGGCAAACCGTCGGTGCTTGCGGCGGACCTCGTCGTGACAGGTGTCATCGCAACGGAGGGCGCGCTTGAGATCAACGGGCGTGTCGAGGGCGAAGTGGCGGCCGATGCGCTCATCGTCGGGCGTGGCGGGACGATCGCGGGCAAGGTCCGGGCCGGCCGCGCCGACATTCACGGCATGCTCCAGGGTGATCTGGTGTGTAGCGCGCTCGTGCTGCGGTCGACAAGCCGGCTGCGCGCCGACATGACCTGCGCCTCGCTCACGGTCGAGACGGGCGCCGAGGTCGAGGGCAGCCTGCGCCGCCCCGCCCCCCCGGAACCGCCCGCCCCGACAGCCGAGGCGGGCATCATTGCAGCCGAGAGCGACCTTGCAGGCGGCAGCGCGGATTCCGAGGGTTAGACGTCAGTCGAGCGAGACCTTGACGTCGATGCGGTCGCCGACGCGATATCGGCTGGTCGTTTCGGTGTGGCCCTCAAGGCCATTCCAGCTGTAGTGCACGAGCCATCCGCCGACCTCGCGGCTTTCGCGCGCCTCGAACACCGTCTCGCAGACGCGCGACGTGCGGTACCCGGTGACGACCTGCCGCGTCTGGCGGCTGGCCGCATCAGCACCCATGATGGCACCAAGAACCGTCATCGCGTCCTTGCCTGATCCGTTGCCGAACTGGTTGCCGATCGCCCCCCCGATCAGCGCGCCGGCAAGCGTGTCGCCGGTGCCGCCGCCCCGGACGGTGCCATAGACGGGCTCTTCCACATCACGGCAGCGGCGCACCGGCTCTTCAGCGCGGGTGGTGATGTAGACGGGTTCGACCGCCGTCACGCGGGCGCTGACGGTATAGCTGCCGGCTGTGGCGCTGGTCGCAGCAAGGCCGAGGGTCAGGGCGACGAGGAGGCGGCGGGAGTTTCGGATCGCGGTCATGGGCTGCTCCTTGGTGCGATTCGTGTTGCGGGCCGGGCGCACCGTCGTGGTGCGGGTCGGCGATGTCCCTCCTTGGTCGCACCCGGCCGGGCAATGCAATAGCGCGGCGATGATAGGCGATAACAACCCTCGCGAAGCTGGATGAAATCGCCTATCACTGCGTCTGGAACCATGGTCGGTCGATGTTGTCCGGCGGAGGGTGCCATGGGTGTGCGTGGGCTTGGCGGAATCGCGGTTCTGGTTGGGCTGCTGCTGGCGGGGCAGGCCAGCGCGGCGTGCTATGCCGACTACAAGGCCAAGCAGGACGAACCGCTGCGGCTGCATTACGGCGTGATCGAACTGCCCGAGGCGGCCTGCACGGGCGGAACCGATCCGGCTGCTGCCGTATCGGAACGGATCGCGCCGGACGGGTGGATCTTGCTGTCTGTGCTCGGTCTGTTCGGGTCCGAGGGGCTTGAGGCGCGGAGGGGCGATGCCGGGGAATATTTCCTCCGTTACTGAGGCTGCCCGCCGCGCAGGTCGGGTGGTCGTGCTCGGCCTCGGGGCCGTGGTGGCAATCCTCGGCCTTGCGGCAGTCATGCTCTTTGCCGCGCTCCCTGACGCCAACCTCTTCAATGAGCGGGTTGAGCGCATCTTCGTCGAAAGCTCCGAAATGACCGCACCGGGAGAGGTGCGCGCGCTCGAGATCCTCGCACAGTCCGGAACGGCCTTCGCCGAGGTGCTGGTTTCATACCGGATGGTCATCTTCGTGCTGTTCGTGGTGGCGGCGGCGCTGCTCGTGGCAGCGGCGGCGCTCGTGATCGCGATCCTCAGGTTGCGCGCGCGCCTCGGCGCAATCGAGCGCAGCGGAATGCAGGTTGTCTCGCTGACCGTGAGCCGGGATGAACGCTGCGTCTATCTCAACGATCTGGCACTGCCGCTGACGGGTGCCGCGCTGGAGACGCTCGCCGTTCTGGTCGAGGCGCGACTCGACGACGAGGTTCTGAGCGGGGCCGAAATCGAGGCCGTGATCTCGGGCCGAACCGCGGCCGATTGCGACGAAGCCGCGGGCGCCACGCGCATCAAGCGGCTGCGCGATGCGCTCGGCAACCAGCTTGTGGGCGAGTTGCTGATCCGCACGGTGCCCAAGCGCGGCTACATGCTGGCCGTCGATCCGCGCGCGCTCCGCGTCGCCTGAGGGCAGTTACAGAGGGAAAGCCATGCCGCAGATGATCTTCGTCAACCTGCCCGTCAGCGATGTCGCGCGGGCGCGGGCCTTCTACGAAGGGGTGGGTTTCACCATCAACCCGCAGTTCTCGGACGAGAACGCCAATTGCGTCGTCGTCTCCGAGACGATCTACATCATGACGCTGCGGCGCGATTTCTTCGCGGGGTTCGCACCCCGCCCGGTTGCCGATCCGCGGACGACAACCGGGGCACTGATCGCCCTCTCGCGCCAGAGCCGCGACGAGGTCGATGCCTTTGTTGCTGCGGCCCTCATGCTTGGCGGGACAGAGCCCAAGCCAGCGGCGGATCATGGATTCATGTACCAGCGCACCATCGCCGATCCCGACGGCAACATCTTCGAACCCTTCTGGATGGATCCGGCGGCAGTGGCGGGCTGATCGCTCAGCCACCGCCGCGCAGCCGCCGCTCGAGGTCGAGCATGATCACGAACGCAACGCCCGCAGAAAGGATCACGAGCCCTTCGACGAGGGGGATGGGCTCGGTGCCGAGGATCGGTTGCAACCACGGCAGATAGGTGAGCGCGAGCTGCGCGCCGGCGACGAGGACGATGACCGAGCGGATCACCGGCGTGCCGAGCGGTGCCCCCCACCCCCGGGATCGGCCGTTGATCGTGCGGATGAAGCACAGATGGAAGATCTCGAGCACGACCAGCGTGTTCATCGCCATCGTCTGCGCGAGGGCGATGGAATGGCCGCGCCCGACCGCGAGGCCGAAGACTGCGAAGACGATCACGGCGAAGAGCGCAGCGACTAGAATGACATGCCAGATCAGCGCCCCGGGCAGGATCGGCGCATCACGCCGCCGTGGCGGGCGATCCATGATGCCGGGTTCGGCGGGCTCGAAGGCAAGCGCAAGGCCGAGCGTGATGCCGGTGATGAGGTTTACCCACAGGATCTGTACCGGGGTGATCGGCAGGTGCAGCCCGAAGATCAGCGCAAGGACGACGACGATCGCCTCGCCCGCATTGGTCGGCAGTTCGAATCCGATCACCTTGCGCAGATTGTCATGCACCCTGCGTCCTTCTCGTACCGCCGCGGCGATCGTGACGAAATTGTCATCTGCCAGCACGAGGTCGGCGGCCTGCTTCGCGGCCTCGGTACCCTTGCGCCCCATCGCGATGCCGGCATCCGCGCGCCGCAGCGCCGGCGCGTCGTTCACCCCGTCACCCGTCATAGCAACCGACGACCCGCAAGATTGGAGCGCATGCACGAGGCGCAGCTTGTGCTCGGGACTGGTGCGCGCAAAGACATCGACGCTTGCAACCTCGAGCGCGAGCGCCGCATCGTCGAGCCGATCCATCTCCGCGCCCGTCAGGACGCGGGCCGGGTTGCGCAAGCCGATCTCGCGCGCGATCGCTGCGGCCGTCCCGGCGTGATCCCCGGTGATCATCTTCACCGCAATTCCCGCGCGCAGACATTCGGCGACGGCGGCGACCGCCTCAGGGCGGGGCGGGTCGATGAGGCCCACGATCCCGATCAGGTCGAGCCCGTGCGCAATCTCGTGGGCGTCGATGCGCCCATCGGCCGTGGTGCAGCCCGCGAAGGCAAGCACTCGCAGCCCGCGCTGCGCCAGCGCATCGGCGCGGGCGTGCCAGTGATGGCGGTCGATCCCGCGACACATGGCAAGGACGCGCTCGGGGGCGCCCTTGACATGGATCTGCCGTCCTCGTGTGTCCTCGGTCAGGACGGCCATGAAGCGGTGCTGGCTGTCGAAGGGAATCGCATCGAGGCGCCGCGCCTCGGGCATCGCCCCGACCTTGCCCGCGAAGGCGAGCAGCGCGCCCTCCATCGGGTCGCCCTCGACCGCCCAGCCGGCACCCTCTGGGCGCAGGACGGCATCGTTGCACAGCGCCGCCGCGCGGCCGATCTCGGCAAGATCGCCCGCGGGCGTGATCGCGCCCTCGGGCGCATAGCCCACCCCGCCGATCCCGAAGCTGCCGGCGGGGGTCTCGGCGGCGGTGACGACCATCTCGGAGCGCGTCAGCGTGCCGGTCTTGTCGGTGCAAATGACCGAGACTGCGCCGATGGCCTCGATCGCGGGCAGGCGGCGGACGATGGCGTTGCGCCGCGCCATCGCCTGAACCCCGAGCGCGAGCGTGATCGTCATCACGGCCGGAAGACCTTCGGGGATTGCGGCCACCGCAAGGCCCACGACCGCCATGAACAGTTCACGCCCATCGCGCCCGCCGACGACATGGCCCCAGACAAGCAGCAGTGCGGCGCCGATCACGATGATGAGCGACAGCCGCCGCGCCATGCCATCCATCTGCGAGACGAGGGGCGTCCGCAGGCGGGTTGTGCGCTCCACAAGCCCGCCGATGCGGCCGAGTTCCGTCGCGAGGCCCGTCGCAACCACGACGCCTCGGGCGGTGCCGCGCACGATCATGGTTCCGGACCACAGCATCGGCGCGCGGTCTCCAAGGGGCGCATCAGCGGCAACCGGGGCAGGATCCTTGATGGCGGGCACGGACTCGCCCGTCAGCATCGATTCGTCGACTGCAAGCTGGCGCGCTTCGAGCAGGCGCAGGTCGGCAGGCACCCTGTCGCCGGCCTCGAGCACAACGACATCGCCGGCAACGATCTCGGCAGCCGCGATCGCGATGCGCCGCCCGTCGCGCAGCACGGCAGACCTCGGGGCCAGCAGCCGCCGGATGTCTGCCATCGCAGCCTCCGCCCTGCCTTCGTGGATGAAGCCGATCACCGCGTTCGCGATCACGACCGCGAGGATGACGCCCGTGTCGATCCAGCTTTGCATGAGGGCCGTGATCAGCGCGGCGCCGAGCAGGATGCGGATCATCACGCTGTCGAACTGATTCAGGAATCGCGAGAACGGCCCGCGCACGGCGGTATCGGGCAGGCGGTTCGGGCCATACAGCAAGAGCCTGCGCGCGGCCTCTGCCCGATCGAGCCCGCTCTCAGACGATCCGAGCGCCTCGAGGCACGCGGTGGCGGTCAGGGCATGGGGTGAGGGCGGGGTTGGGGGCGCGCCCCTGGCCTGAGGCACTATGGAGAGGGAGCGCGATGGGCGCTGCACGCTGATCACCGACCTCCTCGGGACTGTCTTGGCGGCGACCGCAGCCGGAAGCCCTGCGCGATCCATCCATGGCTTCGGAGGATTCGCGAATGATCCCGGTCAAACGACAGGCTGGAGGAGCCTCAACGCGTGCCCCCGGGCGGAAGGCGCGAGCGCTGATCGCGCCCTTAACCCCAGGGCAGCGAGAAGGTCTTGACGTTCGTGAAGCTCTTCATCGCCTCGATGACGCCTTCCTTGTAGCCGTTGCCGCTATCCTTGATGCCGCCGAAGGGCGACATCTCGATCCGATATCCCGGGACCTCCCAGATGTTCACCGTGCCGACGACGAGGCCGCGGATATAGGCCTGGATGCGCCCCCAGTCGTTGGTGCAGACCCCGGCCGAGAGGCCAAACGGCGTGCCGTTCGAGATCTCCATCGTCGCGGCATCGTCGTCGGGGACGCGGATCACGGGCACGACGGGGCCGAAGGTTTCCTCCATCACGAGCGCGGAGCCGGGCGGGACGTGATCGACCACGATCGGCGGCAATAGCGCGCCGCGCCGGGGCGGGTGGTGAAGGATGCGTGCGCCCATCGCCTCGGCCTCGAGGACGCGGGCCTCGAAGGTCTCGGCGGCGCGCGCGCTGATGACGCAGCCCAGTTCGGTCGCGGGGTCCATCGGGTCGCCGAAGCGCAGCGCCCGGGCGCGTTCGAGCACCATCGGCACGAAGCGGTCGGCGACGCTCTCCTGCACGAGGATGCGCTTGACGGCGGTGCAGCGCTGGCCCGAGTTCTTGGTGGCCCCCGCCACCGCCAGATCGGCCGCGCGCGCGAGGTCGGCGTCCGAGAGGTCGTTGCACACGATCAGCGGGTCGTTGCCGCCCAGTTCGAGGACCTGCCGCTTGTAGACGGCCTTGGCCGCGATCATCTTGCCGACCGGCACCCCGCCCGTGAAGGTGATGAGGTCGAAGTCGGGGTTGGTGACCATCTCCTCGCCGATCTCGGCCGGCCAGCCGGTCACGACCGAGAGCATCTCGGGCGGCAGCCCCGCCTCATAGAGCGCATCGGCCAGCCAGATCGCGGTCAGGGGCGTGAGGTCGGTCGGCTTGACGACGATGCAGTTGTTCGTCGCGATCGCCGGCGCGATCTTGTGGCTGACCATGTTGAGCGGGTGGTTGAACGGCGTGATGGCAGAGATCGCGCGCAACGGCTCGCGCGTCGTGAAGATCTTGCGCGCCTTGCCGTGCGGGGTGAGGTCGCACGAGAAGATCTCGCCGTCGTCGTGGATGCAGAGCTGGCCCGCGAGCGAATAGACATCATAGGCCCGCCCGCATTCATAGAGGCTGTCGGCGAGCGAGATGCCAAGCTCGGCCGTGATGATGGGCGCGAGCTCGGCCTTGCGCTCGGCGATGATGCGGGCGGTGGCAAAGAGGATCTGCTGGCGCTGAAACCGCGTCAGGCGCGGGGTGTAGGCGCGCGCGATGGCGAAGGCCTCGGCCGCGTGCTCGGCCCGGCCGGCGGGCACCGAGCCCACGACCTCGCCGGTGAAGGGGTAGCGCACGGGGATGCGCTCGGGCAGATCCACCTTGCGGCCGGCGATGCGCATCGCCTCGTGGCGGGGTTCGATCGGGGGGCTGGGCATGGCGGACCTCAGAGCGCGGCGGCGGTGGTGGCGTAGAGGAAGGCGTCGAAGTTGCGCAAGGCGGGTGCATCCGGCAGATCGAGCCGGCGGTTGAGGATGAAGGGCACCGCCTGCTCGGTCAGCCCCCCGTGCGAGCGCAGCGGCTCGGTCAGCGCGGCGAGGTCGTGGCGGTGCGCCGAGGTGCCGATCGTCATCCCCCCGGTCGAGGTCAGTACGATGTCGCCGATCCGGTCGGTGGGCAGCTCGAAGCGGGCGGCGGCCTCTTCGCGGCCGATCGCGACCTCGATCCCGGGTTCGGCCAGAAGCCGGGCGAGGATCGCGGCGCGGTCGGCGCCCTCGGGCAGATAGGCCGTCGCGAAGGAGCCGAGCGCGCCGTGGTGGACCACATAGGGGTCGGTGATGGGCAGGATCACCCGCGCCGCACCCGCCCCCAGCCAGCCGTCGAGCAGATCCTGCGCATAGAGGACGGCGGGCGTGCCGTCGGGGTGGTGCTTGGGCTTCATCCCGTGGTCGGCCGTCAGCACGACGGCCGCGCCCATCGCGTCGAGTTCCGCCAGATAGCCGTCCACCATCGCGCAGAAGGCATCCGCCACCGGGTCGCCCGGCGCGTGCTTGTGCTGGATGTAGTCGGTGGTCGAGAGATACATGAGGTCGGGGCGCCACTCGGCCAGAAGCTTCACCCCGGCGGCAAGGACGAATTCCGACAGCTCCGCCGAATAGACGGGTGGCACCGGGCGGCCGAGCCAGCGGCTCGCATCCGCGATCCCGTTCGCGCTCGCCGTCGTCTGATCGGCGCGCTCGGACGAAAGGCAGACCGCGCGGCCGTCCTCGAACGAAAGCCCCGCGCCCAGAAGCGCGCGCAGCTTGTCCTTGGCCGTCAGCACCGCGACGCGCGCGCCTGCCGCGTGAAAGGCCGAAAAGATCGTCGGCGCGCGCAGGAAGCGGACATCGTTCATCATCACCTCCTGCCCGGTCTCGGGTTCATAGAGGTAGTTGCCGCAGATCCCGTGCACCGCGGGCGGGCGGCCCGTCGCGATCGAGAGGTTGTTGGGGTTGGTGAAGGAAGGGATGACCGAATGCGCGGTGCGAAAGGTGCCGCGCGCGCGCATTCGGTCATCCCTTCCTTCACC
>JBIKVM010000212.1:0-5058 GCA_044356825.1 Limisphaerales bacterium
GCCCCAACCCGCGCGGCCGCCGCCTGCGCGCCATGACCGACCGCCACCTGCGCAACCGCAAGCCGCTGTGCGCCTGAACGCGCGCAAGTTGCGCGGCGCGCGCGAACAGGCTAAGCCGCGACGGTAAACGGCACGGAGACGGCGATGGCGGCCCCCCTCAGACTCGGCATTGCGGGCCTCGGCACGGTGGGGGCGGGCGTGCTGCGCCTCTTGGCGGCGGAGCCCGCGCTGATCGCGGCCCGCGCCGGCCGCCCGATCGCGGTCAGCGCGGCAACCGCCCGCGACCGCAGCCGCGACCGCGGCGTCGACCTTTCGGCGGTGGCGTGGGCGGATGATCCGGTCGCACTGGCGCGTCGCGACGATGTCGATGTCTTCGTCGAACTGATCGGGGGCGAGGACGGGCCCGCGCGCGCCGGAATCGAGGCCGCGCTCGATGCGGGCAAGGATGTGGTCACGGCCAACAAGGCCCTGCTCGCGCGCCACGGCCAGACGATTGCGGAGCGGGCCGAGGCGAAGGGCCGCGCGATCCGCTTCGAGGCGGCGGTCGCGGGCGGCATCCCCGTCATCAAGGCGCTGGGCGAGGGGCTGGCGGCCAACCGCATCAGCCGCGTGATGGGCGTCATGAACGGCACCTGCAACTACATCCTGACCCGGATGGAGGCGACGGGCCTGCCCTATGCCACCGTCTTCGAGGAGGCGCGCGGCCTTGGCTATCTCGAGGCCGACCCGCGCCTTGACGTGGACGGGATCGATGCCGGGCACAAGCTTGCGCTTCTGGCGGCGCTCGCCTTCGGGACGCGGGTCGATTTCGACGCGGTCGACCTCGAGGGGATCGGGCGCATCGCCATCGAGGACATCCGCCACGCCGCCGACATGGGCTATCGGATCAAGCTGCTCGGCGTGGCGCGCATGACCGAGAGCGGGCTCGAGCAGCGCATGTCGCCCTGCCTCGTGCCCTCGGCCAGCCCGCTCGGCCAGCTCGAGGGGGGCACCAACATGGTCGTGCTCGAAGGTTCGGGCGTGGGCCAGATCGTGCTGCGCGGCCCCGGCGCGGGGGGCGGGCCGACGGCTAGCGCGGTGCTTGCCGATGTCATCGATCTTGCACGCGGCCACCGCGGCCCGGTCTTCGGGCAGCCGGCCGCAAGCCTCGCGCGTGCGGTGCCGACGCCCTCGGCCGTGCCCGCGCCCTATTACTTGCGCCTCGGCCTGCGCGACCGGCCCGGGGCGCTCGCGCAGGTGGCGGCGGCGCTGGGCGATGCGGGCGTGTCGATCGACCGGATGCGCCAGCGCGAGCATCAGGCCGATGTCGCCCCCGTCCTGATCGTGACCCACCCGACCCCACCCGAGGCGGTGTCGGACGCGCTCGGCCGCATCGCGCGGACGGGCGTCGCGGTGGGCGAGACGGTATCGATCCGGATCGAGAAGGTCTGAACCGAGCGGCCAGAGGGGGGCGCCATGGAAGGCATCTTCGCGACCGCCGCCGACAATCTCGGGTCGCCGATGATCCTGTGCTTCGTGCTGGGCGTGCTCGCGGCGCTGGCGCGGTCGGATCTGTCCTTTCCCGAGGCGGTGGCCAAGGGCATGTCGCTCTATCTTCTGTTCGCGATCGGCTTCAAGGGCGGGGTGGGCGTGGCCGAGCATGGCGGCGGGCTCGAGCTTGTCGCCGCACTCGGGGCCGGCGTGGTGCTCTCGGCCGCGCTGCCCTTCGCGGCCTATGCGCTCCTGCGCGCCGTGACGGGGCTTGGCGCCATCGATGCGGCGGCGATCGCGGCACATTACGGCTCGATCTCGATCGTGACCTTCGTCACCGCGACGCTGGCGCTCGAGGGTCAGGGCATCGCCTTCGAGGGCTACATGGTGGCCGTCGCTGCCGCGATGGAGGCGCCCGCGATCCTCTCGGCGCTCTGGCTCGCGGCACGCAGCCGGCCGGGCGGGATCGACGCCGGTGTCTGGCGCGAGATCCTCGTCAACGGCTCGATCGTGCTCCTGCTCGGATCCTTCGCGGTGGGCTGGATCACGGGCACCGAGGGGATGGCCGACATCGCCCCCTTCGTCGGCGCGCCGTTCAAGGGGGTGCTCTGCCTCTTCCTGCTCGACATGGGGCTGGTGACGGGGCGGGGCCTCATGGGCTCGCGCGCGGGCCTCGGACCGGCGCTGGTCGGCTTCGGCGTGGCGATGCCGCTCGTGGGCGGCGCGGCGGGGCTCGGGGCCGCGCTCCTCCTTGGCCTGTCGCCGGGCGGCACGGCGCTGCTGGCCGTCCTCGCGGCGTCGGCCTCCTATATCGCGGTGCCGGCGGCGATGCGGGTCGCCCTCCCCGAGGCGAACCCCGCGCCCGCCCTCGCCCTCGCGCTCGGGGTCACCTTCCCCTTCAACCTCGTCATCGGGATCCCGGCCGCCATCGCCGCATCCCTCGCCCTGACCGGAGGCCCCTGATGCAGACCCACCCCGCAACCCGCGTCGAGATCATCATCGAGGCGGTGATGGAACGCCGCCTGTCCGATCTGCTCCTCGCCGCGGGGGTCAAGGGCTTCACCATCCTGCCCGTCAGCGGCGGCTCGGGCCGCTCCGGCCACTGGAGCCGCGACGGCCAACCCGGCCGCGCCGGCGGCATGGTCGCCTTCGTCTGCCTCTGCCGCCCCGAGCGCGTCAATGATCTGCTCGAGGCGATCATGCCCGTCCTCGCGCGACACATCGGCGTCGTGAACGTGACCGACGCGCGGATCCTGCGCGCCGAACTCTTCTGAGCCTTGAGCAAAATCCCTTGCACGACGCCCCCCGAGCGGATACCCCACTCCTCGGAGACGTGGCCGAGTGGTCGAAGGCACACCCCTGCTAAGGGTGCAGACGGGAAACCGTCTCGAGGGTTCGAATCCCTTCGTCTCCGCCACCGTGGCAGCGAATCGCCCTCTCTCGATCTCTTTGGGCTTGGAAATTCCCCAAGTTTTCAATGCTTCTAACGCGCACCCTCCTAACCGGGATCGGCGTGGCGCTGACCGTTTTCGCTCTCTGTGGGCCAATATTCTCCGCCCCTCCTAACCGGGCCATTTTGGTGCGGCTTCTCCAAGCGATTGTAATGGCATGCGTATTCGCCACAGTCTGCCGCGGTTCGTTCCGAGTCGCGTGTCGGCTCATCGCGACCCGCAACCAACCTTCGCTGGCAGAAACGCCGGCAGTCATGGCCTCTCGGGCGTCGAAACCGGCACGAATGTCGCTACGCGCGCTTCTGGCCAGTTGAACCAGGCGCTGGCATCCGCGCCGCGCTGGAACACGCGCAAGCGCAAATTCACAGCGGACCATGGGCCCTCAAGGTAGAGCGTCCGAAAGCGTCGTGATCGGCGTTCGCCACCGCGCCGATAATGCTTGACCGCCCCCATCTCGTACCAGAGCGCCTCCTTCGTCATTAGCATGTGGTCGGTGAAGGTCGCGCGCCAGAACTTGCGGGCACCCGGCTGGTACATCCAGAGCCCCTCATCACCGACCAACCCTGCCATCCAGAGCATGTGGAAGGGGATCGGATAGCGATCAAGTACAACGGTCCCCGAGCGGGTGACCTCCGCGCTTTGCAGACTGCTCTCATCAAGAAACGGAACCCAGAGCTGTGCGATGCCGGCCCGTGCGAAGCTGTGCGCGCGCCTTTCGAGGTCAGGAACGGAGATCCGGGAATGCTGCAACTCGATTGCCAAAGGCGTGCCTGACCCTGGTGACCAGACCATGACGTCGGCACGCCGGTCTTCGGCCACCTCAATCGTCGCATATTCGGCCTCGACGCGCAGGCCGCGCGCTCTGAACGCGTCTAGCAACACGCGCTTCGCTTCCAGGTGCGCGCGCGTCTCTCCCGTCCGAGCAATGCAACGCGCACGCGGCCTGTGCGCAAAATGCGCCACAACCTTGCGCCCGCGACGGAGAATGACGGCTTCACGGCACACCGGACAGCAAAACGCATCATCGCGTTTTGCCTTTTCGGCGTCGATCCGTTCTTCTCCCAAGTGCGCGATCAGCATGCCACCCACTCCGGAAGGCATCAGACCATGCGCGCTGAGGGCTCGGCAAGGCTCAGCTGTAGCCGAGAAGCGCGCGCTGCTCGGACCAGACCGGCGTCATCGGGTTCAGAAGCTCGTCCATGCCGAGGGCCGGCGTGCGGCCGTCGAGGATCGCCTCGATGATGTCAGGCGCGAGCAGCGTGAGCCGCATGACGCGCGTGAGGTAGGATGCCGAGATGCGCTCATGGGCGGCGATCTCCTCGATCGTTGCAAAGCTTCCCGCATCGAGGAGCCGTTTCCAACGATAGGCCCGCGCCAGCGCCTTGATGAGCGTGCTGTCGGTGCGCCGCGGCTGCGCGGCGCCTTCGGGCAGGTGCATCTCCTTGCGCCCGCCACGCTTCACGACGCGGAAGGGCACGTGCACGGTGATCGTGTCGGGAATCGGCGTCGGGCGGGTCATGCGGCGCGCTCCAGGCTTCCGGCCTGCATCTCGCGCGCGAGGCCGCTGAGCCCATCGACGCGTATCCGGATGTTGAGCCCCGCGACACCGATCTCGACGCGCTCGACGAGCAGCGCCACGATGCGGGCCTGTTCGGCGGGGAAAAGCTCCTCCCACAGCGGGTCGAGCTGCTGAAGGGCCGCGCGGGCGTCGGCCTCCGTGATACCGTCGGCGTGGGCCCGCGTCGCCTTCCATGTGCCCGCAACGATCTCGGGTTGGCGGAACACGGCGCGAAGCTGGTCGATGACGGCGGCCTCGATTTCGCCTGCTGGCACGCGGCCAATTGGGCATGCCCCTGCCCCATGCTTCAGCACCGTCTGGCTGACATAGTAGCGGTAGAGCCTTTCGCCCTTGCGCGTGTGCGTTGGTGAGAACGCGGCACCATCAGGCCCGAACACCAGCCCCTTCAGCAGCGCGGGCGTCTCGGCGCGCGTCCGGGCGGCGCGCTTGCGCGGGCTCTCCTGCAGGATGGTGTGGACGCGCTCCCACATCTCGCGGTCGATGATCGCGTCGTGCTCGCCGGGGTAGCTGTCGCCCTTGTGGACCGCCTCGCCGATATAGGCGCGGTTCGACAGCATC
>JBIKVM010000047.1:0-17053 GCA_044356825.1 Limisphaerales bacterium
AGCCGCGCCGACCAGATCGCAAGCGGGGCAGACTGGCTGCGCATCAACCTCGCCGCGACCGCGGCCGGCTTGGCCTTCCAGCCGCTGAGCCAGGCCTTGCAGGAATACCCCGAGATGGCGGCGCTTTATGCCCAAGTGCACGAAAGGCTTGCGCCCAGGGGTGGGACGGTCCAGATGCTCGCCCGCATCGGCCATGGCCCGTCGGTGGATCCGAGCCCGCGCTGGCCGCTGGAGGCGAAGATCGTGCATGGCTGACACGCAACCCCGGCAAGACGAGATCTTCTTCGAGTTCTTTCTCGAGGTCGGGATCCTCGCCCAGCTGAGCCGCGCGGTGTTCGAGGCCCGCCTGCCGCCGGGCTTCAACCTGCCACAGTTCAGCGTGCTCAATCATCTCATCCGCCGGGGCGGCGGGCAGACGCCGCTCGAACTCGCGCGTGCCTTCCAGGTGCCGAAGACATCGATGACCCACAGCCTGGCCGTGCTCGACCGCCACGGGCTGATCGAGATGCGCCCCAACCGGCGCGACGGCCGGTCGAAATGCGTCTTTGTCACCGCGGCAGGGCGGGCCTTTCGCGACACGGCCCTCGCGGCCATTACCCCTGACGTGGACGCGCTTTCCGCGCGCTTTGCCGCTGCACGCGTGGCCGAGGCGCTCCCCACCCTCAGCGCGCTGCGCGAGGTCATGGACGCGATGCGCGATCCGGGCGGGGAGAACGACGGCTGAGGGGCTCTTCTTCCCGACTCGAGAAAGGGCGCATGATGGTCCGGCCAATCATGGTCATGTCACCTTGTCGCGGATTGCAACCATGTCCGGCCCGCCCGCCAGAGCGCCCGATATTTCGCCGATGTCGGCCGGTTGCCACGGCATCGGCCAGTGGCCCTCGTCTGTTATGTGCACAACAGCATGATCCTCGATCAGCCTCAGTTTTCCTGTCTGCCCGACGCGGGCCGTCCAGATGCTGAAGCCGTCGATCCCCGGCAGACGTTCACCCGCTTCGGCCATGGCGGCCAGAAGGGCATCCCCCCCCTCTGGCGTGTCTGTCGCCCGGAGCGAGAAGCGTCGCGCAAGCAGCGCAACCTCGTCCGGACCGGGCCATCCGATGCCGACGCGAAATGCCACCTCGCAGGGCAGGTGTGCCAGCGGTGCGCTGGAGGCAATCGGCAGCGCGGCAAAACCGGTGTGCCACACAAGGATCGGCTGGCGATAGCGGCTCGGCGCCTCCCTCAGGGCCGCAGCGGTGGCTGGCTCATCCGTGACCAACGCGCGGATGTCGAGCAGAAGATACCCGTGGCGGTCGCTCCCCAGATGGACAGCGTGGCCTAGGCGCCCATCGGGCAGGTGCAGCGCGAATCCGTGGCCGGCCTTGATGCCGGTCCTGTCGGTGAAGGACCTGTGCTGGATGTCTCGCACCCGACCCCCGTCAAGCGGTCCGATGTCGTCGGTAACTGCTTGCCCGTGGCCGTCATAGTCGAGGCCCTGCGCCAGTGCGAGCGCGGCGATCCGGGCGATGGCTGCATCGCTGCTTTCCCCCGCGTGGCAAGGCTCGCGCACGACAAGCCCTCCCGTGACGGCTTCCACCGTTGTTCCGGCGGGAAGTGAGGCGCGAAATCGTCTCAGTCGCGGTGCCGTGCCGTAAACGAAATGCTCGATCCGCTGCTCCATGGCAGGTCACACCGCCGAGCGGGGTGGCGCGACCTCCTCGCATACGCGCACGCTGTCGAACCGCAAGATCACCTTGCCGCCATCGGCCCGCCGCATCACCGCGAGTTGGTTCAGGGACCACCCCGCATCGGCATCTGCCTGGACGAGGCCCTCGAACCGCAGGGCCGGCAGGCGCTGACCGGACGAAAGAAGGACATCGTAGCGGCGCCCCTCTTCGAACAGGGCTGATGCGGACCGGACATGAATGCCGGGCCGCGGCGGGGCCAGACGAGGGAGCCATTTGAAGAAGACCGAAAGCCCCATCGTCAGCACCGCGATCGCCATCGAAACGATGAAGGTCTGACCGAGAAAGAGAGCAAGATCTGCCAAGGGTGCACCTGTTTGCGCGCAAATTTCTCCAATGTGCGTTCCATCTGCCGCGAAATCAACTTCTCAAGACACCGCGTCGAGCGTGATTTTCGGGGCGCAGGATCCACCGACTGAGCCCACGGCCTGCGCGTTGCCGCAGCCTGGAGGCTTCAGGTGAGAGAGGCGGTGCGATCACCCCGCGTGTGGGCAAGGCGCTGCCCTCACTCAGCACGCTGCTCGAGGTGACGGACGCGATGCGCGATCCGGGCGGCGCCTCCGGGGCCGCATCAGGCGCCGTGCGCACCCTCGGCCAGCCCGGCGACAAAGGACAGCACCTCGGGAACCGAGGCGCCCGCGCCGATCTTCGCGACGATGGCCGAGCCCACCACGCAGCCGTCCGCGACCGAGGCCACGGCGCGCGCGGCCTCTGGCGTCGCAATGCCGAAACCCACGATCACCGGCAGGTCGGTCGAGGCCTTGATCCGCGCGACCTCGGGCGCGACGGCGGCCGCATCCGCCGCCCCCGCCCCGGTGATGCCGGTGATCGAGACATAATAGACAAAGCCCGAGGTGTTGCGCAGCACCGCGGGCAGGCGGCGATCATCCGTCGTGGGCGTGGCGAGGCGGATGAAGTTCATCCCTGCCGCGCGCGCCGGCAGGCAGAGCTCGGCATCCTCCTCGGGCGGCAGATCGACGATGATGAGGCCATCGACCCCCGCCGCCGTCGCCTCGGCGAGGAAACGCTCGACCCCCATCGAATAGATCGGATTGTAGTATCCCATCAGGACGATGGGCGTGGCATCGTCGCCCGCGCGGAAGCGGCGCACCATCTCGAGCGTGCGGGCCAGCGTCTGCCCGGCCTCGAGCGCGCGCTGCCCGGCGCGCTGGATCGTCGGGCCATCCGCCATCGGGTCGGTGAAGGGCAGGCCGAGTTCGATCACGTCTACCCCGGCCGCGGGCAGCCCCTGCATCAGCGCGAGCGAGCGCTCGAAATCCGGGTCTCCGCCCATGATGTAGGCGACGAACGCCTTCCTGCCCGCCTTGCGCAACGCCGAAAACCGCGCCTCGATCCGTGTCATGTCTGCCCCCTTGGCCTCCGTTGCCCTTGCGCCATCGGCGCGGCGAAATCAAGCCGGGCGCTTGCACGCACCCCCTGCCGCGCCTAGAAGGCGCGCGGGATCACGGGGGCATGTCGCATGGGTTTCAAGATGGGCATCGTCGGGCTGCCGAATGTCGGCAAGTCCACCCTCTTCAACGCGCTGACGAAGACGGCGGCGGCGCAGGCCGCGAATTTTCCCTTTTGCACGATCGAGCCCAATGTGGGCGAGGTCGCGGTGCCCGACGCGCGGCTCGACCGGCTCGCGGCGATCGCGGCCTCGCGCCAGATCATTCCGGCGCGGATGACCTTCGTCGACATCGCGGGCCTCGTGCGCGGGGCCTCGCGCGGCGAGGGGCTCGGCAACCAGTTCCTCGCCAACATCCGCGAGGTCGATGCCATCGCCCATGTGCTGCGCTGCTTCGAGGATGGCGACATCACCCATGTCGAGGGCCGCATCGACCCCATCGCCGACGCCGAGACGATCGAGACCGAACTGATGCTCGCCGATCTCGACTCGGTCGAACGGCGGCGCGCGAACCTCGCGCGCAAGCTCAAGGGCGGCGACAAGGAGGCGGCCGATCAGGACCGGCTTCTGGCCGCGGCCGAGGCCGCGCTGCAGGCCGGGCGGCCCGCACGCACCGTCCGCGTCGCCGAGGACGACCAGCGGCTGTGGCGGATGCTGCAACTCATCACCGCCAAGCCCGTCCTCTATGTCTGCAACGTCGAGGAGGCCGCGGCCGCGACCGGCAACGCGCAATCGGCGCGCGTGGCCGAGATGGCCGCGGCCGAGGGCGCCGCGCATGTCGTAATCTCGGCCCGGATCGAGGAAGAGATCGCCCAGCTTCCGCCCGCCGAGGCGGCCGAGTTCCTCGATGCGATGGGGCTCTCCGAGGCCGGGCTCGACCGGCTGATCCGGGCGGGATACGCGCTTTTGGGCCTTCAGACCTATTTCACCGTCGGGCCCAAGGAGGCGCGCGCCTGGACGATCGCGCGCGGCACGCTCGCCCCCCAGGCGGCGGGCGTCATCCACGGCGATTTCGAGAAGGGCTTCATCCGCGCCGAGACGATCGCCTATGCCGACTACATCGCCGGCAATGGCGAGGTCGGCGCCAAGGAGGCGGGCAAGTTCCGCGTCGAGGGCAAGACCTACGAGGTGCAGGACGGGGATGTCCTGCACTTCCTCTTCAGCAGCTGAGGAGACGCGGGCGATGGCACGCAAGGACGGGACACGCACGACGCTCGTGCACGGGGGCATCCGGCGCTCGCAGTTCGGCGAGATGGCCGAGGCGATCTTCCTGACCCAGGGGTTCGACT
The DNA here is from genome assembly GCA_044356825.1 of Limisphaerales bacterium. Lineage (GTDB taxonomy): Bacteria > Pseudomonadota > Alphaproteobacteria > Rhodobacterales > Rhodobacteraceae > JAUREX01. Next base: position 4,425 of record JBIKVM010000047.1, read on the forward strand.
ATCCGACGGCCGAGGCCGCCGAGGCGCGCTTCATCGCGGCCGGGGCGGACGAATTCATCTATGCCCGCTACGGCAACCCGACCGTGCGGATGTTCGAGGACCGCCTCGCCGCCATCGAGGGCTGCGAGGATTGCTTTGCCACCGCCTCGGGGATGGCGGCGGTGAACGGGGCGCTGATGGCGGTGCTCAAGGCCGGGGATCATGTCGTCTCGGCGCGCGCACTGTTCGGGTCGTGCCTCTATATCCTCGAGCAGGTGCTGCCCCGCTTCGGGGTCGAGGTGACCTTCGTCGATGGCACCGACCCCGCGGCCTGGGCCGCCGCGATCCGCCCCGGCACGCGCGCGGTATTCTTCGAGACCGTCTCGAACCCCACGCTCGAGGTCGTGGACATCGCGGCGGTCGCGCGGCTCGCCCACGCGGCCGGGGCGCTCGTGATCGTCGACAACGTCTTTGCGACCCCCGTCTTTTCGCGCGCGGCCGAGCTTGGCGCGGACCTTGTCGTCTATTCCACGACCAAGCACATCGATGGGCAGGGCCGCGCGCTCGGCGGCGCGATCTGCGGGACGCGCGAGGTGATCCGCGGCCCCATCGAGACCTTCATGAAGCACACTGGCGGCGCGATGAGCCCCTTTACCGCCTGGATCATGCTGAACGGGATGGCGACGCTCGACCTGCGCGTGCGGGCGATGGCCGAGAGTGCGGCGCGCATCGCCTCGGCACTCTCGGCGCACCCCTCTATCGCGCGCATGATCTATCCGGGCCTGCCCGACCACCCCCAGCACGCGCTTGCCATGGCGCAGATGGGGTCAGGCGGCACGCTTCTGTCCTTCGAGGTCGCCGGCGGGCGCGAGGGGGCCTTCGCGATGCTCAACCGGCTCGGGATCGTGTCGATCTCGAACAACCTCGGCGATGCGAAGTCGATCGCGACGCACCCGGCCTCGACCACGCACCAGCGCCTGCCCGAGGCGCAGAAGGCGGCACTCGGGATCACGCCGGGCCTCGTGCGGCTGTCGGTCGGGCTCGAGGATTGCGACGACCTTGTCGACGACATCCTCGCAGCCCTCGGGTGATCCGGCAGCGGGCGCGGTGCGTATAACTAGGGACAGCACCAAAGCCGAGGGTCGATTTCGCGCCCCCCGAGACGGTGCCAGCCCCGCAGATCCGGAAGGAAACCCAGCCATGAACGTGCACGCCCCCGAACTTGACCGGATGCCGAGCCTCTCGGACGCCGAAGTGGCGCTTGACACGTTGCGCCGCTGGGCGCTGCGGGCGGGCGATGCCGAGATCGCGGCGCTCGACCCCGCCGTGCAGGCGCTCCTGCCCGAGGCGCGCGCGCCCTATCCCGAACTGAGCCGCGCCTATCCGCAGGATTTCTCGGCCGACGAGGGCTATCGCGCGACCCTGCCCGACCTTCAGAACGGCCCCTCGAGCCTCATCGTCGGCGAGGCGCGCCAGATCCAGCATGTCGGCATCTCGAACTTCCGCCTGCCGATCCGCTTTCATACCCGCGACAACGGCGATCTGACGCTCGAGACCTCGGTCACCGGCACCGTCAGCCTCGAGGCGGACAAGAAGGGCATCAACATGAGCCGCATCATGCGCTCGTTCTATGCCCATGCCGAGCGGTCGTTCAGCTTTCAGGTGATCGAGCACGCGCTCGAGGACTACAAGCGCAACCTCGAGAGCTTCGACGCCCGCATCCAGATGCGCTTTTCCTTCCCGGCCAAGGTGCGCTCGCTGCGCTCGGGGCTGACGGGGTGGCAGTATTACGACATCGCGCTCGAACTCGTCGATCGGGGCGGCGTGCGCAGCCAGATCATGCACCTCGATTACGTCTATTCCTCGACCTGCCCGTGCTCGCTCGAACTCTCGGAGCATGCGCGGCGCGAGCGCGGCCAGCTGGCGACGCCCCATTCGCAGCGCTCGGTCGCGCGCATCTCGGTGCAGGTCGTGCCGGGCGAGGTGCTGTGGTTCGAGGATCTGATCGAGGCCTGCCGCCGCGCCGTGCCGACCGAGACGCAGGTCATGGTCAAGCGCGAGGATGAGCAGGCGTTCGCCGAACTCAATGCCGCCAATCCGATCTTCGTCGAGGATGCGGCGCGCAGCTTCTCGGCCGTGCTGCGGGCCGATCCGCGCATCGGCGACTTCCGCGTGATCGCGAGCCATCAGGAAAGCCTGCACAGCCACGATGCCGTCTCGGTCCTGACCGAGGGCGAGACCTTCGCGCAGACGAGCCTCGACCCGAAGCTGTTCGCCACCCTCTTCCACGTCGGCTGAGGGGCCGCCCTCAGCCCCAGGGGCCGCGGCGCGACCAGAGGCCGCGGCGGAGGGCAGGCGGCGCGGTTTCGCCCGCCAACGCGCGCAGCGCGCGCACGCGGTTCACGGTCGCGGGGTGGGTTGCGAACAGCCGGTCATGCGCGTGCGCGTGCAGCGGATTGACGATGAAGAGATGCGCGGTGGCCGGGTTGCGCTCTGCCGCCGGGTTGTCGATGCGGCGCGCCAGCGCGTCGATCCGCTCGAGCGCCGCGGCGAGCCACAGAGGGGCGCCGCAGATCTCGGCGCCGATCCGGTCGGCCTCGTATTCGCGCCCGCGGCTGATCGCCATCTGCACGAGCATCGCGCCCATGGGCGCGAGGATCATGATCGCGATCGTGCCCACGATGCCGAGCGGCCGCTCGCGGTCGCCGCCGCCGAAGAACAGCGCGAAATTGGCCAGAAGCGAGATCGCCCCCGCCAGCGTCGCCGTCACCGTCATGATCAGCGTGTCGCGGTTGCGGATATGGGCGAGTTCGTGCGCGATGACGCCCGCAAGCTCCTCGCGCGTCAGCGCCCGCATCAGGCCCTGCGTCACCGCCACCGCCGCGTTCTCGGGGTTGCGGCCGGTGGCGAAGGCGTTGGGCTGCTCGGTCGCGATCAGATAGAGCCGCGGCACCGGCATGCCGGCCCGCCGCGCGAGGCCCGCGAGCAGCGCGTGCAGATCGGGCGCCTCGGCCGGCCCGACCTCGCGCGCGCCGTGCAGGCGCAGCATCGCCCGGTCCGATCCCCACCACGCCCAGAGGTTCATCACCCCGGTGAGCACGAGCGCCACCACAAGCCCGCCCTGCCCCCCGAGCAAGAGGCCGACCACGCCGAAAAGCGCCGTCATCGCGGCAAGCAGGAAAGCGGTGCGGGCATATCCCGACATGGCATCGACCCCTTGGCCGGCGCGGCCCTTCCGCCCCGGTCCTGCCCCGCCATATGGAATCGGCGCCGCCCCGGGGCAAGGCCCGTAGCCCCTTGCCGGGCGGGGGCATCCGGGGCAAGGCTGCGCCATGCCCCGGATCTCCAGCGCCCGCCCCCTGCCCGACGACAGCCTCGAGGCCGCTCTGGCGCGCGACGGCGCGGGGCCGGTCGCGGGGGTCGACGAGGTCGGGCGCGGCCCGCTGGCCGGGCCCGTCGTGGCGGCGGCCGTCGTCTTCGGCGCCCTGCCCCCGCCCCCCGGCATCGCCGACAGCAAGCGGCTGACCGCCGCCGCGCGCGTCCGGCTCGACCGAGAGATCCGCGCCATGGCGGCCGTGGGGGTGGGCCTTGCGGAGGTGGCCGAGATCGACACCCTCAACATCCTGCGGGCCAGCCACCTCGCGATGCGCCGGGCCATCGGGGCGCTGCCGTTCGCGCCGGGGCATGCGCTGATCGACGGCAACCTCATCCCCGGGGGCCTGAGCTGCGCGGCAACGGCGGTGATCGGCGGCGACGCGCGCGCCGTCAGCATCGCGGCCGCCTCGATCGTGGCCAAGGTCGCGCGCGACGCGATCATGGCCGACCTCGACCGCCTTTTCCCGGGCTATGGCTGGGCAGAGAACGCCGGATACCCGACCGCCGCGCACCGCGACGCGCTCGGCCGGCTCGGCATCACCCCACATCATCGGCGCAGCTTTGCCCCCATCCACAAGATGTTGTGTTAAGAATAAATTGTAAGCTGCTGATTCAAAAAACATTTGACCGCGAATCGCGTTCGGATCATCTTGCCGCCAAAGCCCGACAGTGGCGACCCGAACCCGAGGCAGCAGATGACCCCCCCCAAACCGCCCGCCGGCGCGCCCTTGCCGCGCAACCAGATCATCGAGGACGATTGCATCGCCGCCCTGCGCAGCCTGCCCGACGGCTGCGCCGATCTCGTCTTTGCCGACCCGCCCTACAACCTGCAATTGAAGGGCGAACTCCACCGCCCGGACATGAGCCGGGTCGATGCCGTCACCGACGACTGGGACCGCTTCGCCAGTTTCGAGACCTACGACCGCTTCTGCCGCGACTGGCTGACCGAGGCGCGCCGGATCCTGAAACCCGACGGGGCCATCTGGGTGATCGGCAGCTATCACAACATCTTCCGCCTCGGCGTTCAGTTGCAGGACCTCGGGTTCTGGATCCTCAACGACGTGATCTGGCGCAAGGCGAACCCGATGCCGAACTTCAAGGGCCGGCGGCTGACCAACGCGCACGAGACGCTGATCTGGGCCTCGAAATCCGAGGGCGCGCGCTATGCCTTCAACTATGACGCGCTGAAGGCGCTGAACGAGGGCACGCAGATGCGCTCGGACTGGACGCTGCCGATTTGCGTGGGCCACGAGCGGCTGAAGGACGAGGCCGGCGACAAGGCCCATCCGACGCAAAAGCCCGAGGCGCTCCTGCACCGCATCATCGTCGGCACGACGAAACCCGGCGATCTGGTCGTCGATCCGTTCTTCGGCACCGGCACGACCGGGGCGGTGGCGCGGATGCTCGGGCGCGACTTCATCGGGATCGAGCGCGAGGCGCGCTATGTCGCGGCGGCGCGCGCGCGCCTTGCCCGCGTGCGCCCCTATGACGCGAGCGCGCTCGCCGTCACCCCCTCGCGCCGGGCCGAGGCGCGCATCCCCTTCGGCACGCTGGTCGAGCGCGGGCTCTTGCGCCCGGGCGAGGTGCTGGTTTCGCCGCGCGGGGCGACGGCGCGGGTGCGGGTCGATGGCACGCTCGCGGGGGCGGACCGGTCGGGCTCGATCCACCAGCTCGGCGCGGCGCTCGAGGGCGCGCCGAGTTGCAACGGCTGGACCTACTGGCACTTTCGCCGCGACGGGCAGACGATCCCGATCGACGTGCTGCGCCAGCAGGTCCGGGCCGAGATGGCTGCACTTGCCTGACGGCCTCGCAGGCGCTTTACCCCCATGTTCCGACTTGCTAGGCTTGTTCCATTGTCGAGCAAGCCTTTGCGAGTGTCATTACCATGAGAACCATCGTCTGCGTCGTTGCCTGCCTTGGGCTTCTGGGATGCGCCCGCACCGGGCCCACATCCGAGGCCTCGTTTTCGAGCATGTCCCGCCCCGGAATGATCGCAAGCGCCGTGGTGCTGACCGCGGGGCTTCTGCTTGTGGCGGAAGATTCGCGCCGGATCAGGCAGACGCGCTGATCTTCCCGATAGGGCTTCGTCAGATCGCGCGCGGCAGGTGACATCGCGCGGCACTGCGCGCTCATCCTCTGCTGGGGTCGGCGCGCCGCGCAAGAAAGCGCTTTACAGCGGCCGGTTTTCGGCACACCATATCTTGTGATCGTCGGGCGCGCGACCGCCGCAGATTGCGAGATCTGCCGCTCATAGCGGAAACCACGCGCCGACGCCTCTATGGAAAGGGCCACCGGATGCCACTTGCCGAGGACCTTCTGCTGCAGGAAGATCTTCATCCGATCGACATCGTCGAAACGCTGGCTGAACACCGCGACTGGGAGTTCGACCGTGTCGGTGACGATCAGATCGCGATGGCGGTCGACGGGCAGTGGCGGACCTATTCTCTCACCCTCGCCTGGTCGGCCCGGGACGAGACCTTGCGCCTCGTCTGCACCTTCGAGATGGAGCCCCCCGAGGGGCGGCAGACCCCGCTGCTTGCGCTGCTCAACCGCATCAATGACGAATGCTGGACGGGGGCCTTCAGCTTCTGGACGGAGCAGAAACTCATGGTCTGGCGCTATGGCCTCGTGCTGGCGGGTGGGCAGAACGCCGGGCCTGAGCAGATCGACCGGATGATCGCCTCTGCCGTCGCGGCCTGCGAGCGCTATTATCCCGCCTTCCAGCTGGTCGGCTGGGGCGGACGCAGCGCAGAATCGGCGCTCGAGGTGGCAATCGGCGAGGCCTACGGGCGCGCCTAAGCCGGGACGGGATCATGGATATCGCAGAGATCGGCCGACGCGGCCTCGTGCTCATCGGCTGCGGGCGGATGGGGTCGGCGCTGCTCGAGGGGTGGCTCGCGCGCGGGATCGCGCCCGCCTCGGTCTGGGTGCAGGAACCGGCGCCGTCGGGGGATCTGGTCGCCCTCGCGGGGCGGGGCCTGCACCTGAACACCATCCTGCCCGCGAAGCCCGCAGTGGTGCTGGTCGCGGTAAAGCCGCAGAAGATGGCCGAGGTGCTGGGCGCGCTGGGCGCGATGGCGGGGCCCGCGACGCTTGTGATCAGCATCGCGGCAGGGACGCCCCTTGCCACCTTCGCCGCCGCCTGCCCGCCGGGAACGCCCATCGTGCGCGTCATGCCCAACACGCCCGCGGCCGTCGGGCGAGGCATCTCGGCGCTGATCGGCAATGCGGCTGCGGGCCCCGCGCATCTGGCGTTGGCCGAGGCGCTGATGGCGGCCGTCGGCGAAGTCGTGCATCTCGATGACGAAGGGCAGATGGATGCCGTGACCGCGCTTTCGGGCTCGGGCCCGGCCTATGTCTTTCACCTGATCGAGGCGATGGCGGCGGCAGGTGTCGCGGCCGGCCTGCCCGAGGCGATGGCGGCGCAACTGGCGCGCGCGACCGTCTGCGGGGCGGGCGAGCTTGCGCGCCTCGCGCCCGAAACACCCGCCCGCCTGCGCGAGAACGTGACCAGCCCCGGCGGCACCACGGCCGCGGCGCTGCGCGTGCTGATGGATCCGGTCGCGGGTCTGCCGCCCCTGATGGTGCGGGCGGTGGCGGCGGCGGCCGAACGGGGGCGCGAACTGGGGCGGGGCGCATGACCATCGGATACGAGGATTTCGCCCGCGTCGACATCCGCGTGGGCCGCATCACCCGCGCCGAACCCTTTCCCGAGGCGCGCAAGCCCGCGCTGAAACTCTGGGTCGATTTCGGGCCCGAGATCGGCGAGAAGCGATCCTCGGCGCAGATCACCCGCCACTACACGCCCGACCAGATCGTGGGTCGGCAGGTGCTGGCGGTCGTCAATTTCCCGCCCCGCCAGATCGGCAAGGTAATGTCCGAGGTCCTCGTCCTCGGCGTGCCCGACGCGGCGGGCGAGGTGGTTCTGATCGGGCCCGACCAAGCGGTGCCCCTGGGCGGGAGGCTCTTTTGAAACCCACTCTCCATGTCAGCCGTCGCCTGCCCGATCGGGTCATGGCCGAGCTTGCGCGCGATTTCGATCTGACCTGCCGCGACACCACGCTGCCGATGGACCTGGCCGAGGTGCGCGCGGCGCTGGCGGGGTTCGATGCGCTCTTGCCGACCCTGGGCGATGCCTTTCGCGCCGAGGCCTTCGCGGGGCCGATACGGGCGCGGATCCTTGCCAACTTCGGCGTGGGCTACAACCACATCGACACCGTCGCAGCCCGCGCCGCGGGGCTCGAGGTCACGAATACCCCCGGCGCGGTCACCGAGGCGACCGCCGACATCGCGCTCGCGCTCATGCTCATGACGGCGCGGCGGGCGGGCGAGGGCGAGCGGATGCTGCGCGCCGGCCGCTGGACGGGCTGGCACCCGGTGCAGATGCTCGGCATGCACCTCGGCGGGCGGACGGTCGGCATCATCGGCATGGGGCGCATCGGCAAGGCCATCGCGCGGCGCGCCCATCACGGGCTGGGGATGAAGGTGCGGTTCTACAACCGCTCGCCGGTCGCCGATGCGGGCGTGCCGGCAACGCAGGTCGCGACGCTGGCCGAGGCGATGGCCTCGGATGTCGTCGTCGTCGCGGTGCCGGGCGGCAAGGCCACCCATCACCTGATCGACGCCGCCGCCATCGCCGCGATGCCTGCGCACGGGATATTCGTCAACATCGCGCGGGGCGACGTGGTCGAGGAGGCCGCGCTGGTCGCGGCACTCATCGCCGGCCGGATCGCGGGCGCGGGGCTCGATGTCTACGAGTTCGAACCGCGGGTGCCCGAGGCGCTGATCGGGATGGAGAACGTGACGCTGCTGCCGCATCTGGGGACCAACGCGCTCGAGGTGCGCGAGGCGATGGGGATGATGGCGGTCGAGAACCTGCGCGCCTTCTTCGGCGGCTGGCCGGTGCCGAACCCCGTCTAGCCTCCCCTCAGCGGCGCGCGGCGAAGAAGGCGCGCAAGAGGGCCGCCGCCTCGGCCTCGGCGATGGAATCGAGGATCTCGGGGCGGTGGTGGCACTGGGGATGGCTGAAGACGCGCGCCCCGTGCCGCACGCCGCCCGATTTCGGATCCTCGGCGCCATAGACGAGGGTCGCGATCCGCGCCTCGGCGATGGCGCCCGCGCACATCGCGCAAGGTTCGAGCGTCACGCACAGCGTGTGCCCCGGCAGGCGCGGGCTGCCCGCGGCGGCGGCGGCGGCGCGCAGCGCGAGGATCTCGGCGTGCGCGGTCGGGTCGGCCAACTCGCGCGTGCGGTTGCCCGCCTGCGCCACGATGCGGCCCGCGGGGTCGAGCACGACCGCGCCCACCGGCACCTCGCCGCGCTGGGCGGCGGCGCGGGCCTCGGCGAGGGCGGTCTGCATCGGGCTGCGAAAGGGCTCCATGCCCTCACATGACGCGGCGCGGGGCCGGGTGCAAGCTTGCCGCGGGGGGCGCGCCGCGCTAGGCCCCGGGGATCGGGAATCGGGGGCGGGGATGGCCGGCGGGACAGGCGGTAGGAAGTCGGGCGGGGTGGCCCGGAAACCGGCGGGGGGCGTGCCCCCCGAAGCGGCCGCCCACCCCGGCGAGCGCATCGCCAAGGTGATCGCCCGCGCCGGGCGCGCCTCGCGCCGCGAGGCCGAGCGGCTGATCGCCGAGGGGGCGGTGCGCGTCAACGGCAAGCTCATCGACAGCCCGGCGCTGAATGTCCTGCCCTCGGACATCATCACCGTCTCGGGCGTGGCCCTGGCCGCGCCCGAACCCGCGCGGCTCTGGCTCTATCACAAGCCCGCGGGCCTCGTGACGACGGCGCGCGACGAAGAGGGGCGGCCCACGGTCTTCGACAACCTGCCCGAGGGGATGCCGCGCGTCGTGTCGGTCGGGCGGCTCGACCTCAATTCCGAGGGGCTCTTGCTGCTGACGAACGACGGCGGGCTCAAGCGGCGGCTCGAACTGCCGGCGACGGGGTGGCTGCGCAAGTATCGCGTGCGCGTCAAGGGAACGCCCGATGAGGCAAGCCTCGATCCCCTGCGCCGGGGCATCACCGTCGAGGGCGAGCACTTCCAGCCCATGCAGGTCACGATCGACCGCCAGCAGGGCGCGAACGCCTGGCTCACGATCGGCCTGCGCGAGGGACGCAACCGCGAGATCCGCCGCGCGCTCGGCGCCGTGGGGCTGATCGTGAACCGGCTGATCCGCATCAGCTTCGGCCCCTTCCGGCTGGGCGATCTGCCCGAGGGCGCGGTCGAGGAGGTGCGCGCGCGGATGCTGCGCGATCAGCTCGGGGCCGAATTCGCCGCCGCCGAGGCCCCACTCAAGACCGCGCAGCGCGTCCGCAGCCGCACGGCGGATCCCGCGCCTGAGGGGCCCGCACGCCCGCCGCGGCCGCCGCGGCCCAGCCGGCCGCGCCCCACGGGGCGCTGATGCACGTCGCGCGCGCCCTTGCCCTGATCGCGCTGATCACGGGGTGCGCCGGGCCCGAGGGTGCCGACGCACCCGCGCGCGCACCGAGCGATGCCGCCGCACCTTCGACCACCGCACCTGCCCGCGACGCAGCGCGGCGATCCGAGGTCGCAGGCCATTTTGCCGATCTCGAGGCGCAACTCCTGCGCACGGGTCTCTTGCGGCGCGACGGCGGCGGTGCGGATGCTCCCTACGGTCCGCGCCGCCTGGCCGAGACCTTCGTCAAGATCGCGCTCTATGACGAATACGCCATCGGGCCCGAGGGGTTCGAGGCGCGCGCGACACCCGCGATGCTGCGCCGCTGGGACGGGCCGCTGCGCATCGGCATGGTCTTCGGCGCCTCGGTCGATCCCGCGCAGCGGGCAACCGACCGCGCGACCGTCGCGTCCCTGTCGGCGCGGTTGTCGGACCTCAGCGGCCTGCCCGTGGGCCTAGCCGAGCGGGGCCAGAACCTCTGGGTCTATGTCGTCTCGGAAGAGGAGCGGCGCGCCCTCGCGCCCGAATGGTCGCGCCGCTTTGACGGCGTTCCGCCCGAAGTGTTCGCGCCGGTGGCGGGAATGGGCCTCGAGACGGTGTGCCTCGCCCTCGGATTCTCGCCGGGGGCGAACCCCGTCTATCGCGGCGGGCTGGTCGTGGTGCGGGCCGAACTGCCCGAACGGCTGCGCGAGGCCTGCTTTCACGAGGAAATCGCCCAAGCCATGGGCCTCGTGAACGACGCCCCCGAGGCGCGCCCCTCGATCTTCAACGACGACGAGGAATTCGCGACCCTGACCCCGCTCGATGACCATCTCGTGGCGATGCTTTACGATCCGCGCCTGCGCCCCGGCATGACCGAGGCCGAGGCGCGCCCGATTGTCGAGCAGATCGCCGCCGAACGCCTCGGTGCCGGCGGCTGAGGCCGTTGACACCCCATTCCCGCCCCGCGATAGGGGCCCATCCCTGCCCGAGGCCGCCATGCCGCCCGATGCCGACGATCCGCTCGAACCGCCGCTGCCCGAGGCGATCATTCCCGAACTTCCGGGCCTCAGCCGTGGCAAGGTGCGCGACAGCTACGATGTCGCGCCCGACCGGCGCATCCTGATCGCCTCGGACCGGCTCTCGGCCTTCGACCGCATCCTCGCGGTCATTCCCGGCAAGGGTCGGGTGCTGACGCAGACCGCGCGGCACTGGTTCGAGGCGACGGCGGACCTCTGCCCCAACCATGTCATCTCCTATCCCGACCCCAACGCGCTGCTGGCGCGCCGCGTCGCGATCCTGCCGGTTGAGGTGATCGTGCGCGGCTATCTGGCGGGGACGACCTCGACCTCGATCCTGACGCAGTACCAGGCGGGGGGGCGCGTGCTCTATGGCCACCGCCTGCCCGAGGGGCTGCGCCCGCACCAGGCCCTGCCCCGCCCGATCGTGACGCCGACGACAAAGGCCGACGCCGGCGGCCACGACGCGCCGCTGACGGCGGCCGACATCGTGGGCCGCGGCCTCCTGTCCGCCGCGCTGTGGGAAGAGGTCGAGGCGCGCGCGCTCGCCCTGTTCGCCCGCGGGCAGGACATGGGCGCGGCGCGGGGCCTGATCCTTGCCGACACGAAATACGAATTCGGGATCGACGAGGCCGGCACCCTGCGCCTTGCCGATGAGGTGCACACGCCCGATTCGAGCCGCTGGTGGCTGGCCGAGGGCTATGAGGCCGCCCTCGCGGCAGGAACGCGGCCGCCGTCCTTCGACAAGGACGTGATCCGCGCCTGGGTCGCGGCGCGCTGCGATCCCTATCGCGACGCGATTCCCCCGATCCCGCCGGAGATGATCGCCGAGACGGCGCGCGTCTATCGCGATGCCTTCGCCCGCATCACCGGGGCCGAGATAACGCGCGATGCGTCCGACCCGCTCGCGCGGCTGCGGCGCAACCTCGCGCCGTGGTTCGTCACGCGGGCGTGACGGCGGGGCTTGCACCCGGTCGCGACCTCGCCTAGCCTTCGCAGTGGGACACCCCTCCCCACCGAGGGGCGCGTATCTGGAAGGATAGCATGAGCGAACCCACGACCCCGGCCGCGCGGCCGGTCAATCCGCGCTTTTCGTCCGGGCCCTGTGCCAAGATCCCGGGCTTTTCCCTCGACCTGCTGTCTGACGCGCCCCTCGGGCGCTCGCATCGCGCGGCCGTCGGCAAGGCGCGGCTGCAGGATGCCATCACCCGCACGCGTGGCGTTCTCGGCATCCCCGACAGCCACCGCATCGCGATCGTGCCCGGATCGGACACCGGCGCGGTGGAGATGGCGCTGTGGTCGCTCCTTGGGGCCCGGCCGGTCGAGGTGCTGGCCTGGGAGAGCTTCGGCGAGACCTGGGTCGGCGACATCGTGCAGGAATTGCGGCTCGATCCCGTCGTGCGCCGCGCGCCATGGGGCGGCATCGTCGATCTGGCCGAGGTCGATTTCGACCGTGATGTCGTCTTTACCTGGAATGGCACAACCTCGGGCGTGCGCCTGCCCGTGGGCACGCGCCTGCCCGCCGGGCGCGCGGGCCTCACGATCTGCGATGCGACCTCGGCCGCCTTCGGCATGGCGCTGCCGTGGGAGGATCTCGATGTCGCGACCTTCTCGTGGCAGAAATGCCTCGGCGGCGAGGGTGCGCACGGGATGCTCGTCCTCGGCCCGCGCGCGATGGAGCGGCTGCAAGGCTGGACGCCACCCTGGCCCATCCCCAAGCTCTTCCGGCTCGCCAAGGGCGGGCGCGTGCCCGAGGGGCTGTTCGCGGGCGAGACGATCAACACCCCCTCGATGCTCGCGCTCGAGGACTGGCTGGCCGCGCTCGGCTGGGCCGAGGCGGTGGGCGGGTTGCCCGCGCTGATCG
>JBIKVM010000235.1:0-4384 GCA_044356825.1 Limisphaerales bacterium
CCGCAGGTTTCCGCGATATGGTGCCAGAGAGGGTGCGAGGCCGCTGCGGCGGCCGCATGCAGAACCGCCAGCGATGTGGCGACGGTGGCATTGCCGCCCACATGGGATTTCAGAGGGCTGGGATCGGCAGCAATGATCGCCGCATCGACTTCGGCTTGAGAAAAGACGTCAAGCCCGATGAGCCTAGGCGCAAGGACATTGGTAACATTGGCCACGGCCTGGCGAACGTCCATCCCGCCAAGGGCCTTGCCGCCGTCCCGAAGGTCGACGGCTTCGCGCGTGCCCCGCGAAGCCCCCGCCGGTGCGATCGCCCGGCCTTTCGCGCCCCCTTCGGTCGTTACCGCCACTTCGACAGTAGGATTTCCCCGGCTGTCCCAGACCCGCCGCGCGAGGATGTTCTGGATGTCTGACGCACTCATGCAGGCACTCCTGCCTTGATCGCCGCCACGAATTCGGCCAGCCCGGCAAGCGGCCGTTCGATCAACGGCAGAGAAAGGGCGCGCACCAGCCGCCGTTCATCGGGGGTCAGGTATTCGACCGGCGATTTTCCGTCCACGCGGGCGAGCATGAGCATCGGGAGAAGTTCGGCGACCCGAGCCCCGAGCCCGCCGGGATCCTCCCAGACAACGTGCTGCCGGTAGGCGTCCCAGAACTGCAAGACGTTCGCCAGCAGGCGGCCACGACTGTAGGGCAAGTGAATGGCCTTCAGGACAAGATGGTTAAGGCAAAAGGCCACGTCGAAGCAAGGGTCGCCCATGGTCGCGCATTCGGCATCCAGGATGATCGGCGTCTCGCCCCTGAACAGGATGTTCTTCGGGCTGACATCGCCGTGTACAAGAATATAAGCGGCCGAAAGCAGTCGGTCAGCCACCTGGCACATCCTTCCGCCCACATCCGGATGAATCCGGGACGTGAATCGTAGATAGGGATCGAGGCGAAGCGCGTCGAAATCCTCAGCGTTCCGAAACGGCGATCTGTCGAAGGACGGCAGCGCGGAGGCGGCGTGGATCGCCCCAAGGGCACCGGCAACCTGTTGGGCTTCGCCCCTGTCCGGTTCTCCGGCCAGAAGGGCTGACTTCCACAGGTAGACATCGGGTCCGTGGATGTGCTCCATCGCAAAACCGCCCACGTCCTCCGACCAGCCGAAAACTTGCGGAGCCGAGCCCACTAGGACGCCGGCTGCCACGGACAGCCAGGCGTATTCCGCCTTCCCCCGCCGGACCGGAGCTTGCCAATCGGCCGCGACCTTCAGCTTCGGAAGAGCGAACTTTGCGCACATCGAGCGATCGCGGAATCGGACAATCGCGATGTCGGAGGCCACGCCGCCCGTGAGTCGCGTCACCTCCCTTACCTCATCTGACCGGCAAAACCCTAGTGCGTGCATCAGGAGTGCGCAGCGGTCGAACAGCTGCCTTTCGCCCTCGGTGCCCCCGGCGTCACTCATGCTTGTCTATGCCCTATATGTTCACGTGAACATTGACATAGACCGCCCTCTGCAGACGTGTCAACATCTGGCTCGCCCGGGCACGCGTCGCCAGGCAAGACCTTCGGAGAGTTGGCGTTGAACACAACGATCAAATCGATTGCCAGCGATCTCGGCCTCTCGCACATGACCGTGTCCCGCGCCTTGTCGGGAAGCGACAAAGTGAGCCCAGAGACCCGAAGCAAGGTTCTGCGCCGCGCACAGGAGGTCGGGTATGTTCGCAACCCGCTCGCCAATGCCATGCGCGGCGGCTCGAGTGGTCTCATCGGCCTTTTGCTACCGAATATCGTGAACGAGTTCTACGCCCGCATCGCCAACGAGATCGCACGGCTGTGCGGCCAGCATGGACTGGATGTAGCAGTCAGCCTCACCAACGACGATCCTCAGTTGGAAGCGCGTTCGCTGGTCCGGCTTGCGGCCTTGAAGGCTGCGGCAGTCATCGTTGTCCCGGCGCCAGGAAAAGGTGTCGATGGAACGCCGGTTGACTGGCAGATGCGTCGGATTGAGCTTGTGCGGACCTCCGGAGGGTCTGGTGCGGAAGCGGCGCTGCTTATCGATGACACTAAATCGATGTCAGAGGCGGCAAGGCTGCTGAAGGCGCGGGGGTGCCGCAAGATCGGCTATGTCGGTGCCCTGACGTCATTGTCGTCCGGTCGGGCGCGTCTCGCGGCCTTCCGCGCTGCAATGAGCGAGGCCGGAATTGCGTTCTCCCCATCGGCATGTCGCACGGTCGAACCGATCCGGGCGGCCGGGCAGGATGCCTTCAACGACCTCTGGGCCGGGCCTGATCGCCCCGATGCCCTCGTCTGTGGCGGCATCGAGGTCGGCAAGGGCGTTCTGGACGCCTGTCTGAGCCTTCGCTTGAACATGCCCGATGACCTTGCCCTCATTGGTTACGGCGATCCCGATGGTTTCCGGTGGCTTGCTGGCGGCGTCACAACGATCGCCTTCGAGCCCGAGGAGTTGGCTCGGCGCGGCCTCGACCTGTTGTTATCGGAAGGAGGACACGGGGTATCCTGCCCCGTTCGCTCGGCACTGCGCGTCAGGTCGACAGCCTAGCCGCCGGCGCTGGGCTGACCCTCTCGCTTCCCGCAGGCCCTGCAAACTCTCAGACGAACATTCTTGCCCGGGGATATTTTATAGTATTTTATCTGCATGACCATCATTGGCACGGAGGCGCAAGATGGACCTCAGATGCTTGTACCCCGGAGAGTTCGCGATATCTGAATCGCCCGTCTGGTGCGATCGGACCGGGTACCTCTGGTGGGTCAGCATGGTGTCTCCTTCGGCCGTGTTCCGACTCCGCTGGGGCGAGACAGAGCCTGACGTTTTCCCCGCGCCGCAACCCGTCACCGGGCTCGTGCTGGCCGAGGACGACCTGCCCCTGGTTGGCTCGACGGATCGCATCTTCCGCCTAGAGGTGGTGTCCGGGGACCTTGTTCCGGTATTTGCTTGGCCAGGTCTGGGCAATGCCACGCGCTGCAACGAAATGGGCGTTGATCCCTGGGGCAACTTGTGGGTCGGCACCATGACAAACAATCTTGTGGGCGCAGAGATCGACCCCAGAGCAGGGACTCTCGTACGTATCGCCGCCGACGGAAGTGTTGAAACGATGCGGACGGGCCTTGGAATTCCGAACACTCTGGTTTGGGCGGATCAGGGCCGCAGCCTGCTTTCGGCAGACAGTCTTACGGGGATCATCTTTCGGTATCGGCTCGATCCGGATGGCAGACTGGCTGCGGCAGAGAAATTTCATGGCCCCTCCGGAACGGGTCTGCCGGATGGATCGGCACTTGCGCGGGATGGCAACTTGTGGAATGCGCGCTGGTCCGACGGTTCGGTCATGGCCCTGTCGAGGGAAGGAGCGGAGTTGGAAAGGATACCGCTTGCGGCAGGCAACGTGACCTCGGCCTGTTTTGCGGGGCCGAACCTTGATTGCCTCGTCGTGACCACGGCAAGGTGGGGCCTTTCGCCTGAAGATTTGGCAAAACAGCCACGCGCCGGAGCCATCATGTGCGTTGACGGTTGTGGTCAGGGCTTGCCGACACGACGCTTTGCGTCGCCCGCGGCAAACCTCTCAAACATCGCGATTTGACGCACTGGTCCTGCCCCCGTTTCACCGGACACTCAGGCAGTTGCGGTTTGAGCGGCGATGAACTCGCGAGGCGAGCGCATTTTCAGCCCTGCGTGCGGGTGGTTGTCGTTGTAGTCCTCGATCCAGCCTCCGATCAATCCGAGAACGGTCTGGGCATCCGGCAACGGCGTCACCTGGACGTAGTCGCGCTTCAGCGTCTTCACGAAGGCCTCCGAGATGCCGTTGCTCTGCGGGCTCTGGACAGGCGTGAAGCAGGGCTTCAGGCCAAGCTGGCGGGCGAAGATCTGCGTGTCCTTCGCGATGTAGGGCGAGCCGTTGTCGGACAGCATCTCGATGACTGACGGCGCGCGATAGGCCCCGAAGCGGCGTTCCACGGCTTCGAGCATGATGTCGCGAACCTCCGAGCCGCTGATCCCGGCGTTCACCACGGTCCGCCAGGCGATGATCTCACGGTCGTGGGCGTCGATGATGAAGGCGCCGCGGACAATGTCGCCGTTCCAGCAGGTGAACTCGAACCCGTCGCTGCACCAGCGCAGGTTCGAGCGCATGACGATCACCTTGCCGTCGTGAACATGCTCGGGGCGTTCGGAATATTTCCGCGCCAGCAGCAGGTTACGGGCCTGCATGATCCGGTAGACACGCTTGTGATTGACCGGCGCCAGACCTTCCGACCGCAACTGCCGGTTCCGGACGGCCGTGATCCGCCGGTAGCCATAGGTCGGGCGCGCCGACACGAGCGCCGTGATCAACGGCACCACCGCCGCGTCTTGCGCCTTTTGATAGCGCCGACGCGGCTTCGACCTGCC
>JBIKVM010000213.1:0-4988 GCA_044356825.1 Limisphaerales bacterium
CGGGCCTGGAGTGCGGGGGGGGGCGCGGCCGCCCCCCCCCCCCGCCCCTCGCCCTGCGCCCGAGGCCCCATGTTCCGTACCCTCCTGATCGCCAACCGCGGCGAGATCGCGCTGCGCATCATCCGCACTGCCCGCGCCATGGGCCTGCGCTCGGTCGCGGTCCATTCGGAGGCCGACCGCGACGCCGCCCATGTCGCGGCCGCGGACATGGCCCTCCCGATCGGCCCCGCCCCTGCCGGCGCAAGCTATCTCGACGGCGCCGCCATCATCGCGGCCGCGCGCGCGAGCGGGGCGGAGGCGATCCACCCCGGCTACGGTTTCCTCTCCGAGAACCCCGACTTCGCCGAGGCCGTGGCGGCGGCGGGCCTCGTCTTCGTCGGGCCCTCGGCGGCGGCGATCCGGGCGATGGGGCTCAAGGATGCGGCCAAGGCGCGGATGGCGGCGGCGGGCGTGCCCGTGGTGCCCGGCTGGCAAGGCGAGAGTCAGGATCCCGAGCATCTCGCGGGCGCGGCCGAGGCGCTGGGCTATCCCGTCCTCATCAAGGCGGTCGCGGGCGGGGGCGGCAAGGGGATGCGCCGGGTCGAGGATCCGGCCGATTTCGCGGCCGCCCTCGCCTCGGCGCGGGCCGAGGCCGCGGCCGCCTTCGGCAATGCGTCCGTCCTCATCGAGAAATGGATCGCCGCGCCCCGCCACATCGAGGTGCAGGTGATGGGCGACGGCACCCGCGCCGTGCACCTCTTCGAGCGCGACTGCTCGCTCCAGCGCCGCCACCAGAAGGTCATCGAAGAGGCCCCCGCCCCGGGCATGACCGGTGCGATGCGCGCCGCCATGGGCCAGGCCGCGGTGCGGGCGGCCGAGGCGATCGGCTATGCGGGCGCCGGCACGGTCGAGTTCATCGTCGATGCCTCGGAGGGGCTCCGCCCCGACCGCTTCTGGTTCATGGAGATGAACACCCGCCTTCAGGTCGAGCATCCGGTGACCGAGGCGATCACCGGCATCGACCTCGTCGAGTGGCAACTCCGCATCGCCGCGGGCGAGCGGCTGCCGCTCCGGCAGGACCAGATCGCGATCACCGGCCACGCCGTCGAGGCGCGTCTCTATGCCGAGGACGTGCCGGCGGGCTTCCTGCCCGCGACCGGGCGGATCGCGCATCTCGCCTTTCCGCAAGGCGTGCGCGCCGACAGCGGGGTGCGGGCGGGCGATGCGATCACGCCCTGGTACGATCCGATGATCGCCAAGATCATCGCGCACGGCCCCGACCGGGCGCAGGCGCTCGGCCGCCTCGCCCGCGCGCTCGATGAGACCGAGGTCGCGGGGACGGTGACAAACCTGCCCTTCCTGCGCGCGCTCGCCCGCCATCCGGGTTTTGTCGCGGGCGAGATCGACACGGGCCTGATCGCGCGCGACATCGCGACCCTTGCCGCCCCCGAGGAACCGGGGCCCGCCGCCCGCGTCGCCGCCGTCCTCGCCGCCGCGGGGCTGTGGGAGGGGGCGGCGCCCCACGCGGGCTTCACCCTCTGGGCGCCTCTCGCGCGCGACATCGACCTGTTGCACGCCGGCCGCCCGCTCGGGGCGGTGCTGCGCCTGATGGACCCCGACCGGGCCGAGGTCACGCTCGGCGATGCCCGCCACCTCGCGGAGCGGCGCGGGGCCGTCTGGTGGATCGATGGCGCGCGCGCAGCACTGCGGGTGGTCCGCGCGGGCGCGTTGATCCACCTGCCCGGCCCCGGCGGCGGCAGCTTCGAGATCCCCGACCCGCTCGCGCGCAGCTCCGGCGCGGGCGCGGGCGGCGATGTCGCGCGCGCGCCGATGCCGGGCGTCGTGCGCGCGGTCCATGTCGCGCCGGGCGAGGCGGTCGCGGCCGGGGCACGGCTCGCGACGCTCGAGGCGATGAAGATGGAGCACGCGGCCCTTGCCCCCCGGCCGGGGATCGTGGCCGAGGTGATGGTCGACCCCGGGGCGCAGGTCGAGGCCGGTGCCCCCCTGATCCGCCTCGCGCCCGAGGGACCCGCCGATGGCTGAGGTCGCGACCATCGTCGAGGTCGGGCCCCGCGACGGGCTCCAGAACGAACCCCGCCCGATCCCGACCGAGGACAAGGTCGCGCTGATCGACCTCCTCTCGGCCAGCGGGCTCGGGCGGATCGAGGCGGCGAGCTTCGTCTCGCCGCGCTGGGTGCCGCAGATGGCGGATGGCGCGGCGGTCATGGCGCGAATCGCGCGGCCCGCGGGCGTGCGCTTCGGCGCGCTGGTGCCGAACCTGCAGGGCTATCATGCGGCGCGCGCGGCCGGGGTCGATGAGGTCGCGATCTTCGCCGCCGCCTCGGAGGCGTTCTCGAAGGCGAACCTCAACGCCACCATCGCCGAAAGCCTCGCGCGCTTCGCCCCGGTCGCGGCGGCGGCGCACGCCGACGGGGTGGCGCTGCGCGGCTATGTGTCCTGCGTGACGGATTGCCCCTATGCGGGCGCGGTCGCGCCCGAGGCGGTGGCGCGCGTCGTCGCGGCCTTGCGCGATCTGGGCTGCGCCGAGGTCTCGCTTGGCGAAACGCTCGGGCGCGGCCGGCCCGAGGCGGTCGATGCGATGCTGGCGGCGGTGCTGTCCGAGATGGCGCCCGCGCGCCTTGCAGGGCATTTCCACGACACGGGCGGCGGGGCGCTCGGCAACATCGACGTGGCGCTCGGGCACGGGCTGCGGGTGTTCGACGCCGCCGCGGGCGGGCTCGGCGGCTGCCCCTATGCGCCGGGGGCGGCCGGCAATGTCGCGACCGAGGCGGTGGCCGCGCATCTGGCCGCGCGGGGGTTTGCGACGGGGATCGACGCGGCGGCGCTTGCCCGCGCCGCGGCCTTTGCCCGCAGCCTGCGGGGGTGACGGGCAAGGGTTGCGGTTTTCGCCGCCCGCGGCCATTCTGGCCGCAATCCAGCACCGGAGGCCCCAGATGCCCGTCAAGAACCGCTTCGCCGAACTCGCCCCCGAGATCACCGCCTGGCGGCGCGATTTCCACGAGAATCCCGAACTGCTGTTCGAAGTGCACCGCACCGCCGGAAAGGTCGCCGAGCTGCTGCGCGCCTTTGGCTGCGACGAGGTCGTAACCGGGATCGGCCGCACGGGCGTGGTGGGCGTCATCAAGGGGCGGACGGACAACGCCGGGCGCGTCGTCGGCCTGCGCGCCGACATGGACGCCCTGCCCCTGCAGGAGATCACGGGCGCGCCCCATGCCTCGAAGGTGCCGGGCAAGATGCACGCCTGCGGCCATGACGGGCACACCGCCATGCTGCTCGGCGCGGCGAAATACCTCTGCGAGACGCGCAATTTCGACGGCACGGCCATCGTCATCTTCCAGCCTGCCGAAGAGGGCGGCGGCGGCGGGCGCGAGATGTGCGCCGACGGCATGATGGCGCGCTGGAACATCCAGGAGGTCTACGGCATGCACAACATGCCCGGCCTACCGGTCGGCACCTTCGCGATCCGCCCCGGCCCCTTCTTCGCCGCCACGGACCAGTTCACGATCGACCTCGAGGGCAAGGGCGGCCACGCCGCCAAACCGCACGAGACGATCGACACGACCGTCGTCGCCTCGCACCTCGTGCTCGCGCTGCAGACGGTGGCGTCGCGCAATGTCGATCCGCTGAAAAGCGTGGTCGTCTCGGTCACCTCGTTCCGCACCGGGTCTGAGGCCTACAACATCATCCCCCAGACGGTGCAGCTGCGCGGCACGGTCCGCACGCTCGAGGCCGAGGTGCGCACCCTTGCCGAAGAGCGCATCCGCCGCATCGCGCAATCGACGGCCGAGGCCTTCGGGGCGGTCGCGGCGGTGCGCTATGACCGCGGCTATCCGGTCATGGTCAACCACGACCGCGAGACGGTCCACGCGGCCGAGGTCGCGCGCGCCGTCGCGGGCACGCCCACGCGCGAGGTGCCGCCCCTGATGGGGGGCGAGGATTTCGCCTACATGCTCGAGGAACGCCCCGGGGCCTATATCCTCATGGGCAACGGCGATACGGCGATGGTCCACAACCCCGCCTATGATTTCGACGACAGCGCGATCCCCTTCGGCTGCTCGTGGTTCGCGGGCATGATCGAGGCGCGGATGCCCGCCGCCTGAGGGGCCTAGCGGGGCCGCACCAGACCATCGGGCAGGGTGATGCGCGCCACCTGCTCGGCGATCGGATCGACCGAGAGGGGGTGCAGGCTCGCGTCGTGGCGCGAGGCATCGCCGATGGGCTGCCAGACACGGCCCTTGAACACCTCGAGCGCGCCGAAGGCAGCCTTGTAGCCCATCTTGTCGCTGCCGGGCACCCAGTAGCCCAGATAGACGAAGGGCAGCCCGGCCGCCGCGGCCAGATCGACATGGTCGAGGATGACATGCGTGCCGAGGCTGCGCCGCTGCATGTCGGGATCGTAGAAGGAATAGACGAGCGAGAGCCCGTCATCGAGCACATCCGTAAGGCACGCCGCCACGAGTTGCCGCCCGCGCTCGCCGTCCTCGGGTGCGCGGGTGTATTCGACCAGTCGCGAGCGGATCGGGGTTTCCTCGATCATCGCGGCGAATTCGTACATGTCCATGTCGGCCATGCCGCCATCCGCGTGCCGGCAATCAAGGTAGCGGCGGAAGAGCGCGAAGTGGTCCTCGGTCGCCCACGGGCTCGAGACGCTGCGCTCAAGATCGGCGTTGCGGCGCAGGACACGCTTCTGGCTGCGGGTAGGCACGAAATCGGCCACCCGGATGCGCGCCGACAGACAGGCCGAGCATTCTGCGCAGGAGGGGCGATAGAGCACATTCTGAGACCGGCGGAACCCCTGCTTGGAAAGGGCGTCGTTCAGTTTCTCGGCCTGCTCGCCCTGAATCGCGGTGAAGAGCTTGCGCTCCATACGCCCAGGCAAATACGGGCACGGCTGGGGAGCCGTGACGTAGAACTGCGGCGCGATGGGCAGGCTGTGGCGCATCTGATCCCGATCCGGCGACTGCAGAGGAAGGCTAGCAAGCTTCGGC
>JBIKVM010000214.1:0-4984 GCA_044356825.1 Limisphaerales bacterium
CCCCGCCCGCGCCACCCGCGCGAACAGGGCCGTGCCCTCTTCCCCGTGCGCGAGTTCCGCTAGCGCCCGCCCCCGCGCGCCTGCCGGCCCGCTGCGCGCGCAGGCAGCTCGGCGCACCCGGGCCTCGGTTGCGGAGGGCAGGCTGGCGGCCTACGCTGACGCGATGACACGACCGACCGGATACGAACCGCTCCATGCCCTCAAGCCCGTCGCAGCCGGGGTGTGGGTCGCTGACGGGGGCTGGATACGCTTCTACGGCATGCTGTTTCCGACGCGGATGACGGTCATCCGCCTGACGGATGGCGAGATCTGGGTGCATTCGCCGATTGCCGATCGGAACGGCCTTGCCGACGCGGTCGCCCGTCTCGGCCCGGTCCGGCATCTGGTCGCGCCGAACTGGATCCACTACGCGTGGCTCCCCGACTGGCAGACGCGCTTCCCCGGGGCGACGAGCTGGGGCAGCCCGGGCGTCGTGGACCGCGCGAGGAGCCGGGGGGTCGATCTGTCCATCGATGCGGTCCTGACCGACCGCGCGCCGCCCGCATGGGCCGGGCAGATCGACCAGCGCCTCGCGGACTCAGGGTATCACCGCGAAGTGGTGTTCTTTCATCGCGGCAGCAAGACGCTGATCCTGACCGACCTGATCGAGAACTTCGAAGCGGACAAGATGCCGTGGTGGGCGCTGCCGCTGCTGAAACTGGGCCGCGTGTGCCACCCCGACGGGAGGATGCCGCGCGACATGGCCGCAAGCTTCCACCGCAAGCCCCACCACCTGAAGGATCTGGTCGACACCATGATCGCATGGGAACCCGAACGCGTCATTCTGGCGCATGGCCGCTGGTACGATCGCGCGGGCGCGGCCGAGCTGCGGCGGGCGTTCAGGGATGTGCCGTGAGGCCGCGCGCGCGGTCCTTGACGGCCGGGCACGATCACGCGAGGGCGAAAACGGGCGCAGGAGAGGCGGATGGAGCAGCCGACGCTTCAGCACATCGCGGCCAAGCTGCTTGCCCGCCATCCGGGCACGCGGGCCGTCACGACCTGGGGAGAAACCGCGATCTTCCTCAACCCCGACGGCCTTCTGCCCAAGGGGGGCCATGTCGCGACCCTCAAGGATCACGACGGCGGGCATGGCCGGGCCTCGGACCTCGACCGCCCCGGCATCTTCCGGCTGAGCTTCGCCCTTGCGCGCCCGGCCTTCGCCGCCCGCTTCGGGCCGCCCCCGCCCCGGCCGGCCAAGGGCGGCGTGGTGGCAGGCGGCTGGGACTTCCGCGCGCTCGACCGGATCATGCCGCACCCGGTCTATGCGTGGATGGGCTGGGTCGCCGTCCTCTCGCCCTCGTGGCGGACGCTCGATGAGGCCCTCGCGCTCCTCGATCCGGCGGTCGATGCCGCGCGGCAGGCCTGCCGCAGGCGCCTGCCGAGGCCCGGCCCGGCGCACCCCCTTCCCAGCGGCCCGCCGAGCGCCTAGGGTCGGGGCAGTCAGCATGGGGGAATGGCATGGAACCGCTCAACTGGGGCATCATCGGGGCGTCGCACTTCGCGCTCAACCACATGGCGCCGGCGATCCACGAGGCGTCGGGGGCGCGGCTTGCGGCGCTCGCGACATCGGACGCGGCGCGCGCGGCACCCTTCGCGGCCTTCTGCCCGGACCTGCGGGTGCACCGGGGGTATGAGGCGCTGCTCGCCGACCCCGCGATCGATGCCGTCTACATCCCGCTGCCCAACCACCTGCATGTGGAATGGACGCTCAAGGCACTCGATGCGGGCAAGCATGTGCTGACCGAAAAGCCGATCGCGATGCGCGCGGCCGAGATCGACCGGCTGATCGCGCGGCGCGACGCGACGGGGCTGCTTGCGGCCGAGGCTTACATGATCGTCCACCACCCCCAGTGGCAGCGGGCGCGCGCGCTTCTGGCCGACGGTGCGATCGGGACGCTCGAACATGCCGATGCGGCCTTCAGCTACGACAACCGCACCGACCCCGGCAATATCCGCAACCGACCCGAGACGGGGGGCGGATCGATCCCCGACATCGGCGTCTATACCTATGGCTGCCTGCGCTGGATCACCGGCGAGGAGCCGACCGAGATCGCGGCCGCGATCACCCGCGAGGGGGGCGTCGATGTCTTCGCGCAGGTGACGGGGCGGTTCGCGACCTTCAGCTTCGCGGCAATGACGTCGATGCGCCTCTTTCCGCGGCAGGAGGTCGTCTTGCAGGGCACCCGCGGCCTCATGCGCCTGCCGGCCCCCTACAATCCGGGCTCTTTCGGCGAGGCGCGGATCGAACTTCACCGCCCGGGTGCCGAGACGCTGATCGAGCGCTGGCCCGCGGCGCGGCAATACCGGCTGCAGGTCGAGGCCTTCGGGCGCACCGTGCGGACCGGCGCGCCCTATCCCTGGACGCTCGAGGATGCGCGCGGCACGCAGGCGATGATCGACCGGGTCTTCGCGACGGCAGCCTAGCGGCGCGCGGCGCGCGCCTCGCACAGGCTCAGGATCGGGACGCCCTGGTCGGCAAGCACCGCCGCCGGGCCCGCGATCGCGTCCATCCGCCGCGCAAGCTCCAGATCGAGCGGCCCCAGCCCCCCCAGATCATGGGTCGTGAGGGTGACGTCCACGATGTTGTAGACGTTGCGCCATTCGGGGTGGTGGTTCAGCGCCTCGGCCGCCAGCGCGGCGCGCGCCATGAATCCCCAGGCCTCGGAGAAGTTGCGGAACTTCCAGACCTTGCGGATCGCGTCGCGGCCCTCGACCGCGACCCAGCCGGCGGCACCGAGCGGCGGGAGCGCCGCCTCGCGGGCGGCCTTGTCGAGCGGTTCACCGGCCATCCTCGTCCTCCTCCTCGGGTCGCGCGCCGCGGCGGAAGGGGCCATAGCCCGTCAGCACCTCGATGTCGTCGTCCGTCGCGCGCGCCTCGGCCGCCAGATAGCGCGCGACCGCATCGCGAAAACCCCCGTCCGCGATCCAGTGGAGCGAATGCACCGCCGCGGGCAGATAGCCGCGCGCGAGCTTGTGTTCGCCCTGCGCGCCGGCCTCGACGCGCGCGAGCCCCGCCGCGATCGCCCAGTCGATCGCCTGATGATAGCACAGCTCGAAGTGCAGGCAGTCGTGCTGCTCGATCGCGCCCCAATAGCGGCCAAAGAGCGCCTCGCGCCCGATGAAGTTGAGCGCGCCGGCAACCGCCCGCCCGTCACGTTCGGCAAGCACGAGCAGCACATCCGCGCGCATCGTCTGGTGCAGATGATCGAAGAAGGCGCGGGTCAGATAGGGCCGGCCCCATTTGCGCGCCCCGGTGTCCTGATAGAAACGCCAGAAGGCATCCCAGTGGTCGGGCCGCAGATCCGCGCCCGTCAGTTGCAGGATGCGCCCGCCGAAGCCCTGCGCGATGGCACGTTCGCGCCGGATGGCCTTGCGCTTGCGCGAGGCGAGGGCACCGAGGAAATCCTCGAAGCGCGCATAGCCCGCGTTGATCCAGTGGAACTGGCTGGTGCGGCGGGGCAGATAGCCGAGCGCCGTGCCCGTCTCGGCCTCGGCCGCGGTGCAGAAGGTCGCGTGCACCGACGACAGCCCCCCCTCGCGCGCCAGCCCCGCCGCGGTGCCGAGCAGCGCCGCCCCGCCCCAGCCCTCGGCCTCGGGCGCGCACAGAAGGCGCCGCCCGGTCGCGGGGGTGAAGGGCACCGCGATCTGCAGCTTGGGATAATAGCGCCCGCCGGCGCGCGCATAGGCCTCGGCCCAGCCGTGGTCGAAGATGTATTCGCCCTGGCTGTGGGCCTTGGCATAAAGGGGCGCACAGGCGACGATCCGGCCCCCCCGGCGGATCACCAGGGGCTGCGGCGTCCAGCCCGTCCCCCGCCCGACCGAGCCCGACAACTCGAGCGCGTGCAGGAAGCGATGCGTCGTGAAGGGATCGCGCGGTCGGCCGCCGTCGGCCGTCTCGGGGCAGGCGCAGGCGTCCCATGCGGCAGGGTCGATGGCGCCGACGCCCGCCAGCACCTCGGCCGTCGCATCCTGCGGGATCTCGCTTGCCTCTGTCATCGCCGACCGCCCCCGCTTGCCCTCAACGGGGAAGATAGCCCTCGAAGGTGACATTGCAGGCGATGCGGCGGGCGGCCTCTTCCTCGGCCGGGCTGCGGATCGTCCAGCACAGGATCGCCCCGCCCGCCGCCGCGATCTCGGCCACTCGCGGGCGCCCCAGATCGGCCCATTCATGCGAGATGAAGCTGCACCCGGCGGCGTCGTAGTCGGGAATGGCGCGCAGCCGGTCGCAGGTCTCGGGCGAAAGCGGCGCCCACTCGGCCGGGTCATAGGCCGAGGTCGTCAGGCCCCGGGCCAACCCGGGCGCCAGACGCGCAAGGCGCATCACCGCATGCGGATTGAAGGACATGAGCGCGCAGGGCCCGCCATAGCCCGCCAGATCCGCCACCGCCGCAGCCTCGAGCCCGCGATCCTCGGGGCCCATGGTGCCGGTCTGGTCCTTGAACTCGATGAGGAGCGGCACCCGCCCCGCCACCTCGGCCAGCACCTCGGCCAGCGTCGGGATCGTCTCGGACCCGCCGCGGAGCGCGATGCGGCCAAGCTCCGCCGCGCTCCGGCCCGCAACCGGGCCCTCGGCCCCGGTCAGCCGTTCGAGCGTCTCGTCGTGAAAGACCATCGCCCGCCCGTCGGCCGACAGCTGCAGGTCGATCTCGATCCCGTAGCCCGCGGCGATGGCGGCACGGATCGCGGCGCGGCTGTTCTCGGGCCGGCCGCGCGCCGGATCATGCAGCGCGCGGTGCGCGATCGGGCGGGCGCGCAGCGCATCGGGCAGGGGCTGGCGCGTCATCGCGGACCCCCTCAGGCCAGCTCGAAGATCGCCTCGATCTCGACCGCAACGCCAAGCGGGAGCGAGGGCGCCGAAATGGCCGAGCGCGCATGCCGCCCCACATCGCCCATGACCTCCACGAAGAGGTCCGAGGCCCCGTTCACCACCTTGGGCTGGTCGATG
>JBIKVM010000215.1:0-4959 GCA_044356825.1 Limisphaerales bacterium
TCACCGTCCCAGTTCCAGGTGAGCTCCACGGGGCATTCGGGCTGGCCGGGCGGGGCCATGAAGACGAGGGTGAAGCGGCCCTGCTCGTAATCGCTCCGCCGGGTCTGTTCGAGGCCGAGCAGCCGGTAGAAGGCGATGGATTTCTCGAGGTCCAGCACCCGGACCATGGTGTGCAGATAGCGGATCGTCATGCGCGCCTCCCGTGTCGCCCCCAGAACTAGCCGAACGGCCGGCGAAGGCAACGGCGGTTGCGCGGCGCCCCGTTTTGGGGGATGGAGGATCGCGACCCGGAGGATGCCCCATGCCGATCACGCCCGACCAGCAGGCCGAAATCGACGCCCTGCGCGCCAGCCCCCGCCCGACGCTGCGCGCCGTCGCCGAGGGGATGGAGCGCCACCTCTATGTCGCGCACCCCGTGCTCGACCACGGCTTCGTGCGCGTCATCGACTACATGGGCGACGATGCCGCGATCGTGCAGGCCGCAAGGGTCAGCTATGGCGCGGGCACGAAGCATGTGCAGAACGACGAGGGGTTGATCCGCTACCTCATGCGCCACTGGCACTCGACCCCCTTCGAGATGTGCGAGGTGAAGCTGCATGTGAAGCTGCCGGTGTTCGTCGCCCGCCAGTGGATCCGCCACCGCACCGCCAATGTGAACGAATACTCGGCGCGCTATTCGATCCTCGACCGCGAATTCTACATCCCCGCTCCGGGCGACCTCGCGGCGCAGTCCTCGGTCAACAACCAGGGCCGGGGCGCGGTGCTGGCGCCCGAAGAGGCCGCGCGCGTGCTGGGCTGGCTGCGCGAGGATGCGGCGCGCGCCTACGACCATTACGAGGCGATGCTCTCGACCGAAGGCCAGCAGGGGCTGGCGCGCGAGCTTGCGCGGATGAACCTGCCCATGAACATCTATACCCAGTGGTACTGGAAGACCGATCTGCACAATCTCTTTCATTTCCTGCGCCTGCGCGCCGATCCCCATGCGCAGATGGAGATACGCGTCTATGCCGAGGCGATCCTGCGCATCGTCGCCGACTGGGTGCCGATCGCGGCGGCAGCGTTCGAGGACCATCGCATGGGGGGCGCGACCCTGTCGGCCAAGGCGGTCGCGGTGCTGAAGCGGCGGCTTGCGGGCGAGGTGGTGACGCAGGAGGATTCCGGCATGGGCAAGGGCGAGTGGCGCGAGTTCACCGACCTCTGGGGCTGACGCGCCGCGCCCCTCAGCGCGCGACCAGCCGCGCCGCGATCCCGGGCAGATCGGCGAAATCCGAGAATGCCGCATCGTGGTGCAGCGCCCCGAGCGCGTTCTTGCGGTAGCCCTCGGTATAGAGCGCGAGGGGCACGCGGGCGCGGCGGGCGGTTTCGCTGTCGGTCTCGCTGTCGCCCACGAAGACGGTGGGCAGGCCGCCGAGGGCGGCGATCGCGGCCGCGAGCGGGGCGGGATCGGGCTTGCGGACCGCGAGCGTATCGCCCCCGATCACGGCCGCAAAGCGCGCCCCGAGCCCGAAGTGGCGCAAGAGGGCGGCCGTCGGGCGTTCGGGCTTGTTCGTGCAGATGCCGATCCGCCAGCCCTGCGCGGCCAGCGCATCGAGCGCCCCGATCACCCCGGGATAGAGCGCGGTCGCCCCCACGGCGCCCTCGTAGCGGTCGAGAAAGGCCGCATGCAGCCGCGCGGCATGGGCGGGATCGTCACCCATCCCCGCCGCCGCCATCATGCGGCGCACGAACACATCCGCCCCCGCTCCGATGAAGCCGCGCGCGACCTCAAAGGGGATGGCCGCCGCGCCCTCGGCCGCGAGCAGCGCGTTCCCCGCCCCCACGATGTCGGGCGCGCTGTCGACAAGCGTGCCGTCGAGGTCGAAGACGATGGCCTTCATGCGCGCACGCCCGTCGCGCCTTCGGCGGCGGCGCGGATGGCCGCGATGTTGCCCCGATAGCTCCCCGGACCACCCCGGAACACGGCCGAGCCCGCGACCAGCACATCCGCGCCCGCCCGCGCGGCCAGCGGCGCGGTTTCGGCGGTGATGCCGCCGTCGACCTCGATGTGGATCGGGCGCGGGCCGATCAGCGCGCGCAGGCGGGCGATCTTGTCGCACTGGGCGGCGATGAAGGACTGCCCGCCGAAGCCCGGGTTCACCGTCATGACGCAGACGAGGTCGATGAGGTCGATGACCTCGGCCACCGTCTCGATCCCGGTGCCGGGATTGAGCGCGATGCCCGCCTTGCACCCCGCGTCGCGGATGGCCTGCAGGGTGCGGTGGATGTGGGGGCCGGCCTCGGCATGGGCCGTCAGGATGTCGGCGCCCGCCTTGGCGAAGGCGCCGATCCAGGGATCGACGGGGGCGACCATCAGGTGGACATCCATCGTGCCGCGCACATGCGGGCGGAGTGCGGCGCAGGTGGCGGGCCCGAAGGTTATGTTCGGGACGAAATGGCCGTCCATCACATCAACATGGATCCAGTCCGCGCCCGCGTCCTCGACGGCGCGGCACTCGGCGCCGAAGGCCGCGAAATCGGCAGCGAGGATCGAGGGCGCGATGCGGATGCGACGATCGAAGCTCATGCGCCCCCTCCCGTCAGGACCGCGACACCCGGCAGCTCGCGCCCCTCCATCCATTCGAGGAAGGCGCCGCCTGCGGTCGAGACATAGCTGAACCCCTCGGCCGCGCCTGCGTGATTGAGCGCCGCGACCGTGTCGCCCCCGCCCGCGACCGACACGAGGTGCCCGGCGGCGGTGCGCGCCGCGGCATGGCGCGCGCAGGCCGTCGTCGCGGCATCGAAGGGCGGCTTTTCGAAGGCGCCGAGCGGGCCGTTCCACACAAGCGTCCGGCACGTATCGAAGGTCGCGCAGACGGCCGCCACCGTCGCGGGCCCGGCATCGAGGATCATCGCATCGGCGGGGCAGGCGCGGGCCGGCACGACCTCGTGCGGGGCGTGGGCGGCGAAGTCGCGCGCGACGACGACATCGAGGGGCAGATGCACGGTGCAGCCCGCGGCGCGGGCGGCCGCGAGGATCTCGCGCGCGGTCGGGGCCAGATCGCCCTCGCAGAGCGAGCGGCCGACGGGCGCGCCCTCGGCCGCAAGGAAGGTGTTGGCCATGCCGCCCCCGATCACCAGATGATCGACCCGGGCGACGAGGTTCTTCAAGAGGTCGATCTTGGTCGAGACCTTGGCCCCCCCCACCACCGCCACCACGGGCCGGGCGGGCTTGCCCAGCGCCGCGTCGAGCGCCGCAAGCTCTGCCGCCATCGCGCGCCCCGCGCAGGCGGGCAGGATCCGCGCGATCGCCTCGGTCGAGGCATGGGCGCGATGGGCGGCCGAGAAGGCGTCGTTGACATAGACCTCGCCCGCCGCCGCGAGGGCCGCGGCGAAGGCCGGATCGTTCGCCTCCTCGCCCGGATGGAAGCGCGTGTTCTCGAGCAACAGCACCCCGCCCTCGGGCACGGGGGCGGCGGCGGCGGGACCGATGCAGTCGGGCGCGAAGGCGACGGGCGCGGGCGCGAGCGCCGCACGCAGCGCGGGCAGCACCTGACCGAGGCTCATCGACGGCACGACGCGGCCCTTGGGGCGGTCGAAATGCGACAGCACCACGGGCCGCCCGCCGCGCGCGAGGATGTCGCGCAGGGTCGGGACAAGGCGCTCGATCCGGGTCGCGTCGGTCACGCGCCCCTCCTCGATCGGCACGTTGAGGTCGGCGCGCACGATCACCCGCCGCCCCGCGAGATTCATGTCCTCGAGTGTCTTCCAGCCCATCGCCGCCACCCCTGCCCGCCTCAGGCGCCCTATCGCGCGGCCGCCCCGCCCCGTCAACCGTCGCCGCGCGCACCTGCGGGGGCTTTTCTTGCCCGGCCCCATCGCCTAGGCTCCGTCCGATTTTGAAAGGGACCCCGCATGGCCGAGATCACCGACCCCGAGAACACCATCATCATGACGCTGAAGGACGGCGATGTCGTCATAGCGCTGCTGCCCGACGTGGCCCCCAAGCACAGCGAGCGGATGAAGACGCTGGCCCGCGCCGGCGCCTATGACAATGTCGTCTTCCACCGCGTGATCGAGGGCTTCATGGCCCAGAGCGGCGACGTCGCGAACGGCAACGCCGAGCGCGGCTTCAACCTGCGCCGGGCGGGCACGGGCGGGTCGGACCTGCCCGACCTGCCGGCCGAGTTCTCGAAGCTCCCGCATGATCGCGGCACGCTCGGGGCGGCGCGGTCGATGAACCCCAATTCCGCCAACAGCCAGTTCTTCATCAACTTCGCCGACAACCATTTCCTCAATGGCCAGTATACCGTCTATGGCCGCGTCATCTCGGGGATGGAGCATGTCGACAAGATCGTGCGCGGCGAGCCGCCGGCGAACCCCGACCGCATGATCCGCGTGAGGGTGGCCGCCGATGCGTAAGCTCATCCTTGCCGCGGCGCTTGCCGCCTTCGCCCTGCCTGCCGCCGCAGAGGTCGCGGACGGCCCCGGCCCGAACCTCGTGATCGAGGTCACGGGCGGGGCATCGGGCACGATCGTCATCGACCTGCTGTCGGATGTCGCGCCCGGCCATGCCGAGCGGATGGTCGCGCTGGCCGAGCGGGGCGATTACGACGGGGTCGCCTTTCACCGGGTGATCGAGGGCTTCATGGCGCAGACCGGCGACGTTGAGTTCGGCAAACCCGACAGCGCCCCCGGCATGGCCGGGCGCGGGGGGTCCGACCTGCCCGACCTGCGGGCCGAGTTCTCGGCCGTCTCGTTCGAGCGGGGCATCGTCGGCATGGCGCGCGCCATGGATCCCGACAGCGCCAACAGCCAGTTCTTCATCATGTTCGCCCCTGCGCCGCATCTCGATGGCCAGTATACGGTCGTGGGCCGCGTGATCTCGGGGATGGAGGTCGTGGACGCGATCACCCGCGGCACCGGCCAGAACGGCGAGGTGGCCAACCCCGACCGCATGGCGACGGTCCGCGTCGCGCCCTG
>JBIKVM010000216.1:0-4955 GCA_044356825.1 Limisphaerales bacterium
GGGCGAAGTTGCGGCTGTTGCTGCGGACCGAGGCGCGCATCGTCGTGCTGGCCGCCGACCCGCACCCCGAGTTGCGCGCGCTCGCCGCCGCGGGGCGGCTGACCCTGATCGCGCGGCCGATGGAGGAGGGCGACGCGACCTGCGCCGCGATCGTCTATTGCGCCAACATGGACCCGGCCGAGGACCGGCGCGCCGCCGCGATCGGCCGGCGTGCGGGCGCGCTCGTCAATATCGTCGACAATCTCGAGGAGAGCGACTTCATCACGCCCGCGATCGTCGATCGCGACCCGGTCGTGGTGGCGATCGGCACCGAAGGGGCCTCGCCCGTGCTCGGCCGCCGGATCAAGGCGGGGCTCGAGGCCGCGCTGCCGACGGGGCTCGGGGTGCTCGCGCGCGTCGGCAAGGCCTTTCGCCACGCCGCCGAGGTGCTGCCCTATGGCCGCATCCGCCGGCGGTTCTGGGCGCGCTATTACGACAGCGAGGGGCCGCGCGTGCTGGCCACGGCGGGCGAGGCGGGCCTCGGCGCGCTGCTCGAGCAGCTCAAGCATGAGGCACTCGCGGCAGAGGCAGAGCCGGGGCGGGTGTCGTTCGTGGGGGCGGGGCCGGGGGATGCCGACCTCCTGACGCTGCGCGCGCGCGACCGGCTGCATGATGCCGATGTCATCATCCACGACCGGCTGGTTGCGGGCGGGGTGCTCGACCTCGCGCGGCGCGAGGCGCTCTTCATCGAGGTGGGCAAGGCAGCCGACGCGCCGTCGTGGGCGCAGGACGACATCTCGGCGCTGCTCGTCGAACAGGCGCGCACGGGCGCCCATGTCGTGCGGCTGAAGTCGGGCGATCCGGGCGTGTTCGGGCGGCTCGAGGAAGAGATCGAGGCGCTCGACGCTGCGGGCATCGGCTGGGACATCGTGCCGGGCGTCACCGCCGCCACGGCGGCCGCGGCCGACATCGGCCGGTCGCTGACCGCGCGCGGGCGCAACCGCGCCGTCACCCTCATGACCGCGCATGACGCCGAGGGCTTCGCCGAGCAGGACTGGCGGGGCCTCGCCGAACCGGGCGCCGTGGCCGCGATCTACATGGGGCTGCGCGCGGCGCGCTTTCTGCAGGGGCGGCTCATGCTGCACGGGGCGGACCCCGCCACCCCCTTTACCGTGGTCGAGAACGCCGGCCGTCCCGAGCGGCGCACCATCGCGACGCGGCTTGACCGTCTGCCCGCCGACATCGCCGCCGCCGGGGTGCGGGGGCCCGCGATCCTCTTTCTCGGGCTCGAGCCGCGCCGCGCGGCGGCCGAGGCCGAGCGCCTTGTGGCGGGGGTCTGAGATGGCGGGTTTCGTCGTCACCGCCAACGACCTGCTCGTGGGGGATGTGATCTATCTCACGCCCGCGCAGGGCTGGACGCGGCGCCTGCGCGAGGCCGCGGTCGCCCCCGACGCCGCAGCGGGCGAAGAGCTTCTGACCGAGGCGCGCCGCCAGCCCGCGCGCGCGGTCGGCCCCTATCTGATCGAGGTGGCCGCGGCCGCGGACGGCCCGCGCCCGACCGTCCTGCGCGAGCGGGTGCGGGCCAGCGGCCCCTCGAACCGCCCCGAACACGGCCGCCGGCCGGAGGATCTGTGATGTACAGCTACGACGATTTCGACGAAGCCTTCGTGCGCGCCCGTGTCGCGACCTTTCGCGAGCAGGTCGCGCGGCGCATCGACGGGTCGCTGACCGAAGAGGAATTCCGCCCGATCCGCCTGATGAACGGGCTCTATCTGCAACTGCACGCCTACATGCTGCGCGTGGCCATTCCCTATGGCACGATCAACCCCGTGCAGATGCGCCAGCTCGCCATGATCGCCGAGCGGTGGGACAAGGGCTATGGCCACTTCACCACGCGCCAGAACATCCAGTTCAACTGGCCCGAGCTGCGCGACGTGCCCGACATCCTCGACGCGCTGGCCGATGTCGGGATGCACGCGATCCAGACCTCGGGCAACTGCGTGCGCAACGTCACCGCCGACCACTTTGCCGGCGCCGCGGGCGACGAGATCGAGGATCCGCGCCCGACGGCCGAGCTGATCCGCCAGTGGTCGACCGACCACCCCGAGTTCCTCTACCTGCCGCGCAAGTTCAAGATCGCCGTGACCGGCAGCCCCAACGACCGCGCCGTGACGCGCGCCCACGACATCGGCCTGCGGATGCTGCGCGACGCGGACGGCGCGCCGGGCTACGAGGTGATCGTGGGCGGCGGGCTCGGGCGCACGCCGATGATCGGCAAGGTGATCCGCCCCTTCCTGCCCAAGGCCGAGCTGCTGCCCTATCTCGAGGCGGTGCTGCAGGTCTACAACCTGCTCGGCCGACGCGACAACAAGTACAAGGCGCGCATCAAGATCCTCGTCCACGAGACCGGCATCGATGAGGTGCGCGAGATGGTCGAGGCGGCCTTCTTGCTCAAGAAGGAAGCCTTTCCGGGCGCCGACCCCGATCTTGTCGCCGCGATCGAGGCCGCCTTCGCCCCGCCGCGCTTCATCGAGGGGCTGGCGCATGCACCGCTGAAGGGCAAGGCGCGCGTCTGGGCCGCCACCAACACCGCGGCCCACCGCCACCCCGATTACGCGATCGTCACCGTCTCGCTCAAGGCCGTGGGGGCGACGCCGGGCGATGCCACCGCGCAGCAGATGCGCGTCATGGCCGATCTGGCCGAGCGCTTCGGCCATGGCGAACTGCGCGTGAGCCACGAGCAGAACGTGATCCTGCCCCACGTCCACCGCGCCCATCTGGCCGAGGTCCATGAAGCGCTGCTCGAGGCCGGCCTCGGCGCGGCGAATGTCGGGCTCGTCTCCGACATCATCGCCTGCCCGGGGATGGATTACTGCGCGCTCGCCACCGCCCGCTCGATCCCCGTCGCGCAAGAGATCGCGGCCCATTTCGAGGCCCGCGAGCGCGAGATCGGCCCCTTCAAGATAAAGATCTCGGGCTGCATCAACGCCTGCGGCCACCACCATGTCGCGCATGTGGGGATCCTCGGCCTCGACCGGGCGGGGGTGGAGAACTACCAGATCACGCTCGGCGGCGATGCGACCGAAACCGCCGCCATCGGCGAGCGGCCCGGCCACGGCTTTCCGGCCGAGGCGCTGATCCCCGCGCTCGACCGCCTCGTGCAGCGCTATCTCGAGCTGCGCCGCGACCCCTCCGAGCCCTTCATCGACGCCTTCCGCCGCCTCGGCATGACCCCCTTCCGCGACGCGCTCTACCCCGACGGGGGAACGCGCGACGCCGCCTGACCCCCTCTTTCCGCCAAGGAGACCACCATGTCCGTCATCGTCACCGACCAGGGCTTCGGCCCCGAGACCCGCATCGCGGCCTTCCTCACGCTCGATGAGTTGCGCCAGTCCGAGACGGCGGGCCATGCGCTCGACCTCGCGCCCGACGCCGATCCCGAGGCGCTCGCCCCCTTCCTCGACCGCCTCGCGCTGATCCGGATCGCCTTCCCGGCATTCTCGGACGGGCGCGGCTTCTCGATCGCGAGCCGGCTGCGCCTTCTGGGCTATCGCGGCCGGCTGCGCGCGCGCGGCCATGTGCTGGCCGACCAGTACGGCCACGCCCGCCGCGCGGGCTTCGACGAGGTCGAGATCGACGCGATCCTCGCCGCGCGCCAGCCCGAGGAACAGTGGCTGCGCCGCGCCAACTGGCAGGATGGCGACTATCGCGCGCGCCTGCGCCAGAAACCGGCAGCCGCCTGACGGCTGCCGGTGCTCGGGTGCCTCAGCGCGGAACGCGGGTCTTGCGCAGATAGGGCAGGATCCGCTCGAACGCGCCGAAGCGCGCCACGGCGTCGGCGTCCGAGACGGCGGCCGTGACGATCACATCCTCGCCCTGCTTCCAGTTGGCGGGGGTGGCGACCTGGTGGCGTGCCGTGAGCTGGATCGAATCGAGCGCGCGCAGGATCTCGTCGAAGTTGCGGCCCGTCGTCATCGGATAGGTGAGCATGAGCTTTATGCGCTTGTCGGGCCCGATGATGAAGACGGTGCGCACCGTCGCGTTGTCGGCAGGCGTGCGGCCCTCGAACGTGCCCTCGGCCGTCGCGGGGAGCATGTCGTAGAGCTTGGCGACCGTGAGCTCCGGGTCGCCGATCATCGGATAGCGGACCTCGTGCCCGGTCGCGACCGCGATGTCCGATTTCCACTTGAGGTGGTTTGCGACCGGATCGACCGAGATGCCGATGATCTTGGCGTTGCGCCGCGCGAACTCGGGCGCGAGGCCCGCCATCAGGCCAAGCTCGGTCGTGCAGACGGGCGTGAAGTCGCGCGGATGGCTGAAGAGGATCGCATAGCCATCCCCGATCCAGTCGTGGAAGCGGATCGGGCCTTCGGTCGTCTCGGCCTAGAAGTCCGGAGCGATGTCGTTGATGCGAAGAGCCATCGGTTTCTCCTGTGTGAGTTGTGGCGGGGTTGGGTCTGGTCGATCTCAGGGTTCGGGGCGTTCTGCCAAGCGAGGGTTGGGGTCGGCAAGAAAGAACCCCTCCGGGGCGAGGACGAACCCGAGGATCGCGAGATAGGCAAGCGCGAAGACGAGGAGCGCAAGCGGGTGGTTGCGCCGCGGGGCGGCGCCGCCGACGGGCGGCGGGGGTGCGGACCGGCCAGCCATCAGAGCGCCCTGCGCAGCAACGGCAACGGGCCGGTGCGCGGCTCGCGGGTCGCGGCCGGCGCGGCGCGGCCTGCAAGGCGGTCGCGCAGGATCAGCCCCTGCGGCCAGGGGCCGAACCCGCTTGCCGTGTTGATGTGCCCCGCGGCGCCCATGTCGACGAATTCCGCGCCCCAGGCGGCCGCGAGGTCGAAGGCCTCGCCGATCGTCATCCAGGGATCGGTGCGGCTTGCGGCCACGATCGCGGGGACGCCGAGCGGATGGCGCGGATATCCGCCGAAGCGGGCAAGGCGCACACTTCGGCGCGGGTCGCAGGGTGCGACGAGCAGTGC
>JBIKVM010000048.1:0-16819 GCA_044356825.1 Limisphaerales bacterium
GCCCAGCACCGCGAGGAGCGGCAGCGCGAGCATCGCGGCCGTCGCGGCGATGAACGCCACGAACCCGCCCGCCGGCAGCGAGCGGTGCGGCCAGAGGCGCAGCTCCCACCCCGTCCCCGCAACGCGCGAGGCCCCGGGTTCCCCCGGGGCCTCGGCATCCGTCATAGTCCAGGCATAGGGCATGGGCCTGCCGCGCGCGCCCTCAGTGGGCGTGGCTGCGGTCCCAGTCCTCGCGCTTGGGCAGCGTCTCAAAGGTGTGCTCGGGCGGGGGCGAGGGCAGCGTCCACTCGAGCGTGTCGGCGTACTCGTTCCAGTAGTTGTTTTCGGTGACGCGCCGCCCGGCAAGAAGCGTGTAGGCGATGATCCCGATGAAGAAGAGGAACGAGGCGAAGGCAAGGAAGGCGCCGATCGAGGAGATGTAGTTCCAGTAGGCGAAGGCCTCCGGATAGTCGATGTAGCGCCGCGGCATGCCCTGACGGCCGAGGAAGTGCTGCGGGAAGAAGGTCAGGTTTGAGCCGATGAACATCATCCAGAAGTGCAGCTTGCCCGCCCATTCCGGATACTGCCGACCCGACATCTTGCCGATCCAGTAGTAGATCCCGGCGAAGATCGTGAAGACGGCGCCGAGGCTCATCACGTAGTGGAAGTGGGCGACGACGTAATAGGTGTCGTGATAGGCCCGGTCGATGCCCGCCTGGCTCAGCACGATGCCGGTGACGCCACCGACAGTGAAGAGGAACAGGAAGCCGAAGGCCCAGAGCATCGGCGTCTTGAACTCGACCGACCCGCCCCACATCGTCGCGATCCACGAGAACACCTTGATGCCCGTGGGAACAGCGATGACCATCGTTGCGAGCATGAAATAGGCCTGCTGCGTCACGCTCATGCCGACGGTGTACATGTGGTGGGCCCAGACGACGAAGCCGAGCGCGCCGATCGCCACCATCGCATAGACCATCGGCAGGTAGCCGAAGACGGGCTTGCGGGAGAAGGTCGCGATGACGTGGCTGATGATGCCAAAACCCGGGAGCACGATGATGTAGACCTCGGGATGGCCGAAGAACCACAAGATGTGCTGATAGAGGACGGGATCCCCGCCGCCGGACGGATCAAAGAAGGTCGTGCCGAAGTTGCGGTCGGTCAGCAGCATCGTGATCGCGCCCGCCAGAACCGGCAGCGCCAACAAGATGAGCCACGCGGTCACGAAGATCGACCAGGCGAAGAGCGGCACCTTGTGCAGCGTCATGCCCGGCGCGCGCATGTTGAGGAAGGTCGTGATCATGTTGATCGCACCGAGGATCGACGAGGCCCCCGACAGGTGCACCGCGAAGATCGCGAGATCCATCGAGAAGCCGCTTTCGGTCGTCGAGAGCGGCGGATAGAGAACCCAGCCTACACCGGAACCGAGTTGCCCGTTACCGCCCGGCGCAAAGACCGAGGCGAAGGCAAGCGAGGTGCCCGCGACGTAAAGCCAGTAGGAAAGGTTGTTCATTCGCGGGAACGCCATATCCGGCGCGCCGATCTGGAGCGGCATGAAATAGTTGCCGAAACCGCCGAACAGCGCCGGGATCACGACGAAGAACATCATCAAGATGCCGTGCGCGGTGATGAGCACGTTCCACAGATGCCCGTTCGGGGTGCAGTCGGCGGTCGCGGCCGCCGTCATCCGCGCCCCTTCCATGCACATGTACTGGACGCCGGGCTCCATGAGCTCCATGCGCATGTAGACGGTGAACGCGACCGAGATGAAGCCGACGAGACCGCCGGTGAAAAGGTAGAGGATCCCGATGTCCTTGTGGTTGGTCGACATGAACCAGCGGGTGAAGAACCCGCGGCTGTCGTGCCCACCATGGTCGTGGATGGCGGCGTCTGCCATGCTCGTCTCCTGTTCGTTGACGTCCGCGCGCGCGACCTGAATCGCCGCACGCACGCTCGCACGATTTCTCTAGCCGCGCACGCGGCCGAGGGCAACCGCGCGGCGCGCGTGCAATTGCCGCATCAGGCCGCGTCGCGCCGCACGATCCAGCCGCCACCGAGCACGCGGGTGCCCTCGGGGGCGTAAAAGACGCAAGCCTGCCCCGGCGCGACCCCTTCCTCGGGTGACAGGAGCTCGACCCGCGCCGTCCCCTCGCCCTCGGGATGGAGGATCGCGGGGGCGGGGCGGCGGGTGGAGCGGACGCGCACCGCGATCTCCTGCCCCGCCGCGGCGGCGAGGGGCCCGTCGCCCAGCCAGTTGATGCCCGCAACCGCGATGTCGCGGGTCGCGAGCGCCTCTTTGGGGCCGACGACGACCCGCCGCGCCGCGGGATCGAGCCGCAGCACATAGAGCGGCTCATCGAGCCCGCCGAGGCCGATCCCCCGCCGCTGCCCGACGGTGAAGCAGATCACCCCGTCGTGGCGGCCGAGCACGCGGCCCGCCTCGTCCACGATCTCGCCCGGGTCGGCGGCACCCGGGCGCAGCCGCTCGATCACCGCGGCATAGTTGCCGTTCGGGACGAAGCAGATGTCCTGGCTGTCGGGCTTGTCGGCGACAGGCAGCCCGTAGCGGGCGGCGAGCGCGCGCGTCTCGGCCTTGGAGGCGAGCCCCCCGAGCGGAAAGCGCAGGAAATCGAGCTGCGCGCGCGTCGTGGAAAAGAGGAAATAGCTCTGGTCGCGCGCCGGATCGGCGGCGCGGTGCAGCTCCGCCCCCGCCGGCCCCTCGAACCGGCGGATGTAGTGCCCCGTCGCCATGCAGTCGGCCTCGAGGTCGCGCGCGGTCTCGAGCAGGTCGCGGAACTTCACCCGCTCGTTGCAGCGGATGCAGGGCACGGGCGTCGCCCCGGCCAGATAGGCGTCGGCGAACTCCTCCATCACCGATTCGCGAAAGCGGCTCTCATAGTCGAGGACATAGTGCGGAAAGCCCATCGTCTCGGCCACGCGGCGGGCGTCGTGGATGTCGCGCCCCGCGCAGCACGCGCCCTTTTTCGCCAGCGCCGCGCCGTGGTCATAGAGCTGGAGCGTGACGCCCACGACATCATAGCCCTCATCGGCGAGCATCGCGGCCACGACGGAACTGTCCACGCCCCCCGACATCGCCACGACGACGCGCGTCGCCGAGGGTGGCTTGGGAAGGCCGAGCGAATTCAGCGGATGATCGAGCGACATGGGGCGGGTTCCGAAAGGAAAACCTGCAATACAGCGAAAATGCCCGCTTTCTCAAGCCCGGCGCTTCACCCCGCGTTAAAACCTGCGCGCCACCTTGCACCGCATGGACACGCACATCACCCCCCCCGCCCCGAACCCGCCTCGCGTGATGGCCGAGGCCCCCGCCGATCTGCCGCCCGCGACGCTCAGCCGCTGGAGCGCCGAGCGCAAGGCCGAGGTCGTGCGCGCGCTCCGCGCCGGCGCGATCTCGGCCGAACAGGCCTGCGCGCGCTGGTCGCTCAGCCCCGAAGAGGTCGAGCGCTGGGTCGCGCTCTACGATCTCGACGGGCTCAATGGCCTGCGCACGACGCAGGTCTGGAAATATCGCCGCTGATCGGGCATCCTTGCGCCATTCTCGCGGGCGATAACGAGGCGTTAACGATTTGGGCGGATGGTCGCGCCAGAGACCACCGGCCGCAGAGATCCCAGAACGGAGTCATTTCGGATGCGCATTCTTCTGATCGAGGACGATCCCGTCACCGCCCGCAGCATCGAGATGATGCTCGCGCATGCCAACCTCAATGTCTATCGCACCGATCTCGGCGAAGAGGGGGTCGATCTCGCGAAGCTCTATGATTACGACCTGATCCTGCTCGACCTCAACCTGCCCGACATGACCGGGCACGAGGTGCTGCGCCAAATCCGCATCGCGCGGATCGAGACGCCGATCCTCATCCTCTCGGGCGTCGGCGATACCGACAGCAAGATCAAAGGCTTCGGCCAGGGCGCGGACGACTACCTCACCAAGCCCTTTCACCGCGAGGAACTGGTGGCGCGCATCCACGCGATCATCCGCCGCTCCAAGGGGCACGCGCAATCGGTCATCCGTACCGGCCCGATCGAGGTCTGCCTCGACACCAAGACAGTCCAGGTCGATGGCAAGCCCGTCCACCTCACGGGCAAGGAATATCAGATGCTCGAGCTTCTGAGCCTGCGCAAGGGCACGACGCTGACCAAGGAGATGTTCCTCAACCACCTCTACGGCGGCATGGACGAGCCCGAGTTGAAGATCATCGATGTCTTCATCTGCAAGCTGCGCAAGAAACTGGCCGAGGCGACGGGGGGCGAGACCTGCGTCGAGACGGTCTGGGGCCGGGGCTATGTGATGCGCGACCCCGCCCCCGCGCGCGCCCGCGTCGCGATCGGCGCCTGAGGGGCGTTCTGGACGCCCCCCGACCGCCGCCCTAGACTGACGGCGGGGCAATGCGGGGGGCACCATGGCAGAGGATCGCGAAACGGCGGCGCCGGGCGGCGCGTCCCCGGCACCCGCCGACCCTGCGGCGATGACCGAAGCCGAGGCGGCCGCGGAACTCGCGCGCCTCGCGCCCCTGATCCTGCGCGCGGACGAGGCCTATCACGGCGCCGACGCGCCGATCATGACGGATGCCGCATATGATGCGCTCCGCCGGCGCAACGCCGAGATCGAGGCGGCATTCCCCCGGCTGATCCGCCCCGACAGCCCGAGCCGGCGCACCGGCGCCGCGCCGGCCGAGGGCTTCGGCAAGATCCGCCACGCCCGCCCGATGCTGAGCCTCGCCAACGCCTTCTCGCCCGGCGATGTCGTGGATTTCGACCTCCAGACCAGCCGCTTCCTCGGGATCGAGCCCGAAACGCTCGCCTATACGGCCGAACCCAAGATCGATGGCCTCTCGCTCAGCCTGCGGTACGAGGGGGGGCGGCTTGTCCATGCCGCGACGCGCGGCGATGGCGAGACGGGCGAGAACGTGACCGCCAACGCCCGCACGATCCGCGACATCCCCGACCACCTGCCGGGCGCGCCCGAGGTGCTCGAGGTGCGCGGCGAGGTCTACATGGGGCATGCCGATTTCGCGCGCCTCAATGCCCAGCAGGCCGCGCGCGGCGACAAGACCTTCGCCAATCCGCGCAACGCCGCCGCGGGCAGCCTGCGCCAGCTCGACCCCGCGATCACCGCCGGGCGGCCGCTGCGCTTTTTCGCCTATGGCTGGGGCGAGGTCTCGGCCCCGCTCGGGCAGACGCAGACCGAAGCGGTCGCGCGCCTCGCGGCGCTGGGGCTGCGGACGAACCCGCTCATGGTCCGCTGCACGGGGCTTGCCGCGCTGATCGACCACTACCGCCTGATCGAGGCGCAACGCGGCACGCTCGGCTATGACATCGACGGGGTCGTCTACAAGGTCGACGACCTCGGGCTGCAGGCCCGCCTCGGGATGCGCGCGACGACACCGCGCTGGGCCATCGCGCACAAGTTCCCGGCCGAGACCGCCTGGACACGGCTCGAACGGATCGAGATCCAGGTCGGCCGCACCGGCGCGCTCTCGCCCGTGGCGCGGCTTGCGCCGGTGACGGTGGGGGGGGTCGTGGTCTCGAACGCGACGCTGCACAACGAGGACTACATCGCCGGGCGCGACGCGAAGGGCGCGCCGATCCGGGGCGGCAAGGACATCCGCGAGGGCGACCTCGTGCAGGTCTATCGGGCGGGCGACGTGATCCCCAAGATCGCGGATGTCGATGCGGACGCCCGCCCCGCCCACGCCCTGCCCTTCGCCTTTCCCGACCGCTGCCCCGCCTGCGGGTCGGAGGCCGTGCGCGAGGCGGGCGATTCGGTGCGCCGCTGCACCGGCGGGCTCGGCTGCCCGGCGCAGGCGATGGAGCGGCTGAAGCATTTCGTCAGCCGCGACGCCTTCGACATAGAGGGGCTCGGGGCCAAGCAGATCGAGGCCTTCTGGTCCGACCCCGACCTGCCGCTGCGCAGCCCTGCCGACATCTTCACCCTTGCCGCCCGCGACGCGGCCCGGCCCGAGCATCTGGCGGACCGCTTCGGCTGGGGCGCGACCTCGGCCGAGAACCTCTTTCGCGCGATCGAGGCGCGGCGCGAGATCGCGCTCGACCGGCTGATCTTCGCCCTCGGGATCAGCCACGTCGGTCAGGCGACGGCCGCGCTGCTCGCGCGCCATTACGGCACATGGGACGCCTTCGCCGGGGCGATGACGGCGGCCGGCGACCGCGAGGGGGCGGCGTGGGCCGACCTCAACGCCATCGACGGGGTGGGCGAGGTGCTCGCGGGGGCGCTCGTCACGGCCTTTCGCCAGCCGGCCGAGCGGGCAGCCTTCGAGGCGCTGCGCGCGCAGATCACGCCCCAGCCCATGGCCCCCGTCGCGGCGCAAAGCGCGGTCGCGGGCCTCACGGTCGTGTTCACCGGCACGCTCGAGACGATGACGCGGGCCGAGGCCAAGGCGCGGGCCGAGGCGCTCGGGGCGCGCGTCGCGGGCTCGGTCTCGGCGCGGACCGACCTTGTCGTGGCGGGGCCGGGCGCGGGGTCGAAGGCGCGCGAGGCCGAACGCCTCGGCGTGAAGGTCATCGACGAAGCCGCCTGGCGCGACCTCGTCGGCACGGCGTGAGCAGGCCCGAGATCCTCTTTCCGCTGTTTGCGGAGATCGAGACGCTGCCGGGCGTCGGGCCCAAGGCCGCGCGCGCGCTGGCCTCGGGGCTCGAGATCACGCGGCCGCGCGACCTGATTCTGACCCTGCCGCAGACGGGGGTGGAGCGGCGGCGAGTCGCATCCGTGCGCGATGTCGTGCCACCCGCCCATGTCGTGGTCGAGGTCGAGGTCGGCGCCCACATCCCGCCCGCCCGCCGCGGCGGGCCGCTGCGCGTCATGGTGCGCGACGCGCGCACCGAATTCGCGCTTGTCTTCTTTCACGCGCGCGCCGAGGGGATGGGACGCATCCTGCCCACGGGCCAGCGGCGCGTGATCGCGGGCCGGGTCGAGATTTTCGATGGCATCGCCCAGATCGTCCACCCCGACCACATCCTGCGCCCCGAAGAAGCCGCGAGCCTGCCCACCTTCGAGCCGGTCTATCCGCTGACGGCCGGGATCACGCAAAAGCTCATGCACAAGGCGGCCGCCGCGGCGCTGACGCGCGCGCCCGAACTGCACGAATGGATCGACCCGCATCTGCGCGCGCGCGAGGGCTGGCCTGCGTGGCGCGCGGCGATGGTCGCGGCGCATGCGCCGGCGACACCCGCCGACATGGCGCCGAACGCCCCGGCGCGCGCGCGGCTGGCCTATGACGAGGTGTTTGCCCATCAGCTCACCCTCGCGCTCGCG
Organism: Limisphaerales bacterium; assembly: GCA_044356825.1. GTDB lineage: Bacteria > Pseudomonadota > Alphaproteobacteria > Rhodobacterales > Rhodobacteraceae > JAUREX01. Next base: position 7,271 of record JBIKVM010000048.1, read on the forward strand.
CGGCGCAGCCTGCGGCGCGGCAAGGGCCGGGCGAGCGTGCCGACCGGCGCGATCAGCGCCCGGGTGCGCGCATCCCTGCCCTGGCCGCTCACCGCCGCGCAGGAACGCGCGCTGGCCGAGATCGCGGCCGACATGGCCGCGGGGCTCCGGATGAACCGCCTGCTGCAGGGGGATGTGGGGTCGGGCAAGACGGTGGTCGCGTTCCTCGCGCTCTGCATCGCGGTCGAGGCGGGCGGACAGGGGGTGATGATGGCCCCGACCGAGATCCTCGCGCGCCAGCATTTCGAGGCACTCGCCCCGCTCGCGGCGGCGGCGGGCGTCAGCCTCGGGCTGCTTACCGGGCGCGACCGGGGCGCTGCGCGGCGCGAGCGGCTGGCTGAGCTGGCAGAGGGGCGGCTCCAGATCCTGGTCGGCACCCATGCGGTGTTTCAGGCCGATGTCCAGTTCGCAGACCTGCGCCTTGCCGTCGTCGACGAACAGCACCGCTTCGGCGTCGCGCAGCGGATGGAGCTTGCCGCCAAGGGCATGGGCGCGGATGTGCTGGTGATGACGGCGACGCCCATTCCGCGCAGCCTCGCGCTGGCCCGGCACGGCGACATGGATGTCTCGGTCCTCGATGAAAAACCCCCGGGCCGCAAGCCGGTGCAGACGGTCCTCGTCTCGACCGAGCGGATGGATGAGGTGACGGCCCATCTGGCGCGCGCCCTCGCGGCCGGCCGGCAGGCCTATTGGGTGTGCCCGCTGGTCGATGAATCCGAGACGGTCGACCTCGCCGCCGCCGAAGAGCGTTTCGCGGCCCTGCGCGCTGCCTTCGGCGAGGGGGTGGTCGGGCTGGTCCACGGCCGCCTGCCGCCGGCCGAGAAGGACGCCGCCATGGCCGATTTCGCCGCCGGGCGCACCCGGCTTCTGGTTGCGACCACGGTGATCGAGGTCGGCGTCAACGTGCCTGCGGCCTCGATCATGGTGATCGAGCGCGCCGAGAGCTTCGGCCTCGCCCAGCTTCACCAGTTGCGCGGCCGCGTCGGGCGGGGCAGCGAGGCCTCGAGTTGCCTGCTGCTCTATCAGCCCCCGCTGGGCGAGACGGCGCGCCGGCGCCTCACGATCCTGCGCGAGACCGAGGATGGTTTTCGCATCGCGGAAGAGGATCTCGCGATACGGGGGGCGGGCGATCCGATCGGGACGGCGCAATCGGGGTTGCCGCGTTTCCGCATCGCCGATCCCGAGCGGCAGGCGGGGCTGATGGCGACCGCCCAGACCGACGCGCGCGCAATGCTTGAGCACGACCCCGACCTGACCGCGACGCGTGGTCGCGCGGCGCGGGTGCTACTGTGGCTCTTTGAGCGCGATCAGGCGATCCGCCTGATTGGCGTTGGTTGATTGATGTTCCGTTAATGTTCTTGACAGGAACTATGCGGATGTGGAACACAAGCGGAACATTCAGGAGGTTCCCATGCGCCGCGCCCTCAAGTCCCTGTTCGCCCGCCCCGCGCATCCGGCCGAGGACGCCGTCGGCGCGTTCGGCCTCTTCGCGCTGCTCATCGTCGCGCTCTACGCGCTGCCTGGCTGAGCGGCCGCGGCCTCCGCTGCCTCGGCCGCCGCCTCGATCGCGAGCAGGATCGAGGCGTGGCGGTTGCGGAAGTCGCGCGCCGGCAAAAGCGCCTCGAACCCGCCGAAGGGGGCGGGCGGCACGGGGCCCGCCTCGGTCAGCATGGCGCGCAGCGCGTCGCGGGCCGCGGCAAGCTCGGCCGGGCTCTGCCCGATCACCGCCCCGCCCACCACCGCCGCCGCCGCCTGGCCCAGCGCGCAGGCCTTCACATCCTGGCCGAAGGCCGCGACCCGGCCGCCCGCCAGCGTCACATCCGCCGTCACGGTCGAGCCGCAGAGCGGCGAGCGGCGCCGCGCGCTGCCCTGCGGCGCGCTCAGCCGGCCCAGAAGCGGGATCTCGGCCGCAAGCGCGAGGATGCGCCCCGAATAGAGCCGCATCAGATCATCGTCGGCCATGGTTCCCTCCGCCCGCGAACGGTGCCAAGATAGGCACCGGCTCCGGCAAAGAAAAGAACCCCATGCCCTTCGACCCCGCGACCCTGCGCTACGATCGCGACGGCCTCATCCCCGCCATCGCGCAGGACGACGCGACGGGCGAGGTTCTCATGCTCGCCTGGATGAACGCCGAGGCCGTCGCGCGCACGCTGGAGACGGGACGCGTGACCTATTGGTCGCGCTCGCGCCAGAGCTTCTGGATCAAGGGCGAGACCTCGGGCCACCACCAGCGCCTGGTCGAGATGCGCCTCGATTGCGACCGCGACTGCCTGCTCCTGCGGGTCGCGCAGACGGGGCCCGCCTGCCACACCGGGGCGCGAAGCTGCTTTCACACCGCACTGCGGGACGGATCAGAGGTCGGCCTTAGCTGAGCGCGCCGGGCCGCGCGGCTGCACCAGCGCCATGCCCGCGAAAAGTACCGCGAAGGCGACCCACAACGCCGCGCCGTAGCGTTCCCCCAACAGGCCCATCGACCAGATCAGGCCGAAGGCCGTGACCAGATAGGCGACCTGCGAGGCAAAGACCGCGCCCGTGCGCCCGACCAGCCAGACATAGCCCGCATAGACGAGCGAGTTGACGAACACCGCGAGCAGCATCGCCCCGAAACCGACCCCTGCCGCGGGGGGCGCGAGGCTGCCCTCGGCCAGCGCGAGTGCAAGGCCCACCGGCACGCACAGCGCATAGGCCCCGCAGACCGCCTGAACCGGATCGAGGCCCGCCGAGGCATAGCCGCCGACGACGCTGCTCTCGACGGCATAGCTCAGCGGCGTCAGGATCGCGAGCAGCACGAAGGGCAGCATCGCGGCGTCGGGCAGCCCCGAGCCCGGCAGCGCCATGAGCGCGATGCCCCCGACCCCGAGCGCGAGCCCCGCAAGGCGCGGCACGCTCGGCCGGTCGCGGCCAAGCGCCAGCGCGATCGCGAAAGCCATGACCGGCGTCATCGAGATAATGACCGACAGCACCCCGGCGGGCAGGTGCGGGGCGGCGTGCACGGTTGCCGAGGCCGGCACGAAAACCCCGAAGGCCGCGATCGCGGCATAGATGCGCAAGGCACGGGGGCGCAGCGGCAGGTTCAGGCCGCGCAGGCGCAAGAGCGCGAAGATGATCGCGGCCCCCGCCAGATGCTGCCAGAAGAGGATGCCGAAGCCGCGATACCCCTCGCCGATCACGATCTTCAAGAGCGGCGCGGACAGCCCCCACCCCGCCCCGAAGAGGATGAGCGCGAGAAAGGCAAGCGCGCGCTCGCGCGGCCGCACGATCCGCTCAGGCCCCGGCGGGGGCAAGAAGCCCGCCCGTGCGCAGCGGCGCGACCGCTACCGCGCGCCCGCTGCGCTCGTCGGTTTCGACCAGAACGCCGCAGAGGGTGGCGGGGCCGCGGGCGGGTTCGAAGCGGCCCTTGGGCATCTGGGTGATGAAGCGGCGCATCGGTTCGGCCTTGTCCATGCCGATGACCGAATCGTAGTCGCCGCACATGCCGGCGTCGGTCAGATAGGCGGTCCCGCCCGGCAGGATGCGCGCATCCGCCGTCGGCACATGGGTATGCGTGCCGACGACAAGGCTCGCGCGGCCGTCGCACCAATGGCCCATCGCCGTCTTTTCCGATGTCGCCTCGGCATGGATGTCGATCACGGCGGCATCGACCGCGCCCCCCAGCGGATGGGCCTGCAAGACGGCGGCGACGGCCGAGAAGGGATCGTCGAAGGGCCGCTTCATGAACACCTGACCGAGCGCCTGCGCCACGAGGACGCGCCGCCCGGCGGCGGTGGTGAAGACGCGCGCCCCCTGCCCCGGTGCCGCGCGCGCATAGTTGAGCGGCCTGAGGATGCGCGGCTCCGCTTCGATGAACGACAGCATCTCGGTCTGGTCGAAGGCATGATCGCCGAGCGTGATGCAATCGGCGCCCGCGGCAAGGATCGCCTGCGCGTCCGCGGCCGTCAGCCCCATGCCGCCCGAGGCGTTCTCGGCGTTGACGATGGCGAAATCGAGCGCAAGCTCCGCCCGCAGCCGCGGCAGCGCCTCGGCCAGCGCGCCGCGCCCCGTCCTGCCCACGACATCGCCGAGAAAGAGGATCCGCATGACCCATCCCTAGGCCGCGCCGCACGGGGCGGCAAGGGGGCCTCTGGGGGGGCGTCAGGGTTTGGGCCGGTCGTCCCACTCCTCGGTCAGGATGCGGCGGGCGTCGCCCTCGGGATCGTCATACTGGCGCGCGCGCAGCGTCCAGAAGAAGGCCCCAAGCCCGACCCCGCCCAGGATCAGCGACACCGGGATGAGGATCGCGAGCACCTCCATCAGCGCAACCGCAGCGCGTTGAGCGTGACGGTGACGGAGGAGAGCGACATCGCCAGCGCCGCGAGCAGCGGGCTCGCCAGCCCCACGATCGCGACCGGCACCGCGACGATGTTGTAGAGGGCCGAGAGGGCGAAATTCTCGCGGATGCGCCGGACCGAGAGGCGCGCGGTCCGGATCGCGGGTCCGACGGGCGCAAGATCGCGCCCCATCAGCACGATGTCCGAGGCGGCACGCGCCGCATCGAGCCCCGAGGCCGGCGAGATCGAGACATGCGCCGCCGCCAGCGCGCCCGTGTCATTGAGGCCATCGCCCAGAATCAGGACGCGCCGCCCCTCGGCCGCGAGGGCCGCGACGCGCGCGACCTTCTCGTGCGGCAGCACGCCCTCCGCGTGCTCCGCGATGCCAAGCCGCGCCGCCATGGTGGCGACCGGACCCTCGGCATCGCCCGAGAGCAGCAGCACGCGCATCCCCTGCGCGCGCAGCTCGCGCACCAGCGTCTCGGCCCCGGGGCGCAGGCTGTCCTCGAAGACGAAGGGAACGGGCGCGCCGTCGGGGCGGCCGAGCCATGTCGCGGTGGCGATGCCCCCGGCCGTCTCGGCGCCGACCCATGCGGCGCGGCCGAGCCGCACCCTGCCACCCTGCCAGCGCCCTTCGATACCCTGCCCCGGCACCTCGCGCAGATCCTCCACCCCGGCCGACGCGACGCCCCGCGCCCGTGCCGCGACAACGAGCGCCTGCGCCAGCGGATGCGCCGACCCCGCCCCGAGCGCGGCGGCAAGCGCGAGCGCCCCGGGCGGCAGCGCATCGAGGTTCACGGGCCGCGGCGCGCCAAGCGTGAGCGTGCCGGTCTTGTCGAGGACGACCGTATCGACCTCGGCCAGACGTTCGAGCGCGGTTCCCGACTTGATGAGGAGCCCCGCCCGATAGAGCCGCCCCGATGCCGCCGTCACCACCGCCGGCACCGCAAGCCCGAGGGCGCAGGGGCAGGTGATGATCAGCACCGCCGCCGCGACATTGAGCGCGACGCGCCAATCGCCCCCCGTCACCTGCAGCCAGCCCCCGAGCGAGGCCAACGCCACGACATGCACGATCGGCGAATAGGCGCGCGCCGCGCGATCGGCAAGCGAGGTGTAGCGGGTGCGCGCCGCCTCGGCCAAGGCCACGAGATCGGCCATGCGGCGCAGCGTCGTCGCCGCGCCGGCCGCCGTCACCCGCACCACGAGGGCGCCCGTGAGGTTCATCTCGCCCGCGCCGACGGCAAGGCCGGGGGCGGCGGGCTGGGGCATCGATTCGCCCGTCAGCAGCGCGCGGTCGATCTCGCTCTCGCCCGTCTCGATGGTGCCATCGACGGGGATGCGGGCGCCCGGCAGGACGCGCACCAGATCGCCCGGCGCCAGCGCCTCGATCGCGACCACCTCATCCCCCGCGGGGCCGAGGCGGATGGCGCGCGGCACCTCGAGCGCCGCGAGCTCCTGCGCGGCCGAGCGCGCGATGGCGCGCGTGCGATGATCGAGATAGCGCCCCGCGAGCAGGAAGAAGGCCAGCATCACCGCGGCATCGAAATAGGCATGCCGCCCCGAATGCAGCGTCTCGTAGACCGAGATCGCCGAGGCGAGGATGAGCGCGAGCGAGATCGGCACATCCATGCCGAGCCGGCGCGCCCGCAGCGCCCTCAGCGCCGAGCGGAAGAAGGGCTGGCCCGCGAAGGCGACCGTGGGCAGCGCGATCGCGCCCGAGATCCAGTGGAAGAGATCGCGCGTCGCGGCCTCGGCCCCCGACCAGACCGCCACCGACAGGAGCATCACGTTCATCATCGCGAATCCCGCGACGCCGAGCCGCATCAAGAGGTCGCGCCCCTCGGCGTCGGTCTCGACCGCGGCGAGGGTCGCGGCATCGAGCTCGAACCCCTCGTAGCCCGCTCGCGCCAGCGCGGCGACGATCGCCTCCGCGCCGACATCCGGCGCCGCATCGACATAAAGCCGCCGCAGCGTGAGGTTGAGCCGCGCCCCCCGCACGCCCGGCAGCGCCGCGACCGCGCCCTCGACCGCGCCGATGCAGGCCGCGCAATGGGCGGCCGGCACCGACAGCACGATCCGCGCGCGCCCCGCGGCATGGCGCGAGCCCTGCGCGATGGCCGCGGGCGCCACGACGCAGGCCGGGCAGGCTACCAGCCCGGGCGCCTCGGCAAGGGCAAGGGGGGTGTTCATCCTCAGCCCCGCACGAAGATCTCGTGACGCTGGCTGAAGCGCGTGCCGTCGCGCGCCTCGGCCTCGATCGTCACGCGCCACAGCCCCGGACCGAGTGCGATCGGCGCAAGATAGGATCCGCCCGCCCCGGTGACGGCCGGTTCGGCATCGGCGCGCGCGGTCGTCGTCCGCCCGACGCTGAGCCGCAACCCGGCGACGTCGGCGGGCAGGCCCGTCGCCTCCTCGCGCAGGTCGAGCTTGAGCGCCCCCTCGCGATAGTCGAGCAGCACCTCCCAGCCGAGCGCGCGCTGGGCGGTGCGCGCGGCCTCGAACTTCTGGCTCGCGACATAGGAATTCGCGACCTCGAGCCCCGGAAAGGTCGTGACCGCGAACCACGCCAGCGCGAGGTTGACCGCGATGATGATGCCGAACGCCCCCCCGACGACGGCCAGAACGAAGCGCCCCGTGATCTCTTTCATGCGCTGCCCCTAGTTCGCGGCCGGATTGCCGTTGAAGATCGTCTCGATGCCGATGCGGTCGGCGCTGCCCTCGGCCTGCACCCAGAGCCCGATGTCGCTGCGCTCGGTCCGCGCGAGCGTGCTGCCCGAGGGCGCGAGGAGGTAGAGGCGCAGCTGCGCCGTCTCGTTGGCGCCGACCGTCACGACCTGCCCCTCTGCCCCCTCGATCGCGACCAAGGGGGGCGCCCCCGCCGACGCGACGGCCGTAATGGCGAAGGCGCGCGGTTCGAGCGCGAGGTTGCGCAGGCGGATGTCGTAGGTGTTGCGGATCGCCCCGTCCGAGAGCGTCACGAAAGTCGGGTTGCGCACGGGCGTCACGTTCACGTCGATGTCGGGCCGAAGGAAGAGCGCGACCGTCAGGCCGATCCCGACCGCAGCCCAGAGCGCGGAATAAAGGATCGTGCGCGGGCGCAGCACATGCTGCCAGACGGGCTTCGGCGCCCGCCCCGCGCGCTCGGCCGTCTCATCGGTGAGCGCGAGATAGCCGATCAGGTCGCGCGGCCGACCGATGCGGTCCATCACGTCGTTGCACGCGTCGATGCAAAGCCCGCAGGTGATGCAGGCGAGCTGCTGGCCATTGCGGATGTCGATGCCCATCGGGCAGACGTTGACGCAGGCCATGCAGTCGATGCAGTCGCCCTGCCCCTCGGGGGGGGCCGCCGCCCCCTTCTGCAACTTGCCGCGCGGCTCTCCGCGCCACTCGCGATAGGCGATGGTGATCGTGTCCTCGTCCATCATCGCGGCCTGGATGCGCGGCCAGGGGCAGGCATAGATGCAGATCTGCTCGCGCGCGAAGCCGCCGAAGGCGAAGGTCGTGGCGGTCAGGATCGCCATCGTCGTATAGGCGACGGGGTGGGCCTGAAACGCGATCAGATCGCGCGCGAGCGTCGGCGCATCGGTGAAGTAGAAGACCCACGCCCCCCCGGTCGCAAGCCCGATCAGGAGCCAGAGCGTCCATTTCACCGCGCGTTTGCGGATCTTCTCGAGGTTCCAGCGCTGGTGAAAGAGCCGCAGCCGCGCGTTGCGGTCGCCCTCGACCCAGCGCTCGACCAGGATGAAGAGGTCGGTCCAGACCGTCTGCGGGCAGGCATAGCCGCACCACACCCGCCCCGCCGCCGAGGTGAAGAGGAAAAGCCCGAGGCCCGCCATGATCAGAAGCCCGGCCACGAAATAGAACTCGTGCGGCCAGATCTCGATCATGAAGAAGAAGAAGCGCCGGTTGGCGAGATCGACGAGCACCGCCTGACCGGGCATCTCCGGCCCGCGATCCCAGCGCAGCCAGGGCGTCAGGTAGTAGATCCCGAGCGTCACCGCCATGATCCACCACTTCGCGGTGCGGAACGCACCCTTGACCCGGCGCGGAAAGACGGGCTCGCGCGCGGCGTAAAGGCTCGGCGGGGTGGAGGTGTCGCTCAAGATCTGCTCCTGCCGGGGCGGGCTATTGCCCGCCGCCGAGGCCGTGGACATAGAGGGCGACCGCGCGGATCTCGTCCTCCGAGAGCCGCCCGCCCCAGTTCGGCATGACGCCATAGCGCGCCTGCGCGACCGAGCGCGTCAGCGCCGCGACATCGCCGCCATAGAGCCAGATCGCGTCGGCAAGGTTCGGCGCGCCGAGTGCCGGGTCGCCCAGCCCCGCCTCGCCGTGGCACGAGGCGCAGTTCTCGACATAGAGGACGGCGCCCTCGGCGGCCTGGCCCGCGTCATGCTCCTGCCCCGAGATCGCGCGCACATGCTGCACGACCGCATCGATCTGCGCGGGTTCGAGGATCTCGGCGAAGGCGGGCATCTGCGAGAAATGCGCGTCCGGGTCGGCGGTGTTGCGGATGCCGTGGCGGACGGTATAGGCGATCTCCTCGACCGTGCCGCCCCAGAGCCAGTCGTCGTCAAGGAGGTTGGGATAGCCCGCCGCCTGCACCCCCGCCGCCCCTGCCCCGTGGCATTGCGCGCAATGGGTGCGGAAGACGGCCGCGCCCGCGTTCATCGCATAACCCATGAGGTCGGCGTCGGCGGTGACGGCGGCCAGGTCGGCCTCGATGAGCCGGGCCTTGATCAGGCCGTTCGCGTCATCGAACCGCGCGATCTCGGCCGCGACATCGGCGCGCGTCGAATGGCCGAGCACCCCGGGCGTCGCGCGCGTCAGCAGCGGCCAGGCGGGATAGGCGACCGAATAGATCACCGCCCAGATGATGGTGGCGTAGAAGATCCACAGCCACCAGCGCGGCAGGGGGTTGTTGAACTCCTCGATGCCGTCCCAGCTGTGGCCCGTCGTGCCGGGGTCGCCGGGGCGGGTCGTGGTCTCGGGGCGCTTGCTCATCTCGGGGTCTCCTTGTGCGGCCGTGCCGGGGTCGGGCCCCGGGCGGGCCGGTCGTCGTTGCGAAAGATCGAGCGCGCGGCGGCGTCATGGGTGGCGCGGCTGCCCGGCCGGAACGCCCAGAGGACGACGCCCACGAAGATCAGCGTCAGCGCGAGCAGCGCCCAGCTGTCGGCGAGGCCGCGTAGGAAGGAATAGGTCTCCA
>JBIKVM010000218.1:0-4898 GCA_044356825.1 Limisphaerales bacterium
CGGCCCTCGGCCGCAGCCTCGGGGTGCGGACCGATCTGGCCGAGGCGACGGACGCGATCAATGCCCACCAGACCGATCGCCTTGTCGCCGCCGTCGCGGGGCTGGCCGCGCCGGGGGCCGAGGTCGCGATCCTCGGCCTCGCCTACAAGCCCCACACCCCCGTGATCGAGGAGAGCCAGGGCCTCGGGCTCGCGCGCGCGCTCGGGGCGCGCGGGTATCGGCTGCGGATCACCGATCCGGCCGCGATGGCGTCCCTGCCGCCCCATGCGACCGATGGCGCGGGCACGATGCGCCGCTGCGCCACGGCCGCCGAGGCGATGGCGGGCGCCGATGTCGCCGTGATCATGACCGCGTGGCCGGAATACCGCACGCTCGACCTCGCGGCGCCGGGCGCGCCGTCGGCCGTCATCGACCCCTGGCGGATGCTCGACCCCGCCGCGATCCCCCCGCAGGTCACGCTCCTGCGCCTCGGGGCCATGCCCGAGGGCGCACCCCACGCCGCACCGGCCCGCAAGGTCGCGTCATGATCTCGCTCATCCTCTATGGCCGCAACGACAGCTATGGCTACAACCTGCACAAGCGCGCGGCGCTCAGCCTCAACTGCATGGCCGAGGTCCTGACCGCCCCGGGCGACGAGATCCTCTTTGTCGACTACAACACCCCCGATGATTTTCCGACCTTCCCCGAGGCCATCGCCGACACGCTGACACCCCGCGCGCGCGAGATGCTGCGAACCTTCCGCGTCCGCCCGAAGGTGCACGAGGACCGCTTCGCCGCGCGCACCCATCTCAAGGCGCTCGAACCCGTGTCGCGCAACGTGGCGGCGCGCCGGTCGAACCCGGCGAACCGCTGGATCCTCTCGACCAACACCGACATGATCTTCGTGCCCCGCACCGGCCCCTCGCTCAGCGAGGCGGTCGCCGACCTCCCGGCGGGGTTCTACTGCGCGCCGCGCTTCGAATTGCCCGAGACCTTGTGGGAGGGGTTCGACCGCCTCGACCCGCGGGGCGTCATCGCGGATGTGCGCGCGCTCGGCGCGCGGCTGCACCTCAACGAGATCGTGCTCGGCTCCGACCTCATCCGCTATGACGCGCCGGGCGATTTCCAGCTGATCTCGCGCGAGGATCTCTTCGCCATCAACGGCTTCGACGAAGAGATGCTGCTGGGCTGGCATGTCGATTCGAACATCTCGAAGCGGCTGCGCCTCATGCATGGCGAGGTGGGCGACGCCGCCCCCTTCGTCTACGGCTATCACTGCGACCACACCCGCCAGATGACGCCCGCCCACGCCCACCGGAGCGCGCAGAACGATTCCGCCCGCTTCGTCGACGGCCTGACCGAGCCGGGGCTACCCTATCAGGCCGACTGGGGCCTCGCCTCGGTCGAGATCGAGGAGACGCGCCTCGGCGCCAGCGTCGCGGGCAGCTATCGCGCGGCCCTCGAGGCCGCGATCAAGGCCCCGCTCGACGCCCCCATCATCTCGCCCTACCGCGCCGAATCCTACGATAAGGTGCCCGCCCCGCCCGAGCATGTGCTGCCCTTCCTGCTCGACATCTTCGCAAGCTACCCCCGCTCGACCCGCCTTCTGTGGCTGGGCGCCAAGGGCCCCCTGCTCGAGATGTTCGCGGATGCGTGGACAGGGATGGGCTTTGGCGAACCCGTGACGGTGCGAACCTCCGCCACGGTCAGACCATCGGATCTTGCGCGTGCCGACGCCTTCGTCGTGAACTTCGGCGTTCCGCGCGCGCTGGAGGGCGACGCAGTCATCGAACTCGCTGCATCCTTCCAGGCGGTCGTTGCCGCCGAGAGCGAAAGATCCGCCGCAGAGATGGCTCCTCGACGCATTGTCTGCGTCAACGCGATTCACAACCGTTTCGAAGGCGTGGCCGTGAGCAAGCTCACCGCAGCGCGGACACCTTTTTCTACCCGGTTACGGCAGGGTTTTCTCCATCCTGCCGCGATCGTCCCAGTGCGTGACTGGTTGGCACTGATGCGCCCCGAACGTGTTGCGGAAAGGATCGGAAAGGAAATCGTCGGAACAGGACGGCGTGGCAGGCTCGCCTATGGCCCCTACGAGACCCTGCAGCCCGGCGCCTACATCGCGCGCCTCACCTTGCGACACACCCCCGCGCGCGGCCTGCTGCGCCGCGCTTCCCGGCAGTTGCAGGGCATTCCGCGCGAACCGACCATCGACTTGGCGCTCGTCTTCGCCGAAGCAGAGCGGAGCCGGCACGAAATCCGCCTCGGACCCGGCGAGACGAAGGTCGAGTTGCCCTTCTTCGTCAATGAGGCAGACAGCATCGCCGCGATCCAGATCCGCATCGACGTCCCCGCCGCGCGGATCGATCTGTGCCGGGTCGAGATCGCGACAGACACGACATCGGACCGCGACGGACGGCCGCGACCGGTCAGGATCACCCGCCAGGATGGGAGCATCGAGACGCTATGAACACCCCCGCCACCGCCGTGCCCACGATCGAGGATGTGCGCGCCTATTGGAACCGCCGCCCCTGCAACATCCGCCATTCGCCGAAGGCGGTGGGGACGCGCGAGTATTTCGACGAGGTCGAGGCGCGCAAGTATTTCGTCGAGCCCCACATCCCCGGATTTGCCGACTTCCCCGCCTGGGCCGGGCGGCGCGTGCTCGAGGTCGGCTGCGGGATCGGGACGGATGCGATCAACTTCGCCCGCGCCGGCGCCGATTACAGCGCCATCGAACTCTCGGAAGAATCGATCGGCATCGCGCGGCGGCGGTTCGAGGTCTTCGGCCTGCCCGCCGACCTGCGCGTCATGAACGCCGAGACGCTGGCCGGCGGGTTCGCGCCGGCCTCCTTCGATCTCGTCTATTCCTTCGGGGTCATCCACCACTCACCCGACCCGCGCGCCATCATCCGCGAGATCCGCAAGGTCATCCGCCCCGACGGAGAGTTGCGCATCATGCTCTATGCGCGCCGGTCGTGGAAATCGGCGATGATCGAGGCGGGGCTCGACCAGCCCGAGGCGCAATCGGGCTGCCCCATCGCGCTGACCTATGACGAGGACGAGGTGCGCGCCCTGCTCGATGGCCTCTTCGAGCCCGTCGAGATGCGGCAGGACCATATCTTTCCCTATGTGGTGGAAAAGTATGTGGCCTATGACTATGTCCGCCAGCCCTGGTTCGAGGCCATGCCCGTGGCGATGTTCCGCGCGCTCGAGCGGCATTTCGGCTGGCACATGCTGATCCGCGCCCGTCCGGTCTGAGGCGGGCATGGCGGCAGCGTGGGAGGTGCTCGGGGTCCGGCGCGTCCATGACGGGCGCCCCTTCGTCGCGGTCGATTGCGAGACGGTCCGCCTGCCCGACGGGCGGGTGATCGGGGATTATCACCGCGTCATCCTGCCCGACTATGCCGTGGGCGTGCCCATCCTGACGGACGGGCGCATCCTGACGCAATGGCAATACAAGCACGGGGCGGGGGCGGTGTCGCTCACCTTTCCGGCGGGGCACATCGAGCCGGGCGAGACGCCCGAGGCCGCGATGCGGCGCGAACTGCTCGAAGAGACGGGCCACGCGGCGGCCGGGGTGGTCGGCTTTGGCGGCTTCGTCGTGAGCGGCAACCAGGGCTGCGGGCGGGCGCATCTCTTTGCGCTGCAGGGCTGCCGCAAGGTGGCCGAACCCGACCACGATGATCTCGAGAGCTGGGAGTTGCGCCCGATGCATCCCGCCGAGGTGGAAGGAGCGATCCGCGATGGCCAACTGGCGATTCTGCCCCATCTCGCCGTCTGGGCGGTGACCCGTGCGCGCCTCGGACTCTGAGGGCGCGCCCCCCGCGCCACCCGTGCAGCGCGGCCTCGTGCCGATCGAGACCCTCGTGCCCGGGGGCGCGCCCGTGCGCCTCTCGGCCTATTACCCGCACATGCGCAGCTATTACCCGCTGTGCGAGATGCAGACCAAGCGCTGGTGCCAGCGGACCATCGGCCGCGACTGGCGCATCTTCGATGTCGGGGCGAACATCGGCTATTATGCCGCCCTTTTCGGCCGTCTGGCCCCCGAGGGCCGCGTGGTCGCCTATGAGCCGACGGAGACGGCCGAGATGCTGGCCGAAAACCTCGCGCTGAACGGTGCCGGCGCGGTGGAGATCCGCCGCATCGCGCTCGGCGCGGCCGAAGGGCAGCGGCGCGAGGGCATCTTTCGCGTCTGGGGCAGCCCGGCCGAGGTCGCGGAATATCCCTTTTCGACCGTCGATGCCGAGATGCGGGCGCTCGGCTGGTCGCGGCTCGATCTGCTCAAGGTCGATGTGGACAGCTTCGACCTCGAGGTGCTGAAGGGCGCGGCCGAGACGCTCGACCGCTGCAATCCCTTCGTGCTGGTCGAGCTGAACCACGCGCTGGCCGAGCGCGGGCAGGGCGTCACCGACGCGCTCGACTGGCTCGCGGGGCAGGGCTATGCCGAGGCGCAGGTGCTCGACCGCGAGAACTTCCTCTTGCGCCGCCCGCAGGCGGGCCGCGCGCCCGCGACCGCAGGCCTGCGCCTGATCCATGATCGCGAGCCCGTCTATTGCCCCGGCCAGCTTGTCGCGACGGCCGAGGCGGCGGCCGGGGTCGGCGCGCCCGTCACCGGCGCCGTCGGGCAGGTCGGGGCCGACGGTGCGCAGGTCGCAATCGACGGCCCCGCCTGGAGCTATGGCCTGATCTGGCCCGTTTCCCCGACCGCGACCGGGCCAGCGGTGGTCGAGGTCGCGCTCGGGGTCGGGGGGGCGGATGTGGGCGTGCTGTGCGTCGGCGCCGGCCTTTCGACCCGGATCGGCACCGAGGCGATTCTTGCCCCGGGGCCCATGCTGACCGTCCGGATCGAGATCGAGCGGATCGAGGAGGTCGCGGCCCTGATCCTGCGCAAGGGTCCGGGGCAGCCGGGCGCCGCG
>JBIKVM010000217.1:0-4898 GCA_044356825.1 Limisphaerales bacterium
GCTTCACGAGCCGCGCGATGCGCCCGAAATCGCCCCCGCAAGCCGCGCGCGCCTGCGCGAGGATCGAGAGCGCGCAGGCGCGCGCCGCGGCGGCGCCCGCCTCGATGTCCATGTCCTCGCCCAGCCGGCCACGGATCAGCGCCCCCCCCGATTGCGAGATCTGCCCCGAGACATAGAGCATCCCGCCCGCGATCACATGGGGCACATAATTCGCGGCCGGCGCAGGGGCCGGGGGCAGGGTCAGGCCGAGGCGCGCGAGCGCGTCGTCGAAGGGGTGGGACATCGGGAACACCTCGTGCGGGATGATGCCCCAGCGATAGGGCCAATCCGGCCGCGCGGCAAGCCGGCCGATCAGCCCGCCGCGGCCGCCGCCGCCAGCGCGCGGATGCGCGCGACCATCGCCCGCACCCCGTTCGAGCGCTGCGCCGAAAGATGGCTGTCAAGCCCGAGCCGCGCCAGCGCGCCCTGCGCATCGACCGCGCCGACCTCGGCCACCGGCAGGCCCGCATAGAGCGCATGCATGACGCCGATCAGCCCCCGCACGATCAGCGCGTCGCTGTCACCCAGAAAATCGAAGCGCGCGCCGGGCCCGGCCCCCTCGATCATCGGCTGGATCCAGACCTGGCTCGCGCAGCCCTCGACCTTGGTCGCGGGGGTCTTCAGTTCGGCCGGCATCGGGCGCAAGGTCCGGCCGAGCTCGACGATGTGGCGATAGCGCTCCTCCCAATCCTCGAGGAACTCCATCGTCTCGGCGAGGTCGGCGAAGGCTGCGGTCGTCATTGGTCTCTCCCCTGCCCTCTCACCTAGGGGCTTGGCCGTCCGAGGTCCAGAGACGCGCGCAGGGTTTTCGCGGGCGCCGCGCTGCGCTATCGTGCGATGGTCGAACGCGGAGGACGGCATGACCCTGCACCGGATGGCAGCACCCTGGGCGATGATTGCGGCACTTGCCCTCGGGGGGTGCGCGACGATCTCGGAGTCGCGCCTCAACCCCTTGAACTGGGGGCGGGGCGGAGAAGAGGCCGAGACAGCCCGGCCCGTCGTCCGCGCCGATCCGCGCCCCCTCCTGCCCGAGGTCGCATCGCTTGTTGCCGATCCGACGCCCGGCGGGATCATCCTGCGTGCGACGGCGCGCGCGCCGGCAGGCACGTGGGACGTGGCGCTGCTGCCCGCAGCGGATGCGACCGAAGGGGTGCTTGCCTATCGGCTGGTTGGCTGGCAACCGTCTGGGGCGGGAACGGAGCGCGTCGTCGCCGCCGTCTTCATCCCGGATGCCGCGCTTCAGGGTGCCCGGATCGAAGTGCAGGCAGCCGCGGGCAGCCGCAGCCTGACTCCCTGACGCCTCAGACTGGGACGGGCACCGCAAAGACGCGCACCGTCTGGCCGCGCGCGGCGAGGCCGACCTCGCCCTTGCAGAGCCGCAGCGCATCGGCGCCGAAGACCTCGGCCCGCCATCCCGCCAGCGCGGCGACATCGCGCCGACCCGCCGCGATTGCATCGAGATCGGCCGCCGACGCGATCAGCCGCGCCGCCACACCCGATTCGTCGCTGCGCGCCTTGAGCAGCACGCGCAAGAGGTCCGCGAGCGCGGGGTTCACCTGCGCGGTGTCGCGGTCGGGATCCTCGCCCTTCGGCAACGCCTCGGGCGGCAGCGTCTGTGCGATCCGCACCGCCGCGAGCAGCCCCTCGGCCACCTCGCCCCGCCGCGCCTCGCGCAAAAGGAGTCGGGCGCGCGACAGATCGTCGAGCGTCGCGGGCTTGAGCGAGGCCACCTCGAGCAGCGCGTCGTCCTTGATGACGCGGGTGCGGGGGATGTTGCGGGCCTGCGCATAGGCCTCGCGGAACTTGGCAAGCTCGCGCACCGTCGCGAGAAAGCGGGGCGCACCCGAGCGGGTGCGGATGCGCAGCCACGCCTCATCAGGCTCGGTGCGATAGGTGGCCGGATCAGCCAGCACCGCCAGCTCGTCCGCGACCCAGCCGCCGCGCCCCGTGCTGCCGAGCCGGGCCGAGAGATGTTCATAGATGACGCGCAGATGCGTGACGTCGGCCAGCGCGTAATCGAGTTGTGCACGCGTCAGCGGCCGGCGCGACCAGTCGGTGAAGCGCGAGGTCTTGTCGAGGTTGGCCTTGGCGATGCGCCGCACCAGCGTCTCATAGGCCGCCTGCTCGCCAAAGCCGCAGACCATCGCGGCCACCTGCGTGTCGAAGAGCGGCGCCGGCATGACGCCGCCCTCGACGAAGAAGATCTCGATGTCCTGCCGCGCGGCGTGAAAGACCTTGACCGTGCCGGGATGGGCAAGCAGCGCATAGAGCGGCGCAAGCGACATCCCCTCGCCCGCGATCGGATCGACAATGGCGGCCGGCCCGTCCGTCGTGCCGTCCTCGGCCGGCAGCGCGAGTTGCACGAGGCAGAGCTTCGACCAGTAGGTGCGCTCGCGCAGAAACTCGGTGTCGATCGTCACATAGGGGGCTGCCATCGCGCGCGCGCAGAAGGCCGCAAGCGCCTCGGTCGTCGTGATCGTCTCCATCGGGGCCTCGTTCGCCGGCAAGTGTTTTCCGGGCTATAGGAGCGCGCGCCCCGAATGAAAACCCCCGCCCATCAGACCGGCAGGAGTGCGGCCGCGATGCGCCGTCCCTCGGCAAGGCAGACGTTGTGGCTGCGGCAGGCGGCGGGGGTGTTCATGATCTCGACCCCGATCCCCGCGGCTTCGATCGGGGCGCGGAAGGTGGCCGGGATGGCCGCGATCTCGGCCCCCGTCCCGACGAAGAGGACATCGATCGCCCCCGAGAGCGCGAGCACCGCCGCGGCGTCCGCAAACCCGCCCCAGGGCAGCACCGCCTCGGGCGCGATCAGGACTGCCCCGCGGTGGACGCTGCCCACGACGCGAAAGAACCCCGGCCCGTAGCCGTCGACCGGCAGGCCGCGCCCAAAGGAAACCTCGGTCAGCTTCACGGGCCGGTGCCGTCCTTGCCGGCAAAGCGGGTTCCCGACGGCCCCTCGGCCGTGCCGCCCTTCGTCCAGTCGCGCTTGACGCTCAGAAAGACGAGGATCTGGCTGGCGACGAAGACCGAGGAATAGGTGCCGACCACGATCCCCCAGGTCATCGCGAAGACGAAGCCGCGGATGACGTCGCCCCCGAGAACGAGCAGGATCACGAGCGCGAGCAGCGTCGTCCCCGAGGTCATCAGCGTGCGCGACATGGTGTCGTTGATCGAGAGGTTCAGCACCTCGGTCAGGGCGCGCTGCTTGAAGCGGATGAGGTTCTCGCGCACGCGGTCGAAGACCACGACCGTGTCGTTGATCGAATAGCCGATGATGGTCAGCAGCGCCGCGATGATCGCGAGATCGAAGCGGATCTGGAAGAGCGAGAAGATCCCGATCGTCAGCACGACGTCATGGATCAGCGCGACGACGGCGCCGACCGCGAACTGCCATTCGAACCGGACCCAGATATAGGCCATGACGCCCAGCAGCGACAGCCCGACAGCCATGAGCGCCGAGGTGACAAGCTCACCCGAGACCTTGGGGCCGACGCTCTCGACCGCGGGGAAAGTGATCGAGGGATCGACAGTGCGCAGCGCCGTCTCGATTGCCGCGATCATCTCGGGCGAGGTTGCCTCGGCCTCCTCCTGCGCCTGCACCCGCACCATCGCGACATGCCGCCCGGCCTCAAAGCCCGGATCGAACACCTCGGTAATCAGGACATCGCGGAGCCCGAGCGGTTCGATGGCCGCACGCCAGGCAGCCACGTCGATCTCGGCCGTACCGTCGGTGCGGATCGTGGTGCCGCCGCGAAAGTCGATTCCGAAATTCAGCCCCTGCATCGCGAAGATCACGACCGAGGCGATGACACCCAGAACCGACGCCCCGAAGGTGATCCGCCAGTGGCGGAAGAAATCGAACGCTGTCGTCTCTGGCACAAGTCGCAACCGCATCGCGTCCCCCTAGACCGTCAGCGTCTTCGGCCGCCGCCACTCGAACCACGTCACGATCATGAGGCGCGTGACGAAGACGGCGGTGAAAACCGAGGTGATGATGCCCAGCCCGAGCGTGACCGAAAAACCCCGGACCGGCCCCGAGCCCACGGCAAAGAGGATGACCGCGATCAGGAAGGTCGTCAGGTTGGCATCGATGATGGACGAGAGCGCCTTTTCATAGCCAAGCTCGATCGCGCGCGCCGGACCGCGCGCGGTCTTGAGTTCCTCGCGGATGCGCTCGAACACGAGCACGTTGGCGTCAACGGCCATCCCGATCGTGAGCACGATGCCCGCGATCCCGGGCAGTGTCAGCGTCGCACCGATAGCCGAGAGCAACCCGATGAGCAGCCCGACATTGAGCAACAGCGCCGCGTTGGCGATCATCCCGAACCAGCCGTAGCTTGCCCACATGAACACGACAACGGCCACGAACGACACAACCGCCGCGATCCGGCCGGCATCGATGCTGTCTTGGCCAAGCTCGGGCCCGATCGTGCGTTCCTCGAGGAACTCCATCCGGGCAGGCAGGGCGCCGGCGCGCAGCAGCACGGCAAGCTCGGTCGACTCCTCGACCGTGAAGCTACCGGTTATGATGCCCGACCCGCCGGGAATGTGCGACTGGATGACGGGTGCCGAGATCACCTCGTCATCGAGCACGATGGCAAAGAGTTGGCCGATGTTGGCGGCGGTGTAGTCGCCGAAGCTGCGCGCACCCGTCGGGTTGAAGCGGAAACTGACGGCCGGGCGGTTGTTTTGATCGAAGGCGGGCTGGGCATCGACCAGCTCATCCCCAGTCACGACCGGCGCGGCCTCGAGGACATAGACCGCATCGGGAGATTCAGCCGAGGGCAGCACCAGCGTGTCGCCGTCGGGGGCGGGCGCGGTCGCTGCCGTCGCCGCCTGCTTGACAGGGTGGAAGGTCA
>JBIKVM010000049.1:0-16709 GCA_044356825.1 Limisphaerales bacterium
CAGCGAAGGAGGCGCCCATCAGCGTGTCGGGGCGCGTCGTGTAGATCTCGAGCGCGCCGAAGCCCTCGGGGGCGTCGACCGTCTCGAAGGAAAACTGAAGCCCCCGGCTCTGGCCGATCCAGTTGGCCTGCATGAGGCGGACCTTTTCGGGCCAGTCCTTCAGCCCGTCGAGCGCCGACAGCAATTCGCCCGCATAGGCCGAGATGCGGAAGAACCATTGCGTGAGCTCGCGCCGCTCGACCACCGCGCCCGAGCGCCAGCCGCGCCCCTCGATCACCTGCTCGTTGGCGAGCACGGTCATGTCGACCGGATCCCAGTTGACCATCGCCGACTTGCGATAGACGAGGCCCTTGGCCAGCATGTCGAGGAACATCGCCTGCTGCTGGCCGTAGTATTCGGGATCGCAGGTCGCGAATTCGCGGCTCCAGTCGATCGAAAGGCCGAGCGGCTTCATCTGGCCCTTCATCACCGCGATGTTGTTGTAGGTCCAGCTCGCGGGGTGGCCGCCCTGCTCCATCGCGGCGTTCTCGGCGGGCATGCCGAAGGCGTCCCAGCCCATCGGGTGCAGCACCGAATAGCCCTGCGCGACCTTGGCGCGCGCCACCACATCGCCCATCGTGTAGTTGCGCACATGCCCCATGTGGATACGCCCCGACGGATAGGGGAACATCTCGAGGACGTAGTATTTCGGCTTGGCGGGATCGCGGCGGGCGGTGAAGACGCCCGCGTCCTCCCACGCCTTCTGCCATTTGGGTTCGATCGCTGCGGGGGCGTAGCGCGACATCTCGGGTCTTCCTCGGGGTCTTGGACGGACGCGCGGCTCAGAGCCGCGCGTCGCGGGTGCGCAATTCGCGCGCACGGGTCAGGATCGCATCCTCGAGCGCGCGCGTCGTCGCGGCATCGACCGCGACCCCGTCACGCCCGACGAGCGACAGGCGCAGCGAGCGTGCATCGAGGGCGGGGTCCGAGATCAGCACCGTCGCGCGATAGGCGCGGCTGCCGCCCGGGGGCGTGCCGAAATCCGTGACGATGACACCCGTGAAGGGGTCGACCGTCTCGACCGGCAGGAAGGACAGCACATCGAGCGATGCAAACCACAGATATCGGTTGACGCGCACCGTCGTGGCCGCATCCCCGCGGTCGCGCACAAGGTCCCAGATCGTCTCGCGCGTCTCCTCGGGGGCGGCGGCAGGGGCGGGGGCGCTGCTTTCGGCCGGGGCCGGATCGTCCGCGCCGCCGAAGGGGTTGAGCGATTGCAGACGCGCGCAGCCGCCGACCGCCAGGGCGAGCCCAAGGCAAACCGTCACCCGCACGAGCCGTCCTGCACTGTCGTGCCGCGCCATCGATGCCATGAGCCGCATCCCCAATGCCCGTTTCCGCCCGACCCCGTGTCTAGACGACCGGCCGGGGAGCGACAAGGTTTTTCCCGCCTCCCTCAGAGGCCGAGCGCAGAGAGGCGCGCCTGAAGCGGGGCCGGATCGCCGATCCGCAGGCGGACGGGCAGGACCAGCACCTCGGGCCGCAGCGCCTGCGGCAGGCGCACCGCGTCCTTTTCGGTCGTGACCAATTGCGCCCCGGCCGCGCGCGCCTCGCGCAAGAGCCGCGCGATCATGGGCTGGCCCAGCGGCGCATGATCGGGCAGCGCGACCATGCCCGCGAGATCAGCCCCGAGCGCGCGCAGGCTCTCGAAAAAGCGCTCGGGCCTCGCGATGCCGGCGAAGGCCCAGACGCGCGACCCGCGCCAGTCGAAGCCGGTCTGCAGCGGCTCCAGCCGGGCCTGCAACTGCGGGCGGCCCGCGATCGCGCCGCCCCAGCGCGCGCCGAACGCGGCCTGCGCCTCGGGCCCACCGACCGTCAGCACCAGATCGGCACGCGCCATGCCAGCCGCGACCGGCTCGCGCAGCGGGCCCGCGGGCAGGCAGCGGCCGTTGCCGAAGCCGCGCGCCGCATCGACGACAACGATCGAGAGGTCCTTGGCCACCGCCGGGTTCTGGAAGCCGTCATCCATGAGCACCACCTCGGCCCCCGCCTCGGCCGCGAGGCTGAGCGCCGCGGCACGGTCGCGGGCGACGAAGACGGGCGCGTGGCCCGCGAGCATCAGCGGCTCATCGCCCACATCGGCGGCGCCGTGGCGGCGCGGATCGACCGCGACGGGGCCCGAGAGCCGCCCGCCGTGGCCGCGGCTGATGATCGCGACGCGCCGGCCCCGCGCGGCCAGCATCCCGGCCAGCGCGACGGCGGCGGGCGTCTTGCCCGCGCCCCCGACCGTCAGGTTGCCAAGACAGATGACGCGCACCCCCCCGATCCGCAAACCCTGCTCCGATCGCGCGACGCGCCGCGCCGTCACGGTCGCGGTGATCGCGGCCAGAGGCGTAAGCGCGCGCGCGAGCAGCCCGGGCGCCTCGGGTGGCCTGTCCCAGAAGGCCGGCGCGCGCAGCATCAGCCCGCCCGCGCCACGCAGCCCACGACAAGGGCGGCAAGGCGCCGCGTCGTGTCGGCACCGGCCGATGTCACATCCCACGCAGCCGCGGCCATCCGCGCCGACAGGTCGGGCGCAAGCAGATCCGAAACCGCCGCCCCAAGCGCCGCCGCATCGCGCGCAACCCATGTCGCGCCTGCGGCATCGAGCCGCGCCAGTTCGGCCCCATGCGCGCCGGGCACCCCGCCGTGGACAACCACCGCCCCGAGGCCCGCCGCAGCAAAGGGGGGGCGCAGGCTTCCCGCCGTCGCGCTGCCGCCCATCCAGACGGTCGGCGCCAGCCGCAGCCACAGCCCGTCCTCTCCTTCGGTGTCGGCGATGTAGACCTGTGTTTCAGGGCCGGGATCCTCATCGGCGCCACGCCGGGCGATGGCGAGTTCACCCTGCTCGGCGAGGCGCCGCGCGAGCGCCGCGCCCCGCGCCGGATCATCGGGCACGATCACGAGCAACAGGCGATGCGCCCCGCGCAGCGCCGACAGATGCGCCGCGATCACGAGGTCGTCCTCGGCTTCGGGCAGGCCGAGTGCGAGCCATGCCGGTCGGGTACCGAGAAAGGCGGCAAGGGCGGCGCGCTCGGCCTCATTGGCGGGGGGCACGGGGCTGCGATCCTCGAGCGGGCCGGTCAGGCTGATCGACCCGGGTGCAAGCCCCGCGTCAAGAAAGGCGGTCTCGGCCTCCAGATCGGTGACAAGCACATGATGAAGGGCTGCGATCACCGGGGAGGACGGCGGAGGATGGGACCGCCCGATCAGGCGCGACCAGAACCCGGCCGCCCGATGCCAGCCACCCGCCCGCTGCCGCGCCGGGTCGTGCGGGACCATCGCCGCCGAGGCGCCGGCCATCAGCAGCGGCACCCCGCGACGTGCACACAGATCAAGCACCCCCTCCGGCAGGGGGGAGCCCAGAACCACCGCGACGCGCGGGCCCGTCTGATCGAGAAGTTCAGCAAGCGCGCGTGCGTCGGGCACCTCGCGCAGGCCGGCCCCGCCGGTGGCATGAATCTGCGCTTGCGGCAACGCCTCGGACAGCATCTGAGTGACCGGGCGCAAAAGCCCCTCGGCCACGGGGGCATGCAGCCAGACCGCAGGCGGTGTTGCCGCCACGGCCACCGCGCGCCCCGCGCCGCTCACCCCTCGCGCCCGATAAACCGCGCGACGCGCCCCCACAGCGGATCGATATAGGCCCGCCTCAGCAGGATGAGCACCCGCCAGAGCGCAAGCAGCCCGACCGCGAGCGCCCCGAGAATCGCAAGGCTGCCCCACGGAATGACCCGCGCCTCGGGGCCTTCGACCGGCGAGAGGCGCAGCGCGTTGGGAAAGATCGTCAGAAGTTCACTGCGCCAACCGTAGTGGGTGACGGCCACCCATTGCGGCGCCTCCGGGCCCGACACGAGGCTCGAGGCGATGGCCTGCATGTCATGGCTCGAGAACTTGAAATAGGGCGGCCAGCCCCAGCCCGTGTCCTCGTTGCGAAAGACGACCGCCGCGCCCTCGGCATCGACGCCCTGGATGAAGAAGACGTCGCGCGCGGCGCCCGTCGTGGCGGTGCCCGCATCCGGCGAGGCCCAGAAGAAGCTGTTCCAGCCGAACTCGATCCGCCGGTTCTCGGTGCCGACGACGCGCACGACATCGACCTGCGGCAGCGTGTAATGCCCGACCAGCAGCAGCATGAGCAGCACGGTCCCGATCGCGCCCCGTCGCACCCATGGCCAGCCCAGACGCATGACGCCTCCTGCGGCCCCGTCGCGGCGGCCGGTCAGTCGCCCCGGATCGCGGCCAGCATCCGGTGCACGTTGTCGGGATCGGCATCGGGGGTGATGCCGTGGCCGAGATTGAAGATATGGGGGCCGCGGGCGAAGGCTTCAACGACCCGGCGCGTCTCGGAGACGAGTTCCGCGCCCCCGGTCACGAGGTGGCGCGGATCGAGGTTGCCCTGCACGCAGCCGTCAGGCTGGACATGCGCGGCCGCCCATTCGGGCGTCACGGAATTGTCGAGCGCCACGCAATCGGCCCCCGTCGCGCGGGCGAAGCCCACATAGCCCTGCCCGGCCTCGCGCGGGAAGGCGATGATCGGCAGGCCGGGGTGGCGGGCGCGCAGCTCGGCGATGATGCGGCGCACGGGCGCGACCGCGAAATCGGCGAAATCGGCGCCCTTGAGCGATCCGGCCCAGCTGTCGAAGATCTTCACGACCTCGGCCCCCGCCAGAACCTGCTGCGAGAGGTAATCGACCGTCGCCTCGGTCAGCCGCTCGATGATGCCCGCGAAGGCCGCGCGGTCGGTGTCCTTCAGCGCATGGGCCGGCCCCTGGTCGGGCGTGCCGCGGCCCGCGATCATGTAGCTTGCGACCGTCCAGGGCGCGCCGGCAAAGCCGATCAGCGTCGTCTCGGGCGGAAGCGCGCGGGACAGGATGCGGACCGTCTCGTAGACCGGGGCGAGGGTGTCGTGGATGTCGGCCGCGCCGCGCAGCCCCGCCGCGTCGCGCACGGGCTCGAGCCGCGGCCCCTCGCCCTCGGCGAACCAGAGCTTCTGCCCGAGCGCCTGCGCGATGAGCAAGATGTCGGCAAAGAGGATCGCGGCATCGAAGCCATAGCGCCGGATAGGCTGGAGCGTGACCTCGGCCGCAAGCTCGGGCGTGTAGCAGAGCGACAGGAAATCGCCCGCCTGCGCCCGCGTCGCGCGGTATTCGGGCAGATAGCGCCCGGCCTGCCGCATCATCCACACCGGCGGAACCGGCAGCACCTCGCCCGCGAGCGCGCGCAGGATCGTCTTGTCCGAAGCTCGGGCCATGTCGCCCCTCCCTGTCGGCCCTGCGTTGCCCGTCGGGCGCTCATTGTCAAGTTCTCCTGACATCGCCGCGTTGGCAAGGGGGTTGATCACGGGGGTTTCCCGAAGGACTTCAATTTGATAAGCTGTCGCAAATCACCCGGCACAGATCGGGCCCGAGAGCAGTCGGGATCACAGAGCAGAGGCGGACACGTGAAGGCGCATATCGGTCGCCCGGTTCGGGCTATAATCTTCGTCGCGACGCTGGCCCTTGTGTCCGGGCTCATCTTCCTGCTTCCGATCGCTGCTTGGGCCGCACCCTACGCCGCGGTCGTGATGGATGCCCGCGACGGGCGGATCCTCTATGAACGCAACGGCGACGCGCGGCTGCATCCGGCGTCGCTGACCAAGATGATGACGCTCTATGTCGCCTTCGACGCGATCGAGCGGGGCGAGATTTCCGCCGATCAGATGGTCACGATCAGCGCCAATGCCGCACGCGAGCCGCCTTCGAAACTCGGGCTGCGCAGCGGGCAGAAGATCAGCCTGCGCCACCTGATCCGGGCGGCCGCGCTCAGGTCGGCCAATGATGCCGCGACTGCCATCGGCGAAGCGATCTCGGGCTCCGAGGCGGCATTCGCCGACCGCATGACGCGCACGGCGCGCGCGCTCGGGATGACGTCGACGACCTTCCGCAATGCCCATGGCCTGACGGCTGACGGCCATCTGTCGACCGCGCGCGACATGACCGTGCTCGGCCGCCGGCTGATCTACGATTTCCCTGACTACTACGGGATCTTCGGTCGCATCGAGGATCATGCCGGCATCGCCCGCGTCGCCAACACGAACCGCCGCTTCCTGGGAACCTATCGCGGAGCCGATGGGATCAAGACGGGCTTCACCGTGGCCGCGGGTTACAACCTGACGGCCTCGGCCAAGCGCGGGCAGGAGCGCATCGTCGCAACCGTCTTCGGCGGCACGTCGGTGGTCTGGCGGAATGCCAAGATGAGCGAACTCCTCGACATCGGCTTTCGCGAGGCCCCGACACAGGTTGCGGTCCAGATCGCGCGGGTCGACCTTGGCGCTGTTGCACGCGGGGGCGGCAAGGCGCCGTCCGCGCCGGCAGAGGTGCCGCAGCAGGCGATCCTCGTACCGCCCCCGCGCCCGGCCTCGATCTCGGGCGGTAGCCAGACGCCCGCCGAGACGGTAGCGGCCGCGGCCCCCTCCGCCGAGGCGCTGGCCGATGGCAGCGCAGGGGCCACGACGGATGCCGGCATCGACCTCGGCCCCGCGGTGGCAAGCGCCCTCGCGGCGGTCGTGTCCGAGACCCCGTCAGGGTCAGGGGTGGCAGCCGATGGGACGGCCCCACTGCCGGCACCGGCGGCTGAAGTGGTCGAGGTCCTGCGCGAACCCGTGCCGGTTCCGCCACCGCGACCCGGCTTTGTCGTGATGACGGCGGGCGGTGCCGCAGCCGGACCCGAAGCAGCAGCCCCCGCATCGGCCGCAGACCACGGCGGGTCGATTTATCTTGCCGCGGCATCGGCCGCGGCGCCGACGGCAGAGCCTGCCGCCTCCTCGCCCGCCCCGGCGACTGTCGTACGCTATTCGACATCGGGGGCGCGGCACTGGGGGGTGACACTTGGCCGCTTCACCTCGCGCAGCGCGGCCGAGCGGGTGCTTCTGCAAACCGCCCTGTCGGAGCCGATCGCCCTCGATGGCGCGTTGCGCAAGGTGGTCGAGCAATCGGGCGGGTATGAGGCGAATTTCCTCGGCCTCGGGCAGGAACAGGCCGATCTTGCCTGCCGCAGGCTGCAAGCGCGCGCGCTGTCGTGCTTCGTGGTCGGGCCCTGACCGGCCCGTTGCTTGAGAACAATAGAGGAACATGCTAATCCCGCGCCATGCGGGATACAGCATCACATGCGGACGGATTCGCGTTCGGGGCCGGAGTCGTGGCGGGCCGGGTGCATGAGTTGTGCGGCCCGGCGCGGCGGACGGCGGCCGCGATGCTGGCCGGGCAGGCGGGGGGCGACTTCTTCTGGATCGCGCCGCCGCAGCGCGCGCGCGAAACCCCCGATCCGCGCGGGCTGTGCACTTTCGTGCAGCCCGAGCGCATGATGCGCATCCTCTGCCCGAGCGTGACCGATGCCCTCTGGGCGGCCGAAGAGGTGCTGCGCGCCGGGGTTGGTGGGCTGGTCGCGGTCAACCTCGATACGCCCCCCCTCCTCACGCCAGTGCGGCGGTTGCAGCTTGCGGCCGAGGCAGGCGGCAGGCGGGCCACGGCGGTGCTGCTCTGCCCGGGCGAGGGGGGGGCGGCGGGTGTCGAAAGCCGCTGGCATGTCGCCCCCGATCCGGGCGGCGGCTGGAACCTGCGGCGATTACGCGCCCGCATGGCACCCCCGGCCGAGATGCACCTGCCGGGATGGCCCGCCAGCCCTTGCGCCGCCCCACCGGCCGGCGCATCCTTGAGCGGGAACACGGCGGACGGACGATGCGCAAACCAGCCTGGGTGATCGAGAAGGAACGTGCGCGCCGGGCGGGCGCGGTGCCGGCCGTGTGGCTCTTCGGGCTGCATGCGGTGCACGATGCGCTGATGAACCCCGCCCGACGGCGCCTGCGCCTGATCGTGACGCGCAATGCAGCCGACCGCCTGGCCGAGGCCATCGCGGCCTCGGGCATGACCCCCGAAATCAGCGATCCGCGCCATTTCGACGCGCCGCTCGCCCCCGATTCCGTGCATCAGGGCGCGGCACTCGAGGCCGAACCGCTCGACTGGGGCAGCCTCGAGGACCTCTGCGCCGCACCTGCAGGCGAGGGGGCGGGGCTTGTCGTGCTGCTCGATCGCGTCACCGATCCGCACAATGTCGGGGCGATCCTGCGCTCGGCCGAGGTGTTCGGCGCCGCTGCCGTCATCGCCCCGGCCCGCCACGCCGCACCCGAAACCGGCGCGCTCGCCAAGGCCGCGAGCGGGGCGCTGGAACGCCAGCCCTATCTGCGCGTCACGAACCTTGGCGACGCGCTCGAGACGCTGGGCAAGATGGGCTATGTGCGACTCGGCCTCGATGGCGAGGCCACGACCGACATCGGGCAGGGAATGGCGGCGGCCGCGGACCGGCCCGTGGCGCTCGTGCTTGGCGCCGAGGGGGCGGGCCTGCGCGAACGGACGCGCGATCTGTGCGATGCGCTCTTGCGCATTCCCGCGGCGGGCAGCTTCGGGTCGCTCAATGTCTCGAACGCGGCGGCGGTCGCGCTCTACGCCGCGCGGACGCGCGGGACGCGGCCGGTCACACCCGCGCGAGAAGGTCTTTAAACCTCGGCGGAGCATACTAAGTCCGCTCTCGACGCGGGTCCGGAACATTCGCGTCTTCTCTGACTGTCCCTCGTTCCGCACCTTGCGCCCGGCCGCGTGCCGGGCGCATCTTTTGGCCCGGACCAGATCCTGACCGAGATACCCTGCCATGACCCTGACCGATGACGATCTGCGCCGCATCCTGAACCGTACCCGGGTCGTGGCGATGGTCGGTGCATCGACCAATCCCGTCAGGCCAAGCCACTTCGTCGCGCTCTACCTCATGCGCCGCGGGATTCGGGTGATCCCGGTCAATCCGGCGCAGGCAGGCCAGCGCCTCGGGTCGGAAACCGTCGTGGCCCGGCTGGCGGACATTCCGGCCATTGCACATGTCGACATGGTCGACATCTTTCGCCGGTCCGATGAAGTCGGCGCCGTCGTGACGGAGGCACTCGCCTGCCTGCCCGACCTGCGGACCGTCTGGATGCAACTCGGCGTCGAGAACCCCGAGGCCGCCGCGGTGGCTCGGGCTCACGGCCTCGACGTGGTCGAGAACCGCTGCCCCAAGATCGAACTCCAGCGCCTTGGCGGCGAGTTGCGGCAAGGCGGTTTCGCAACGGGGGTCATCTCCTCGCGCATCTGAGGCTGGCCCCGTTGCCGGGGGCGGCTGTCTGTGGCACAACCCGACCAGATTCATGCAGCCGGACAGGTTCCATGCCCGACTTTGCCGCCCGCCGCGAAACGATGGTTGACACCCAGGTGCGTCCTTCGGACGTGACACGCTATCCCCTCATCGCGGCGATGCTGGCCGTCGCGCGCGAGAACCATGTGCCGCCCGACCTGCGCGAGGCCGCCTATGCCGGCGAGGATCTGCCGATCGCGCCGGGTCGCGTGCTGCTGTCACCGCGCAGCTTTGCCAAGATGCTCGATGCCCTCGATCCCGGTCCTTCGGAGGTCGTGCTCGATGTGGGCGCGGGGCTTGGCTATGGGGCAGCGGTGATCGCGCGGCTTGCAGAGATGGTCGTCGCACTCGAAGAGGACGGCGCGCTCGCGACCGAGGCCGAGCGCGCACTCTCGGCCGCGCGGGTCGATACGGTCGCAGTCATCACCGGCGCGCTCGCGGCGGGTGCACCGCGGCACGGGCCCTATGACGCGATCGTGATCGAGGGGGCGGTCGAAACCGTGCCCGAGGCGCTCACGTCCCAACTCAAGGAGGGCGGGCGGATCGCCGCGATCTTCTCCGATGGCCCCGTCGGGGTATGCCGCATCGGCATCCGCCACGGCGCCGGCGTGACATGGCGCCCCGTCTTCAATGCCACCGCCCCGGTCCTGCCAGGGTTCGCCCGCGTGCGCAGCTTCGCGCTCTGATCCAGAGGGAAACGGACACAGAAATGGCACGATCGACGGTTTCAAGAGTTCTGGCCGCAGCCGCGCTGGCGGCAGGCCTCGGCGGGATGCAGGCAGCGGCGGAGAGCCTTTCGGATGCGCTCGTCGCCGCCTATCGCGGTTCGGACCTGCTCGAGCAGAACCGCGCACTGCTGCGGGCCCGCGACGAGGGGCTCGCGCAGGCGGTGGCGGCGCTGCGCCCCGTGATCACCTTCGTCGGAGATGGCGGATTTTCCCAGACACTCGATGGCGGCGCGACGCTTGTCGATGATACCAGCGCGCGGCTACGCCTGACCGCCGAGATGTCACTCTTTGACGGCGGAAGCGGCCAGCTTGGCGTCGATGCGGCGAACGAGGTCATCCTCGCGACGCGCGCGGCCCTCGTCTCGGTCGAGCAATCGGTGTTGCTTGCGGCGGTGCAGGCCTTTGTCGATGTCCGTCTCGCAACTCAGACGGCCGAATTGCGCGCCAGCAACGTGGGCGTGATCGAACAGCAATTGCGCGCCGCGCAGGACCGTTTCGCGCTGGGCGAGGTCACGCGCACCGATGTCGCGATCGCCGAGGCCCGCCTTGCCGCCGCGCGCAGCGCGCTCGCCGCAGCGACGGGCGAGCTTGCGGTCGCGCGCGAGAGCTACAAGCTCGCCGTCGGACGCTATCCCGCGGATCTAGCCGAGCCGCCGACACCGCCAAAGCCGGCCGCGTCCCTCGAGGCCGCGCTCGTGATCGCACGCGACCGCCAGCCCGCGATCGTGCAGTCGCGCCACATCCTCGCGGCGTCCGAGATCAACGTGGCGCGCGCCAAGGCGCAGATGGGGCCGCGCGTCGGGGTGGGCGGCGCGCTGTCCTTCGCGGACTCGGGTGTGCAGAACCGATCGGTGCAGTTGTCGTTCTCGCAACCTCTCTATCAGGGCGGGCTGCTTTCGGCCCGGCTTCGGGCCGCGATCGCACAACGCGACGAGGATGCCGCCGCCCTGCACCGCGCGGCAGCCGAGGTTGATCGCAACGTGGCGCAGGCGTGGGCACGTCTGGACGTCGCGCGCGCCAGCATCGAGGCCGGCACGCAGCAGGTCGCCGCCGCGCGTGCGGCCTTCGAGAGCGTGAGCGAAGAGGCCCAGTTCGGCGCGCGCACCACGCTCGAGGTGCTGAATGCCGAGCAGGAGTTGCGCGATGCCGAGGCGGGCAGGCTGTCGGCCATCGCATCCGAGCAGAAGTCGGCCTATGGCCTTCTGGCGACGATGGGGCTGCTGACAGTTGCCGATCTGAAACTCGGCGTGCCGGTCTATGACGTCTCGGCCTATCATGACGCAGTCAAGTCGGCGCCCGTATCGCCCGAAGGCAGGCGGCTTGACCGGATCCTTTCGGTTCTCGGCCAGACGGAATGACAACGCCGCGCCCGATGGGGCGCGGCGCATGTCGCATGCCGGCATGGATCAGGCCGCTTCGGCCTGATCGCTGAGCAGTGCCTGACGCCGCTCGCTTTCCTCGCGAGAGAGGGCAACCGAGGTGCGCACGCCGCGCGCCACGAAATCCATCAGCCCCTTCACGACCCGCTCGTTGGGGTCGATGCCGGCGCAGGACAGCACTTCGCGCCCATCGCGCGAGCGCGCCCAGCGCGCGATCTGCTCGGGGCCGTTGCCATATTTCTTGTCGTCCGAGATCGCATCGTCGAGCGCGGCCAGCACGACCGCAGCAAAGAGTTTGCGCGCGCGCTGCCCCTGCTCGTGCGTGAATGCTGTGCCATCGATGAAGTCGGCCATCCCGGTCTCTCCTTGCCCAATCCGCTTAGTGCCGTGTGCAAATGCTCTTGCAGACGACGCGGAGAACCCCATTAGTCTGCCCGACGCCCGATTCGGTATGTCCCATTCATCATGGCAGATATGCGCCCTGCGCATGGCTGCTGATGCGGACCCACAGCATCTAGTCGGGTTGCGGGGCAGATGAGGGCGATATATAGCCATCGGCCGACAGCGATCAACCTTCTGCAAAGGTTTTGTGATGCCCAAGATGAACGGCAACGAGATCAAGCCGGGCGCCGTGCTCGACCACGCCGGCGGGCTTTGGGCCGCGGTGAAGGTGGCGCATGTGAAGCCCGGCAAGGGCGGCGCCTTCGCGCAGGTCGAGCTCAAGAACCTGCGCGACGGGCGCAAGCTCAACGAACGCTTCCGCTCCGAGGACAAGGTCGAGGTCGTGGACCTCGACCGCAAGGACCAGCAGTTCCTCTATGAAACCGACGGCCGGCTCGTGTTCATGGATGCCGAGACCTATGAGCAGATCGAGATCGACGCCGACCTTCTGGGCGAGCGGCGGCCCTTCCTGCAGGACGGCATGACGGCGCGGGTCGAATACTATGGCGAGGAGGCGCTCTCGGTCAGCCTGCCCGTCAAGGTCATCTGCACCATCGTCGAGACGGAGCCCGTCCAGCAGGGCCAGACGGCGGCCAAGAGCTTCAAGCCCGCGATCCTCGACAATGGCGTGCGCGTCATGGTGCCGCCCTTCGTCGGCACGGGCGAGCGGATTGTCGTCAACACCGAACTAGTCGAATACTCCGAGCGCGCCTGAGCCCGGCTCGGGTTCGAGCCGCGCCGCGCCCGCCTCCATCCCCGGCCCCACGCGATCAAAGCGCGCGAAGGCGAGCGCGCGGTCGCCCGCGACGGTGCCGAGCGTGCCCACCTCGCGCCCCTCGCGCAGGATGGGTGTGCCGGGGGGCGCGGTGCCGCTGATCGCGAGCCGCACGAGACCCTTCTTCAACTCGGTCTTGTGCTTCATCCGCGCCGTCACCTCCTGCCCGACATAGCAGCCCTTGCGGAAATCGACGCCGTGCAGGCGTTCGAACCCGGCCTCGAGGATGTAGGTCTCGGACGTCAGCTCGATGCCCGTCTCGGGGATGCCATGGCGGACGCGGATCGCATCCCAGTCGATCCGCGCCTCGGGCCCCGGCGCGGCGCGCAGCGCCCGCCAGCCGAGCGCGGGGTGACGCGGATCGGCCCAGCCGTCGGGCGGGGCGGCACCCAGCCCGCGCACGACATGGCGCGCCGCGGGCTCGATCGTGACATCGGCGCGCAGCCGATAGAGCATGAGGCGGCGCATCGTCGGCTCGGCGATCGCGGCGTCGATGTCGACCCAGATCGCGTCATCCGCCCCGACCATCAGGAAATCCGCGATATACTTGCCCTGCGGCGTCAGGATCGCGGCATAGACCGGCCCGCGCGCCAGCGCGCGGACGTCGGCCGAGACGATGCCCTGCAGAAAGGCGATCCGGTCCGCCCCCCCGATCCGCCAGACCGCCCGCCCCGGCGCGGCCTCGCCCGCGTCCGTCATCCCTGCCCCCCGATCCGGCGCATCGCGGCGACAAGCTCGGCCGTGATCGCGGGTTCCGACAGCGCGTGTCCCGCAAGCCCCACGAGCCGCAGATCGGCGCGCGGCCAGTCGCGCGCGAGCCGCCATGCGGAAACGGGCGGGCAGATCATGTCATAGCGGCCCTGCACGATGGTCGCGGGCAGGTCGCGCAGGCGCGGCTTTTGCGCCTCGATCCAGCCGTCGTGGTCGAGGAACCCGCCATGGGTGAAATAGTGGTTCTCGAGCCGGGCGAAGGTGCGGGCGTAATCGGGCGGGCTTTCGCCCGCCCCCGGATGCGGGACGATGCTGGCCAGCGCATTCTCCCAGCCCGACCAGACGCGGCCGAAGTGCTGCTCCTGCGCGGGATCGCCCGAAAAGAGGCGCTTGTGATAGGCCGCGATCAGATCGCCCCGCTCATCCTCGGGGATGGCCTGGGCAAAGCGCGCCCATTCGGCGGGAAAGAAGGCCCCCGCCCCGCCGCCGTAGAACCAGCGCAATTCCTCCTGCGTCATCAGGAACACGCCCCGCAGCACCAGGTGGCGGACGCGCTCGGGATGGCGGATCGCATAGACGAGCGCGAGCGTCGCGCCCCAGCTGCCGCCGAACAGCACCCAGCTGTCGATTCCCAGAAGCGTGCGGATCGTCTCGATGTCGTCGATGAGGTGCCAGGTCGTGTTCGCGACCACGCTCGCCTGCGGGCGCGATCGGCCGCAGCCGCGCTGATCGAAGAGCACGACACGAAAGACGGCCGGGTCGAAATAGCGCCGCATCACCGGGCTGCACCCGCCCCCCGGGCCGCCGTGCAGCACCAGGACCGGCAGGCCCGCGGGGTTGCCGCATTGCTCGACATAGACCCGGTGGCCGTCGCCCATGTCGATCACGCGCTGATCGAACGGGTCGATCAGCGGGAAAAGATGGGTCGAAAGCTGGCCCGGGGCTGCGTTCCTGTCCATGACGGCCCTATATAGACCTCAACCGCCGCGCCACCACAATGAGATCAGCGAAGGGATGCCCGATGCAGAGCCAGTCAACCGTCGACCCCGCCGAGATCGCCAAGTTCGAGGCGATGGCCGCCGAATGGTGGAATCCGGCCGGCAAGTTCAAGCCGCTGCACATGCTCAACCCCTGCCGGCTCGACTACATCACCCGCCAGATCGCGGCCGAGTTCGACCGCGACCTTTCGGCGCAGGCCCCATTTGCAGGGCTGCGCATCCTCGATATCGGCTGCGGCGGCGGGCTCTTGTGCGAGCCGATGGCGCGGCTCGGCGCCGAGGTCGTGGGCGCGGATGCGGCGGCGCGCAACATTCCCGTGGCGCGGCTCCATGCCGAGCAGTCGGGGCTTGCCATCGACTATCGCCACACCACCGCCGAGGCGCTCGCCGGGGCGGGCGAGCGCTTCGATGCCGTCCTCAACATGGAGGTGATCGAGCATGTCGCCGATCCGGCCGCCTATCTCGCGGCCTGCCACGCGCTGACGCGTCCGGGGGGCCTCATGGTCTGCTCGACGCTCAACCGCAACGCCAAGAGCTACCTCATGGCCATCATCGGGGCCGAGCATGTGATGCGCTGGCTGCCCAAGGGCACGCATGAATGGTCGAAGTTCATCACCCCCGACGAGCTTTACGCGCTGCTCCGGGGCGCGGGGTTCGAACCCGTGGACCGCAAGGGGATGGTGTTCAACCCGCTCGGCTGGTCGTGGCACCTCTCGGCGCGCGACCTGTCGGTGAACTACGTCACCGCGAGCCTGCGGCGCTGATCAGCCGGCATCCTCGAGCCGGGTACGCAGCGCGCGCAGGACGGAGAGCGCCGCGCGCACGCGATCCTCGCCAAGTTCGGCGACCGTCGCGGCCAGCATCGGCGCCACCGACTGCACCGCAGCATCGCGCGCCGCCCGCCCCGCCGGGCTGATCGCGACGAACTTGCGCCGCGCATCGTCCCAGTCGGGCCGGATGTGGACATGCCCGGCCCATTCGAGGCGGTTAAGCGTGTTCGTCATCGCCCCGCGGGTGACATGGAAGGCCCGCGCGAGCTGGGCGGGCGTGCGCTCATCCGCCGTGCGGGCGAGGTGGTTCAGCACCGCGAAATGCGACAGCTGCATCCCCCGGGGCAGCGCCTTGCCGATGCGTGCCCGGGCCAACTGGTCGGCCATGAACAGCTCGCCAAAGAGCGCGATCGCCACCTCCTCGCCGCGCCCCGACATCACGGCCCCTCGATCGGCCGGTCATGGGCAAGCGCGGGCACCCGGCCCCGCGCACGGCCGACCTCGGCGAGGTCGAGATCGACAAGGCTCACGCCCGGCGCCTCGCCCGCATCCGCGAGCACCTCGCCCCAGGGTGCCACGGCCAGCGAATGGCCATAGGTCCGCCGCCCCTTGCCCCGCCCGATCGTGTCGGGGTGAAAGCCCGTCTGCGCCGGGGCGAGCACGAAGCACCCCGTCTCGATCGCGCGCGCGCGCAACAGCACATGCCAGTGCGCCGCCCCGGTGATGTGGTTGAAGGCCGCCGGCACCGTCAGGATCTCGGCGCCCGCCTGCGCCAGCCGCCGGTGCAGATGGCCGAAACGCACATCATAGCAGACCGTCATCCCGATCCGTCCGAAGGGGGTTTCGGCCAGCACCGCCCGCCCGCCCGGCCGGAAGGCCGCCGATTCGCGATAGACCTCGGTCGGCGAGACGTCGACGTCGAACATGTGGATCTTGTCATAGCGCGCCGCGATTTCGCCGCCGGGGGCGATGAGGAAGCTGCGGTTGGCTAGCCGCCCCTCGGGATCCTCGTCCGAGACGAGCGCGAGCGAGCCGATCAGCAGCCAGATCCCCGCCCGCGCGGCCTCCTCGCGGAGCGCGGCGAGCGTCGGATCCTCGGCCTCGCGCCGCACCACCGCGCGCTGGTGGGCGCGGTCCGAGGTCAGCAGGTTCGTGCACTCGGGCGTGAGCACGAGGCCCGCCCCCCCCGCTGCCGCCGCGCGCACCGCCGCGACCGTGGCGGCAAGGTTCGCGCCCGGGTCGTCCCCGACATTGAGCTGGACGAGCCCCGCGCGCATCAGCCCGCCAGCATCGGATCGAGCCGCCCCGCCGCCTCGAGCGCGTGCAGATCGTCGCAGCCCCCGACATGGACGCCCCCGATGAAGATCTGCGGCACCGTCCGCCGGCCTCCCGCGCGCGCCACCATCTCGGCCCGCCGCTCGGGGTGCTGGGCGAGGTCGATCTCGGCAAAGGCCACCCCCTTGCGCCCGAGGAGGCCCTTCGCCGCATGGCAATAGCCGCAAAGCGGGGTGGTGTAGATCTCGACCGTTTTCATCGCCCTGCCCATGCTGCGGCCCACATGGCCCGCGTCCCGCGCGGGACTATAGGCATTCCCCCGCGCCCCGCAACCACCGCGCAGGGGCCCGCCGGCGGCCGCCGACACCCGGGGCGGCAAGGGCATGCCGCCAGGACGAGGCCGCCCCCGCCGGCCCCCCGCC